>JAGRGP010000133.1 GCA_020445415.1 Gammaproteobacteria bacterium | reverse complement strand
CACGTGCCCGCCTTGAAGGAGCGGATCAGCACGCAGATCCAGGTAACGCCTCAAACCGGTGGCAGAAGCCAGATATCCGGGCCTGGGTGCGGCGCAATAAGCGCTATAGAACTGGCAATAGAGGCTGGTTAACTCGAGAATGTTGACAATCTCAAAACAGCTAAAACGGCTCTCGCCAAAATCCATCAAGACATGGAGGCTATCAACCGTTTGGCCAAGCAGTCCTAGCCTAGTTACAACATAAAAACACACTACGAAGCAAGGAGCTGAAAAAACTGTAACCAGTAGTGTAGCTTTTATGCTGTTTATCTTAAAAAATCCTTGTTAAACAAAGATGAAACACCTGTGCATCACCGGGGTATGGGAGGCGCATTCTTTCATTTGGGGTGGTTTCCGCCTTTCTGCTCAAAATCTCCGGGCTTTCTCGCGCACGGTCATTGCTCCTGCTAACGGCCCTGTGGATTGCCGATCGTGGGGCACTGCCCGGTACAAGTCCCTGGAAGACTGTTGGGCTGTGAACGGGTGCCTTGCGGGCCTTTATCGGTCATTGTCCCAGGGCAGTCAACTCCGCTGGGGGATACTGAACTGGGTGGGTGTCGGTGTTTCGTGTCGCCACTGGCATTACCCATCCTGAATCAGCCGCCGGGCCAGAAATGCCCCAAGGCAACCCCAATGCGGGTAACAGTTTTGGGACAAGTGACGGGGCTCTGGACATATGGGGTATGAACAAACAGTATATTTGCAAGCAAAGGCAGATAAACGTGATGCGCTCCACTTACCTCAGTTCTCAGCAACGCATTGCGCTCCTGATCGGAGTACTGATTGTCAGCTTTATCGGTCTGTTGTTTCTGGAACCCATCCCCCAGGATCCCGACTATCATCTGTTCGCCGACACCCGTGCATTCTTCGGTATACCCAATTTCAACGATGTGATATCGAACGCCGGCTTCGCGTTGGTGGGATCAATTGGCTTTATCTCTATTATTCGTATGAGTCGACGGTTGTTGTTCGTCCAGCCTGGGGATGCGCGACCCTATCTTGTCCTTTTTCTGGGCGTTGCCTTGGTCAGCCTGGGGTCGACTTACTATCACTGGTCTCCATCCACGGACCGGTTGTTGTGGGATCGGTTGCCGATGTCGGTTGCCTTTATGGCCTTTGCGGCTGCGATTGTCGCCGATCGAGTCCATTCCCGTGCGGGAAATAGTTGGTTGCTGCTGATTCTGACAGGGCTGGGCCTGGCCAGCTTGCTTTACTGGGATCAGACCGAACAGATCGGGCGGAGTGATCTCCGGTTCTATGCCTTTGTACAGTTTTATCCGGTGCTGACCTTGCCCCTGCTCCTCTGGCTGTTTCCCGATCACCGGTATCTACCCGGGAAACGGATTGCGTGGGTGTTTGGCTGGTATGGTCTCTCCAAGGTGTTCGAACATTACGACGTCTTTATCTTCAAGCTGCTCGGCTATACCGTAAGCGGACATACGCTGAAACATTTGGCGGCCTCGGCCAGCGCGTATGTGGTGTTACGTACGCTGTCCACCGGGGAAGGGGGCCGGTAGGCCCTGTTTTTCGGAACCATACTCTCCGGATAGCATGTGATGGCCGCTGGAAGTTCCGCAAATCCTTTTCAAGTGCAGATTGGGGACCTTGGGCCTGTCCGGGAAGCAGGGCCGATGTCACTTTGCCCCGGATGCTCTCGAACAAGTCCCCAAACCGGCGCCTTGTGCGGATGGTCAATCTCAAGTAAAGGCGTAGTGTTTTTCCACGGGTTTGAGGATCTTCCAGGTACAGCTCATGCCGGCGGGAAAGGTAATCAGATCCCCTCTGCCAAATTCTTGCGGCTGCTGGCCGTCAGGAGTAACTACAAACCGGCCACGCAGGATATAGCAGGTTTCTTCGCGGTCATATTTCCAGGGAAATTCGGAGACCTCCTTTTCCCAGATCGGCCAGTCGAATACCCCGAGTATCTCCAATTTGGCATGCGAGGCCCGGTGTTCGCATAAAATTTCCATGGTTTTGTCTCTACTGCATGCAAGACGCCAGTTTATCTCAAGTGGTGGGCCCGCGTCAGCGTTCGCAGGTGCTCCGCTGGCACGGATAACCGGCGCTACGTTAGGATTGAGATGGTTGTCAGCCGACTTCTTAGGTTCCCTCTTCGAGGACGGGCAACAGCTTGGCTAGGATGCTCACGAGGGAGAGGACAAGGGTTCGAGAGGAAATCAAACGATGCAGAGGATGATACCAATAGATGTGGAGCGGGAGCCGGATGCCATGGGCTTCCGTCTGCTAATCTAGGTGCCGGGTGATGATACCCAGCGGCTGTTCTTTGCCCTTTGGCCGGACGAGGGAGTGAAAGGCTTGCTGCGGTCTCTTCAGGAGTCGGTATCACCGAAATCCGGCCGGGCGGTAGTCGCTGAGGATCTGCACATTACGCTGGCATTTCTCGGTAGTGTCGAACGGCGGTTATTGGGATGCGTGGAGGGGGCCGCTCAGGGAGTGTCGGGTGTGCCGCCGTTTTCGCTGAAATTGGATCAACTCGGGCATTGGCCTAGAAGCGGTATTCTCTGGTGTGGCCCCGGTTTTGTCCCCGTCGAACTCAGGGCTTTGGTCCGGTATTTGTGGCGAGCGCTTATGCGCTGCGGTTTCACGCCTGATGACCGTGCCTATACTCCTCATGTCACCTGCTATAGGAGGTCATCGCCGATTTCTCCCAGGGAACTGCTCCCGGCACTGAATTGGCCGGTGCGGGAGTTTGTCCTGGTTCGATCCATAGCTGGCGGCAGTGCGCCCAGATACCGAATAATCAAAAAGTGGTCGCTGGACTCATGACTTGAGCCCTTGGCTATGCAATAATGGAGAACATGTAGAGAACATGATGATGGCAGGAAGCCATCGCTTAACCCTGAGATCCGGAGGAATAATGGACGAGAATCGAAGAAAGGCGCTAAGTGCGGCGCTCAGTCAGATAGAGAGGCAGTTCGGTAAGGGGTCCGTGATGCGCATGGGGGACTCGGGGGTGGTGGCGGATATAGAGGTCATATCCACGGGCTCGTTGGGCCTGGATATCGCCCTGGGAGTGGGAGGGGTACCCAAAGGACGGATCGTTGAGGTCTATGGTCCGGAATCATCGGGTAAAACCACCTTGGCCTTGCATGTGGTAGCTCAGGCCCAGATGCAAGGGGGTACTGCGGCGTTTGTCGATGCGGAGCACGCCTTGGACCCCACCTATGCCAGAAAGCTCGGCGTAGATGTTGACGAGTTACTGGTCTCCCAACCGGATACTGGTGAGCAAGCCCTGGAAATTACCGATATGCTGGTTCGTTCTGGGGCAGTGGATGTGGTAGTGGTGGACTCGGTGGCGGCCCTCACCCCAAAGGCTGAGATAGAAGGTGAGATGGGCGACACGCATGTGGGACTCCAGGCCCGCTTGATGTCCCAGGCGTTACGTAAACTTACCGCCAACATCAAGCGCTCTAATTGCGTGGTGATATTTATTAACCAGATTCGCATGAAGATCGGTGTCATGTTTGGCTCGCCTGAGACCACTACCGGAGGTAACGCCCTTAAATTCTATGCTTCGATCCGCCTGGATATCCGGCGAATCGGTTCCATCAAGAAGGGTGATGAGATCATAGGTAACGAGACCAAGGTGAAGGTGGTTAAAAATAAGGTCGCGCCCCCGTTCAAGCTGGCGAATTTCGAGATTCTCTATGGTGAAGGGGTGTCCTATGAAGGTGAGCTGATCGAACTCGGAGTCAAGCACGGCATTATCGACAAGTCCGGTGCTTGGTACAGTTATCAGAGCAACCGAATCGGTCAGGGCAAGGAAAACGTCAAGCAGTTTCTGAAGGACAATCCGGAAATTGCCAACGCTATCGATATGCAAATTCGGGAGCTGGTATTTCCCAAGGTCGGCAGTGCAGCAGAGACAGTGGATGAAGTGGAGGCCTGATGCCGGAGGAGAAAGGCGAAATCAGCTCGGGAAATTCCAGCGAGGTTGAGCGACGAGCATTACGCTTGCTGGTTTTCCGCGAGCATTCCCGTGCCGAGTTATGCGGTAAGCTGAAGTTGAAAGGCGCCACTCCCGAACTCGCGGAGCGGGTACTGGATAGTCTCGAGGCACAAAATGCCCTGAATGATCGGCGCTTTACCGAAGCGTATATTGCCGTTCGACAGGCGAGGGGATTTGGACCGATACGGATCCGCCAGGAATTGATGGAGAAAGGGGTTGCTGGGGAGCTGATCCAAGAGTGTTTGATGGAATCAGATCCGCACTGGGATTGGGTGTTGCAGCAGGCGGCGCGGCGGCGTTTTGGTGCTTGTCCGGTTACCTCTTATCAAGAGTGGGCGAAGCGCGTTCGTTTTTTGGAATATCGCGGGTTTTCACTGGCGGTCATCAAAAGGGTGTTGGTATCTGGCTGGGAATTTGCCACCGACGTCGCTAGTGATTAATGGGGGCTGCAATCGTTACAGCGATTAACCTCGACCGTAATATGGCTAAGCGTGGAGATATTTTGCAGCAGTGACTTATAGTGCTCTGGAGATTTAGGTTCGTGAGTGACGACGGAGATGATGGCACCAAAATGGCCCGGCCCAAGGCGCCATAGGTGGAGATCTGTTATCTGGTCTTGAGAACTCAATTCGATGGCCTCACGGATGTGGTCGATCGCGTGTTCGTCCGGAACCTCGTCCAGAAGCTCGCCGCTGGTTTCACGAAGCAGTCCAAAACCCCAGCGGGTAATGAGTGCCGCACCCACCAAACCCATTAGTGCATCCATCCATACCCAACCGAAGTACTTTCCAGTAAACAGAGCCGCAATTGCCAATAGTGAGGTCAATGCGTCCGCCAGCACGTGCAGATAGGCTGCCCTGAGGTTGTGGTCATGGTGGAAATGATCATGGTGGTGGGCATGATCATGAGTATGAGCATGCGGGTGTTTCCCGCCCTCCTGCAGCAACCAGGCACTCAGCAGGTTGACTACCAGTCCGACGACAGCCACCAGGATTGCCTCGTCGAAGTGGATTGCCTGTGGAGAGAATAGGCGGCTTATGGATTCGGCCCCCATTGCCAGGGCCACGACAACGAGCGCCGTCGCGCTGGCAAACCCCCCGAGGGCGCCGACCTTGCCGGTACCAAAACTGTAGCGGGGGTTGTCCGCGTGCCGGCGAGCGTAGCGGTAAGCGAACAGGGAGATGGTTAGCGCCGCCATGTGTGTTCCCATATGCCAGCCATCAGCGAGCAACGCCATGGATCCGAACAGGTAACCGGATAAGATCTCAACGACCATCATGACGCCGGTTAGGATCACGACCAGCTGGGTGTTTCTTTCGCTTGTTGACGTATCGATGCTGAAGTCGTGTTGATGTTCCCAGGGAGTGTTGGTGTGAAGATGCATTTCAGTAGCCGAATTGGCGCAATGTGGTGGAATGGTCGACGAGTGTCGGTTGGTCCTATTCGGGCATCCAGCCGACTCCGATGACTTGGCTGGAATGCGCTCGTTGATCCTGGTTGAGGCAACTGGTTTGTTACCCGAGAGGATTAAGGGCGCTGCCATGCACAGGATAAATCGTGCATCAATGGATGACAATCGCCATCTACCTACATAATATTGAACCTTTTGGGCTATGATCGACAGGCGTTATGAAGACCAGCGCAGAACTTCGCAGCGAATTCATTAAATTCTTCCAAGATAGGGGTCACCAAGAGGTTTCCAGCAGTTCTCTGGTGCCGCACAATGATCCCACACTTCTGTTTACCAATGCCGGAATGGTTCAATTCAAAGACCTGTTCTTGGGCCGGGAGAAGCGCGCGTATCGCCGGGCGGTAACCGCTCAACGTTGTGTCCGTGCCGGGGGAAAGCACAATGATCTGGAAAACGTCGGTTATACAGCCCGCCATCATACGTTTTTTGAGATGCTGGGGAATTTTAGCTTCGGGGACTACTTTAAACGGGAAGCAATTCAATACGCATGGGAGTTTCTGACCGTTGTACTCGCGCTGCCGGCGGAAAAGCTTTGGGTTACGGTTTTTGAAGACGACGAGGAGGCGGCGGAGATCTGGCTCAACGAGATCGGGGTGGACCCCGCGCGCTTTTCCCGGTGCGGACTCAAGGACAACTTTTGGTCGATGGGGGATGTGGGACCTTGTGGCCCTTGTTCGGAGGTCTTTTACGATCACGGTCCCGAGGTGGCGGGAGGGCCCCCGGGAACACCGCAGGAGGATGGCGATCGTTATATCGAGATCTGGAATCTTGTATTCATGCAGTTTAACCGGGACGCCGACGGAAACATGACGCCGCTGCCCCGGCCATCGGTAGATACCGGAATGGGGCTGGAGCGCCTGGCAGCGGTGATGCAAGGCGTCCACAGCAACTATCAGATCGATCTATTCAGGAAACTGATCATGGCTGCTTCTGAGGTCACCGGTTGTGGTGACAGTGAGGAAAAGTCGCTGTGTGTGATCGCTGACCATATCCGCTCTTGTGCTTTTCTTGTCGCAGACGGTGTGTTGCCCGCCAACGAAGGGCGCGGCTATGTATTGCGCCGCATCATCCGCAGGGCGATACGCCATGGCTATATGTTGGGTGTAAAAGAGCCGTTTTTCTTTCGCCTGGTCGCTCCGTTGTGCGAGGAGATGGGGCAAGCTTATCCGGAGCTTCCCAACAATCGCCGGCAGGTCGAGCGGGTATTAAAGCTGGAAGAGGAGCGTTTTGCCGAGACCCTGGAACAGGGTATGAAAATACTCGAACAGGCTATCTCTTCCCTGAACGGACGAGAGATACCGGGCGGTACGGTGTTCAAACTCTACGATACCTATGGTTTTCCGACCGATCTGGTGGCGGATATTGCCCGGGAACGGGGGTTTCAACTCGATATGGAGGGCTTTGAGCGCGAGATGGAGGCGCAGCGTGACCGAGCGCGGGCCGCCAGCCATTTTGGCACGGAGCATCAGCTAGCGGTCGATTTACATAGTCGCACTGATTTTACCGGTTACGAGCATCTTGAAGACCAGACAACCGTGGTCTCCATGATCCACAATGGTGAGTTGGTTTCACAGCTGAACGACGGCGATAATGCTGTGTTGGTCGTCGATCGCACCCCCTTCTACGCGGAGGCTGGCGGTCAGGTTGGTGATATCGGGATAATACGATCAGACAGCGGCCAATTTTGGGTGAGTGATACGCAGAAGCAGGGAGATACCTATCTGCACATCGGACGTTGGGACGGTGGGACGCTCCGGGTTGGAGACGAGGTGGTTCTGGCGGTGGATCGAGTCAGGCGCGGACGGACTGCGCTCAACCATTCGGCAACTCACTTGTTGCATGCGGCCCTGCGCCAGATACTTGGGGAGCACGTTCAACAGAAGGGCTCGCTAGTGAACGGTGATCGTCTCAGGTTCGATTTCGTGCATTTCGAGCCGCTTTCCAGGGAGCAACTGCAAGCCATTGAGCGTTTGGTCAACGAGCAAATCCGCATGAACAGTGTGGTGGAAACCCGCGTCATGTCCCTGGACGATGCAAAAAAAGCCGGAGCGATGGCGTTGTTTGGGGAGAAATACGGCGACCAGGTACGGGTATTGCGTATGGGGGAATTTTCGACCGAGCTGTGCGGCGGCACGCATGTCAAGGCGTTGGGTGATATCGGTATTATGCGGATCACCTCGGAGTCCGGAATCGCCTCGGGGGTCCGCCGTATCGAGGCGGTCACCGGTGAAACGGCACTCGCGCTGGCTGAGGACGATGAAACTCGGTTATTGGAGATAGGCAGGCTGGTGAAAGCAGCCCGCCATGACGTGCAGACAAAGGTAGCGCAGCTGGTGGAGCGCAACCGGCACCTGGAAAGGGAACTGGAACAGCTAAAGGGGAAGCTTGCCAGCACGGCCGGAAGCAATCTTGTCGAAAGCGCCGTAACCATCGGCGATCTGAAGGTTGTGGCAGCGGTGTTACCGGGTACTGAACCAAAATCGTTGCGCGAAACCATGGATAGGCTGAAGGATAAACTAGGCAGTGCGGTCATTGTGCTTGGTACCACCGATGGCAACCGGGTGAATTTGGTGGCGGGGGTAACGCGCGATCAGACGGGGACAATAAAGGCTGGAGACTTGATTAAATTTGTCGCCGAGCAAGTTGGAGGTAAAGGGGGGGGGCGGCCCGATATGGCCCAGGCCGGAGGCAATAATCCACAGGCACTGCCCGATGCGCTCAAGAGCGTGGAAAGCTGGGTGCGGATGCAGCTCGGCGTGCACTGAACGACGTTGCGGTATATTCCGGTCGCTTCACCTGCGTATGCTTCTGCGAGGTCGGGCAGCCTCTGTTGGGTGGCAGCGCAAACATGCCTCGTTGCCCCTGAGGATTTCTTCTCCTAGTCAGTACGCTACATATTTATCAAGGGGCGAAAATGGTGTTTAATTGGCGCCCTTTGTCTGATTGGGATGCTAGTTTGGTCGTAGGCGACGCAAAAATGCCATTAATTGTTCAGAAATACGGGGGTACCTCGGTGGGTAGCATCGAGCGCATTGAAGCGGTTGCGCGGAAGGTACAGGCGGCCCGCCAAGCGGGTAATCAGGTCGTGGTGGTAGTGTCGGCGATGTCCGGAGAGACTAACCGGTTGATCGCATTGGCAGAAGGCATCTGTAGGACGCCGGATCCGCGGGAGATGGATGTGTTGTTGTCGACCGGAGAGCAGGTCACCATTGCCTTGTTGAGCATCGCGTTGAAAAAGGTGGGATGCCCGGCATGTTCCTACACTGGGGGCCAGGTTCGCATTCTAACCGATAACGCTCACGGCAAGGCCCGGATCAAAGAGATTGACGGCGGGTCGGTTAAGGAGGATCTGGAGTCGGGACGCGTGGTGGTGGTGGCCGGCTTTCAAGGGGTGGATAGCAAGGGAGACATCACCACCCTTGGGCGTGGTGGCTCGGATACAACCGCGGTGGCCATGGCGGCGGCGTTGAACGCCGATGAGTGCCAAATCTATACCGACGTGGATGGGGTGTACACCACCGATCCACGGATTGAGCCTAGGGCACGCAAACTGGACAGGATCACCTTCGAGGAAATGCTTGAAATGGCCAGTCTTGGGTCGAAGGTCTTACAGATTCGTTCGGTTGAATTTGCAGGTAAATACAATGTTCCCCTGCGTGTTTTATCCAGTTTTACGGAAGGTGAGGGGACGCTCATCACCTTTGAGGACGAAGATATGGAAGACGCCAAGATTGCCGGTATCGCATTCAGCCAGGATGAGGCCAAGCTAACCATCAGGGGAGTACCTGATCAGCCGGGTGTAGCATTCAGTATCTTGGGGCCGATATCGGGTGACAATATCGAAGTGGACATGATCGTCCAAAACATAGCCAAAGACGATACGACTGATTTCACCTTTACGGTACACCGGAACGATTTCGATAAGGCCCTGGAAATACTCAAGGAGACAGCGGAGGTAGTTGGCGCTCGGGAGGTGGTAGGGGATAAGAATATTGTCAAGCTATCACTGGTGGGGGTCGGTATGCGCTCTCATGCCGGTATTGCCAGTCAAATGTTCGAGGCGTTGGCCCGCGAGGGTATCAATATTCAAATGATCTCTACATCGGAGATCAAGATCTCGGTGGTTGTGGACGAAAAGTATCTGGAGCTGGGTGTGCGAACGCTACATGAGTCGTTTGGCCTGGCCTCTGAACTTTAACATCCGGTGACTGTCCGTTGGAATTGGGTATAAGTTTTATTAATAGGCATTCATTTCCCTTTAGCTAGATGAAACCTACTGGTAATATTCTGCGTGCCCTACTCCATGTTCATTTTTCGTGGTGTTAGAGCTTGGTTGGCACAGTAACTGCATTTTCAGTGAGGAGACCTCGGTCCGGGAAGATGAAGGAACTGTAAATTGAATACAGGGAGATAGGAAGATGTTGATATTGACACGCCGTGTCGGCGAAACATTGATGATTGGTGACGAGGTGACGGTGACTGTGCTTGGTGTCAAGGGGAACCAAGTACGCATTGGCGTCAATGCGCCTCGGGATATTACCGTGCACCGTGAAGAGATTTACGAACGAATCAAACAGGAACAACTCGCCGATCAAGACCCAGGCAATAGTTGACGCGTCGGAAACTTAGTTGTCGCCTTTTTTGTTTTGTCGATTTCAAATAACAAACGCCTTTATTTACAACCTATTAGAATTTTCTCCAAGACTGGCGAGTCGGCAATTGGTAGAGGATTGTAGGCAAAAAATACGCTAGAATAGCGCCGGTTTTGGAGGTGATAATAACCTCGCAGCAGTTTTGGAGAGATGGCCGAGCGGCTGA
>JAGRGP010000132.1 GCA_020445415.1 Gammaproteobacteria bacterium | reverse complement strand
CTCGGTAACGACTGGAACAAGCCGTACAAAAAGTCTGCTCGTGTGGTAGGGGATGTTATTGGTAAGTACCACCCGCACGGGGATACCGCAGTGTACGATACGATCGTGCGCATGGCGCAACCGTTTTCCATGCGCTACATGCTGATCGACGGTCAGGGGAACTTTGGCTCGGTGGATGGCGATGCCCCGGCGGCAATGCGTTACACCGAAGTGCGCATGGCGCGGATCGCCCACAGCATGTTGGACGATATCGACAAGGAGACGGTCGATTTCACCGCCAACTATGACGAATCGGAGTTTGAACCAGCGGTACTGCCGGCGCGAATTCCCAATCTGCTGATCAATGGCTCCTCGGGAATCGCGGTGGGCATGGCGACCAATATCCCGCCGCACAACCTGTCCGAGGTAATCGACGGTTGCATCGCCCTGATCGATACACCTGCGATCGGGATCAAAGAATTGATGGAGTACATTCCCGGTCCCGACTTTCCTACAGCCGCCATGATCAATGGTGCAAGAGGTATACAGGAGGCCTACCTGACCGGGCGGGGGCGAATCTACCTGCGGGCACGAAGCACGATTGAAGCATTTGGCGAGCATGGCCGCCAGCGCATTGTGGTTCACGAGTTACCCTACCAGGTAAACAAGGCGCGGATGTTGGAAAAGATCGCGGAGTTGGTCAAGGAAAGGCGCCTGGAAGGTATCACCGAGCTGCGAGACGAATCCGACAAGGACGGCATGCGTGTGGTTATCGAATTGCGCCGGGGTGAAGTGGCCGAGGTGATTCTCAATAACCTGTACCAGCACACGCAGATGCAGACCGTGTTCGGTATCAATATGGTGGCCCTGGTGGATGGGCGACCCCGCCTCTTAAATCTGAAACAGATACTGGAGTTTTTCCTTCGTCATCGCCGTGAGGTGGTTACTCGCCGCACGCTGTTCGAGTTGCGCAAGGCAAGGGACCGTGCCCATGTCCTCGAAGGGCTGGCAGTTGCGCTAGCCAATATCGACGACGTGATTGCGCTTATCAAGGCCGCCTCAAGTCCGGTGGAGGCGAAGGCCAAGCTGCTGGCCAGGCACTGGAAGTCGGGTACGGTGGAGGCGATGCTGGAACGGGCCGGGGCGGATGCTTCGCGGCCCCAGGATCTCGATCCAGCCTTTGGTCTCACCACGGCGGGTTATCGGTTAACCGAGACCCAGGCTCAGGCCATCCTAGATTTGCGGCTTCATCGACTGACAGGTCTGGAGCAAGATAAAATTATAAATGAATACAGTGAGATAATAGATAAAATAAATAATTTACTAGAAATATTATCCAGTGCGGACAAATTGATGGAAGTCATCCGGGGCGAGTTACTGACGATTCGCGAGCAGTACGGTGACAGCCGGCGTTCGGAGATTCTGAGCGATCGCCTCGATCTCACCTTGGAGGATCTGATTACCGAAGAGGACGTCGTGGTTACCTTGTCGCACTCGGGTTACGCCAAAGCTCAGCCCATTGATACCTATCGAGCGCAGAAACGGGGGGGCAAAGGCAAGACCGCCACCACGACTAAGGATGAAGACTTTATCGATCAACTCTTTGTCGCCAATACTCACGACACCATACTCTGCTTCTCCAGCCGCGGCAGAGTGTATTGGATGAAGGTTTACGAACTGCCCCAGGCTGGACGCAATGCCAGGGGTAAACCTATCGTGAACTTGCTACCACTAGAGAAAGACGAACGGATCAGCGCGGTATTGCCGGTGCGCGAATATTCGGATGACCGCTACATATTGATGGCCACCGGTTCCGGTACGGTGAAAAAGACACGCTTGACCGAGTTTTCCCGTCCACGGGCAAGTGGAATCATCGCGGTCGATCTACGGGAAGACGACCAGTTAATCGGAGTTGCCCTGACCGATGGAACACGGGATGTCATGCTATTTACCTCGGCCGGAAAGGCGATTCGCTTCAGTGAGTCAGAGGTCAGGGCGATGGGGAGAACGGCCTGCGGCGTGCGCGGTATTAGATTGAACACCGGACAGCGGGTTAACTCACTCATTATCACTAAGCCCGAAGGCACCATCCTCACCGTAACGGAAAACGGCTTTGGAAAGCGCACGCCAATGGATCAGTTTCCCGTGAAGGGGCGCGGTGGCATGGGCGTGATTTCGATCAAGACATCCGATCGTAATGGTGAGCAGGTTGGGGCGGTCCTGGTCGGTGATCAAGATGAGGTGATGCTGATCTCGGATGGAGGAACCCTTGTCAGGACACCCGTGTCCGATGTTTCGGTATTAAGCCGGGGGACCCAAGGAGTCACCATGATACGACTGTCGAAAGACGAAAAGTTAATCGGGATCGCCCGGGTGGAGTCGCTTGATATCAACGGTGATGGCGATGAATCTGACGATGGGACCACGGCAGGCCAATAGCCTCGTGTGCCGGTGAATGAGGGGTATATTAGTTGTCTCGTTTGGTCTGATGTTATCGCATCCATATTCTTTAAAATATAATATAACTAGCTGTATTTAAACGGTAGTATCGGAGATAGTAAAATGTCCAGGGTGTATAATTTTAGTGCGGGTCCGGCGATACTGCCGGACGAGGTACTGCAGCAGGCTCAACAGGAGATGCTCGATTGGCGGGGCAGTGGGATGTCTGTCATGGAGATGAGCCACCGTGGTAAGGAGTTTCTGTCGATTGCCGAGCAAGCGGAGTCTGACATACGGGAGCTACTGGCGATCCCGGAAGATTACCGGGTGCTGTTCCTTCAGGGTGGCGCATCGACCCAATTCTCCATGGTGCCACTCAATCTGTTGCAGGGCCGCTCCACGGCGGACTACATCAATACCGGATCTTGGTCGAAGAAGGCGATTGCCGAAGCCAAGCGCTTCTGTGAGGTTGGTATTGCCGGGGCTGCTCCGGAGGGAGAATTTGTGGTCCCCGCGGCGGATGAATTGCGCGTGAACCCGAAGGCGGCGTATCTCCACTACACGCCCAACGAGACGATTCAGGGTATCGAATTTCCCTATGTCCCGGAGAGTGGGGGAGTGCCCCTGGTGGCCGATTTTTCGTCCACTATTCTATCCCGGCCCATCGATGTATCCCGCTACGGTGTGATCTATGCCGGTGCCCAGAAAAACATCGGTCCGGCTGGCCTTACGCTGGTGATTATTCGTGCGGATCTGGTTGTGGATGCTCCTCCTACTACCCCGTCGATGCTCAGCTACCGTACCCTGTCGGATGCCGACTCCATGTATAACACGCCGCCTACCTATAGCTGGTATCTGGCGGGTCTGGTGTTTCAATGGCTCAAGCGCAACGGTGGGCTAGATGCCATGGCCGCGGTGAATGAGAAGAAGGCCAAGGCGCTCTACGGGGCGATAGATGGCTCGCAGTTTTACAACAATCCGGTCGATCCTGATTGCCGTTCCTGGATGAATGTCCCGTTTACCTTGGCCGATTCAAACCTGGATGGAGCATTTCTCTCCGAAGCCAAGGAGGCCGGGCTAGTGACCCTCAAGGGGCATCGTTCGGTAGGCGGTATGCGAGCCAGCATTTATAACGCCATGCCCGAGGCGGGTGTCCAGGCCCTAATCGACTTTATGAATGATTTTGAACGGCGTAAAGGCTGATTGTTATTAACCTATAGCAAAAGATTAAATAAAGTGTATAAGATATTGACGTTAAATAATATATCTGTATCAGGCCTCAATCGCTTGCCACGGGAATGTTACGAGATTGCCTCGGAGATAACCCATCCGGATGCGATCCTGTTGCGTTCTTACAAGATGCACGATATGGAGATACCCTCCACGGTCAAGGCGATTGGGCGGGCCGGAGCCGGCGTGAACAATATCCCGGTAGACCGCATGACCCAAAAAGGAATACCGGTTTTCAACGCCCCGGGGGCCAATTCCAATGCGGTGAAGGAGCTGGTGGTTGCGGGCATGCTGATGGCAGCCCGCAATATCGGACCAGCTTGGGAGTTCGCCAAAGGTTTGAGCGGTGACGATGGGGAGATCAACCGGGAAGTGGAGCAGGGCAAGAAACGCTTTGTGGGTTTCGAGCTGCCGGGTCGCACCCTGGGAGTCATTGGTCTGGGTGCGATTGGTGTTCGGGTGGCGAATGCAGCGCGGGCGCTTGGTATGGATGTAGTTGGATACGACCCGACCATTACCGTGGAGAGCGCCTGGAAACTGGAGGCGGAGGTAGAGCAGGCACTGAGCGTTGATGACCTGTTGTCTAAGTCGAATTTCGTGACCTTTCACGTCCCGCTTATCGACTCGACCCGTAACATGATTAACGAGACGCGCCTGAAACTGATGAAACGGGGCGCGGTACTGCTTAATTTCTCCCGGTCGGGGATAATCGACGATGAAGCGGCGGTGGCGGCCTTGGACACCGGCCAGCTTTATGCCTATATCTGCGATTTTCCTTCCAATTTGCTGAAGCTCCATCCGCGTTGCATTACGCTGCCCCACTTGGGGGCATCCACCGCCGAGGCGGAGGATAACTGCGCGATCATGGTCGCTGATCAGGTCAAGGATTACCTGGAGAACGGCAACATCCGAAACGCGGTCAATTTTCCCAAGATTAATCTTCCGAGAAACGGCGGATTTCGCATTGCCGTAGTCAACTCCAATGTTCCAAATATGGTGGGGCAGATCTCTACGGATCTGGCCGAGGCCGGACTGAATATCGTCGATATGTTGAACAAGTCCCGCGGAGAGGTGGCGGTGACCCTGATGGATACCGATAAAGAACCCAGCGAGGAGACCATCAAACAGATCGAAAGTATCAACGGAGTATTGTCGGTACGCTGTCTGGGGTGTAACCGGATTAACTGAAGATCATATGGGCGGACAAGACAAGCTCAGGCAGCTCCGGGACAAGATAGATGCGCTGGACCTGCAGATTCAGGAGCTAATCAACCAGCGTGCCGCGGCTGCCCGGGAGGTGGCGACGGTCAAGTTGGATGAGGACAAGGATGCTTTCTTTTATCGCCCCGAACGCGAGGCGGCAATTCTCAAGCAGGTCCAGAAACGCAATACCGGTCCCATGGGAGATGAGGATATGGCCCGGCTGTTTCGGGAGATCATGTCTGCCTGTCTGGCCTTGGAGCAACCGCTAAAGGTTGCCTATCTGGGACCCGAGGGTACCTTTACTCAGTCCGCGGCACTCAAGCATTTTGGACATTCAATCCTCGCCGTGCCATTGGCAGCGATTTCGGACGTGTTCCGCGATGTGGGATCCGGAGCCGCCCAGTATGGTGTCGTGCCGGTGGAGAATTCTACGGAAGGCGTAATCAACCATACTCTCGATATGTTCATCCAGTCTCCCCTGTTCATCTGTGGAGAAGTAAGCCTTCGGATCCATCACCACCTGTTGAGCATGGAATCGGAACTGTCCCAGATCAAACGGGTGTTTTCCCATCAGCAGTCTTTGGCCCAGTGCCGGCTTTGGCTCGACCGGAATCTACCCCAGGCGGAGCAGATCACGGCCGGAAGCAACGCTGAAGCGGCGCGCTTGGCGCGAAGTGAACCTCGCAGCGCGGCCATTGCCAGTGAGATGGCGGCGGAACTCTACCAACTTAAAGGGTTGGCACGCAACATCGAGGATCAGCCCGATAATACTACCCGGTTTCTGGTAATTGGCCGGCAGAAAGCCCTACCCAGTGGCGACGACAAGACGAGCTTCCTGTGCGCGACACGCAATGTCGCGGGCGGTCTTGGCGCGCTGCTCAAGCCGTTGGCGGAACACGGTATAAGCATGACTCGAATCGAGTCTCGGCCGTCGCGCCAAGGCAACTGGGACTATGTCTTTTTTATCGACATCGAAGGGCATCAGGACGATCCCAAGATCAGAAAGGCGTTGGATGATCTGCAGGACAAGGCGCGGATGCTGAAAATATTGGGCTCCTATCCTAATGCGGTACTCTAAAAAGAACATCACTGAACTACGGAAGGAGAAGGTTGAACGATGAATGATTCGCGCAATCGGTTTCTCGAAATGGCAGCACCGGGGATCGCTGATCTGAAACCTTATATACCGGGAAAACCGGTATCGGAGCTGGAGCGGGAACTCGGGATTAAGGACTCGATAAAGCTCGCATCCAACGAGAATCCACTGGGTTGTAGTGGGCGCGTCAAAGCGGCGATCGATAAGGAATGGCAGAGTCTATCTCGCTACCCCGACGGAGGAGGTTTCGCGCTGCGCGCCGCGCTCGCCGAGAAACACGGGGTTGACCCCTCCTGTATCACATTGGGCAACGGGTCCAACGATGTGCTGGACATCATTGCCAGGGTTTTTCTGGCGCCGGGACGTGAATCGTTGTTCTCTCAGCACGCCTTTGCCGTCTACCCCATTAGCAGCCAGTCGGTGGGCGCGACCCTCAAGATGACCCCGGCCAAGGCCTATGGCTACGATCTGGAGGCCATGGCTCAACAGGTCAGTGAGCGTACCCGGGTGGTATGGATTGCAAACCCGAACAACCCGACCGGAACATGGGTAAGCGCAACACAGCTACAGCGCTTCATCGCCGGCGTGGCGGATGATGTTATCGTGGTGGTTGACGAAGCTTATACGGAGTACGTTTCCGAATCCGGATATCCGGATGCGACTCGCTGGTTGGCAGATCATCCTAACCTTATCGTTACCCGCACCTTTTCCAAGGCTTATGGCCTGGCGTCGCTGCGGGTGGGTTACGCGATTTCCGATCCTCGTGTGGCGGATTTGCTGAACCGTGTGCGCCAGCCGTTCAACGTTAACAGTATCGCTATGGTGGCGGCGCTGGCGGCGCTGGAGGACCAGGAATTTATCCACCGTTCGGTTGCGCTCAATGCCGCGGGCATGGCGCAATTGACAGCCGGTTTCCGCCAGCTTGGACTGAGCTTTATTCCCTCGGTGGGCAATTTTGTCACGGTTGATCTGGGTTGTCCGGCTGCCGCGGTTGATCAGGCCTTACTCAAGGAGGGATGCATTACCCGGCCAATTGGGGCATACGGATTACCCAACCATCTCAGGATTACGGTGGGCCTTCCGGAAGAGAACGAACGATTATTGTCCGCACTGGGCAAGGTATTGGTTTAATGCTCATCCGGCGGCTGGCAGTCATTGGCGTAGGTCTGATTGGAGGATCCCTGGCGCGGGCATTGCGGAACGCGGGTGAGGTCGGAGAGATCATCGGTTGTGGCCGGAACCGGGATAACCTCGAGCGCGGCGTTGAGCTGGGGGTCATCGATGGGTTCAACCAGGATATTGGTGCCGCGGTGAGCGGGGCTGATGCGGTCTTTCTCGGGATTCCCCTAGGGGCCATGGGGGCCGCCTTCCGTGCACTTCGGGGATGTATTGCGGAGGATACACTGATTACCGATGGCGGTAGTGCCAAGGGCAGCGTCGTGGCCGATTGCCGCTCAGCCTTCGGTTTTCTACCACCCGGATTTGTCCCCGGTCATCCCATCGCGGGAACCGAGCGGAGCGGGGTAGAGGCGTCGTTCGCCGAGCTTTATCAGAAGCGCCGGGTTATCCTGACACCTACCGAGGCGACCTCGGACGAGGCATTGGATAAGGTTGAGCGCATGTGGCGAGCCTGCGGTGCCGAAGTGACTCGAATGAGCATCGAACACCATGATGAAGTGCTTGCTGCCACCTCCCATCTTCCCCATATGCTGGCCTACAGTTTGGTCGACGCTTTGGCGCAGATGAAGGAGAACGACGAGATATTCCGTTATGCTGCGGGAGGTTTTCGGGACTTCACCCGTATTGCCTCAAGTAACCCGGTAATGTGGCGTGACATCTGTGTCGCTAACCGAGCCGCGTTGGGGGCCGCGATGGACGTTTATATTGCCGCCATGAAGGATCTTGCAGAGACCATTCGCCAGGGTGATGGTGAGCGGCTTCTCGAAGTTTTTTCCCGCGCGAAGGCAGCAAGGGACCGCTATATCGACGGGGCATTGGATTCACCGGAATAACCGGTCGCGGTCTGGTAATCGAGCTCAAGAAACTGCGGAGTATGTATTGAAACCCATTGCTGAACTGCGCTACCGCGTTCATCCAGGCGGCTGCCTGCAAGGAAAGTTGCGGGTACCCGGAGACAAATCGATTTCCCATCGTGCCGTCATGCTAGGCTCGCTGGCAACGGGTGTTACCCGGGTGTCGGGTTTTTTGGAGGGTGAGGACAGCTTGGCAACGCTTCACGCCTTTCGTCGGATGGGGGTCAGTATTCAAGGACCTGAGGCGGGAAGGCTGGAAATAGCCGGTGTGGGCATGCACGGTTTGGAAGCGCCCGCGGACGGGTGTTTGGACCTGGGCAATTCCGGCACCTCGATGCGGCTGCTGTGCGGGCTGCTGGCAGGGCAGCGGTTCGATACCCGGTTATCGGGAGATTCCTCCCTCTGCAAACGGCCGATGGGCCGTGTCACACTTCCGTTATCGCAAATGGGAGCCTTCATCGAAACCACGCCGGAGGGCACTGCCCCGCTGTGCATTCGTGGCGGCCGCCCGCTGCATGGCATCCGCTATGAGTTGCCTGTTGCCAGTGCGCAGGTGAAGTCCAGCCTACTGCTGGCCGGACTGTATGCTCAGGGGGAGACCTGCGTTGTCGAACCCGTGCCTACCCGGGACCATACCGAGCGTATGCTGGAGGGATTCGGGTACCCGCTTCGCCGTGCGGGCGCAAAGATCTCCGTCGTCGGCGGTGGGGAGTTAACCGGGCGTTCCATCGATGTCCCGGCAGACATCTCTTCCAGCGCCTTCTTTCTGGTTGGAGCTAGTATTGCTCGGGGCTCGGATCTCTATCTTGAGCACGTAGGGATAAATCCTACGCGCGACGGTGTGATTACTATCCTGCGTTTGATGGGCGCGGATATTACAGTGCTCAATCCCAGATCCGTGGGCGGTGAGCCTGTGGCCGACCTGCGGGTGCGGGCCGCACCATTGCACGGGGTGGTGATTCCGGCGGACCTGGTACCGTTAGCCATTGATGAATTTCCAGCGATCTTCGTTGCCGCCGCCTGCGCCAAAGGAGAGACGCAGCTTACCGGGGCGGAGGAACTGCGGGTCAAGGAGAGCGACCGGATCCAGGTGATGGCTGATGGCTTGCGGGTGCTGGGAATTGACGCACGGCCGGCGCCCGACGGTATGATCATCCGCGGGGGGAGGCTCAGTGGTGGCCGGGTATCCAGCCAGGGCGACCACCGGGTTGCCATGGCGTTTGCGATCGCCGGACTCGCGGCGGCGGAAGAGATTGAGATCGAGGAGTGCGACAACGTGAATACCTCTTTCCCGGGTTTTGCAACGCTGGCTCAGGGGTTGGGATTGGCAATCCGTGAATGGCGGAGCGAGTAGACTGTGGTGCGTGTGATAACGATTGATGGTCCCAGTGGTTCCGGTAAGGGCACGATCGCAAAACTGGTGGCCAAGCAGCTGGGATGGCATTGCCTTGATAGCGGCGCATTGTACCGATTGCTGGGCCTAGCCGTAGAGCGTGCCGGTGTACGTGACACCGAACTCGGTCGGCTGGTGGAGATCGCGCAGACCATGCAGGTTCAGTTTCGAGAAGATGCCGTCTATTTGAACGGAGATGAGGTGAGTCAGGCTATCAGGAGTGAGCGGGCAGGCAATGCCGCCTCCCGGGTAGCCGCCGTTCCCCAGGTTCGGGAGGCGCTCCTACAGTGGCAACGGGAGTATGCCCAGGAACCGGGCTTAGTCGCGGATGGAAGGGACATGGGTACGGTCGTATTCCCCTCCGCCGGGGTTAAGATCTATCTCACGGCGTCTCCTGAAGAACGGGCGAGAAGGCGCTATAAGCAGTTGAAACAAAAAGGATTGGATGCTAACCTTGCGGCCCTTGCCAACGAAATCAAGGAGCGGGATGAGCGGGACACCCAACGAAGCGTGGCCCCACTTATGCCCGCTGCCGATGCGTGGCAGGTCGAGTCGACGGCACTTTCTATACCGGAGGTGCTGAAAATGGTTCTGGAGCGGGTATATTCCCGCTACCCGGAATTGACTCGGTAGGGGCCTGTACTCAGGCATTTCTTTAAACTCAATTGACAAGGGCCCGCGGTACCTGGGGCCAGGACTCGGCATTGCCGATTCAGGATTTTTACATGACCGAAAGCTTTGCGGAACTATTTGAGGCCAGTATCGCCAACACTCAACTGCGCTCTGGCGCTATTGTGATTGGCACCGTCCTCGAGATCACTAACGATGCAGTGATCGTAAACGCCGGACTCAAGTCCGA
>JAGRGP010000131.1 GCA_020445415.1 Gammaproteobacteria bacterium | reverse complement strand
GAGACCCACGAGTACACCGATATGTACCCCGGCATGGCCAAGACGGCCCGTGAGGAGGGTTTTGACGAAGTGGCGGATTGGTTCGAGACCTTGGCAAAGGCAGAGCGTTCCCATGCCAACCGTTACCAAAAGGCATTAAACGAGATGTAAATGTTGTAGCAGGGGGCAGCCTTGGGGCTGCCCCTGTCTTAGCTTTGAGAGGTAGACACCATGGCAGCACAGCCCCCCCACCGTGAAGGCAGCTTAGAGGCACCGACCAGGCATGCCCTCGATTGGAAAAACCCCGAATTTTATGATGAGGGTGCGTTATTCCAAGAGCTGGAACGGGTCTACGATATCTGTCACGGCTGCCGGCGTTGTGTGAGCCTGTGCCAGTCGTTTCCTACGCTATTTGACCTGGTTGACGAGTCCGAAACCATGGAGGTTGATGGGGTCAAAAAGGAGGATTACTGGAAGGTGGTGGATCACTGCTATCTGTGTGACCTCTGTTACATGACCAAGTGTCCCTACGTGCCGCCCCACCAATGGAATTTGGATTTTCCTCATCTCATGCTGCGTGCCAAGGCAGTCAAGTATAAGAAGGGCGATGTTAAATTGCGGGACCGTATCCTGACCAGCACCGACGCGGTTGGTAAGTTTGCCGGTATTCCCGTGGTCGCGGGGATCGTTAACGGCACCAATCGGCTGCGTCCCGCCCGAAGACTGATGGAGTCTGTCTTGGGTGTCCATGCCGATGCCAAATTGCCAGAGTTTCACAGTAATACGCTACGCAAACGGCTTGGAAAGCTCGATCCCGATATAGCGGCCACGGCGGCGGGCGGGACCCAGGGCAAGGTGGCGCTATTCACCACCTGTTACATGAACCGAAACGAGCCGTCGGTTGGAGAAGATTTCTTGGCGGTATTCAAACACAATGGCATCCCCGTGACGCTGCCTAGTCAGGAACGGTGTTGTGGCATGCCGAAGCTGGAACTGGGTCATCTTGACGCGGTGGCGGAGGCCAAGGAGTTCAATATTCCCATTCTTGCGCGCCTGGTAGACGAAGGTTGGGATCTCACCGCGTTGATCCCTTCCTGCGTGTTGATGTTCAAGCAGGAATTGCCGCTCATGTTTCCCGACGATCCCGACGTGCAAAAGGTCAAAGCCGCCTTCTTCGATCCTTTTGAATACCTGATGTTGCGCCACAAAGCGGGCAGGTTGAACACCGAGTTCAAGAATCCACTCGGAAGGGTGGCTTATCACGCGGCCTGTCACCAGCGAGTGCAGAATATCGGCCCGAAGACCCGGGAGCTGCTATCTCTCATTCCAAGCACCGAAGTGGATGCAATCGAGCGCTGTTCGGGTCATGACGGAACCTATGCCGTGAAACGTGAGTTTCACGAAAGTTCCATGAAGATCGTCAAGCCGGTGGTAGGCAGGGTAAAAAATGCCGAAGCGGATTATTTTGGAAGCGATTGCGCGATGGCGGGCCACCATATCGAGAATGGGCTGGCCGATGGCCGTGTTGCCAGTCATCCCATCAGCCTGCTTCGCAAGGCCTACGGCATATAGTGCATAACGTATCGAAAAGGACCGTGTAGAAATGAAGAAATTGACCCATGCCGACCTTTATTCCCTTGAGGAGTATGCCAAAGTTCGTGATGAGTTTCGGCAGAAGGTTATCGATCACAAGAAGCACCGGCGGTTGGTGCTTGGGGAGCATGCCGCGCTCTATTTTGAAGATGCGCTCACCATGCAGTACCAGGTTCAGGAGATGTTGCGAATCGAGCGAATTTTCGAGCAACAGGGAATTCAGGATGAGCTGGATGTTTACAATCCGTTGATTCCGGATGGTAGCAATTGGAAAGCGACCTTTATGGTGGAATATGAAGATGTGGAGGAACGCCGGCAGGCACTCGCGAAGCTGATCGGAATCGAGAAGTCGTTATGGGTCCAGGTGGCTGGATTCGAGAAGGTACGCCCGATTGCCAACGAGGATCTCGATCGCGAGACTGTTGACAAGACATCGTCTGTCCACTTCGTTCGGTTCGAATTGGGGGAAGAAGCTGCTGCCGCGGTCCGAAACGGGACTCCCGTGCGGGCGGGGATAGACCATCCGATCTATCCGGTAGAGGTAGAAATACCCACCGCGATACGGGAGTCGCTAGCCGCGGATCTCCATTAAACCACAGGTTGGTTGTCCTGCTACCCTGAGCAAGTTGCCAGGTGTTACACCCCTAGCCTGGGGGTAGCCAATTTGAACGCCGGTGAAAATCTAGCCACCGCAACTTGTCTTCGTCCTTGATTTGCTTGTCAGTCAGTGGTTGCAGCATAGTATCGATCAACCGATGATGACTTCGGGGGTTCTGCTTGGATCGCTGATCTATGTATCGGTGTGACGGCATCGTTGGTACTCCACAACAGTTACCCTATCTATCGGTTCTTAAATGACTCTCTTTAGCCGTTTCTGTGCTTGGTGCGTAAAGGTGGGCAGTCGCCCCGAACATAGGCATATCCGAGCAAGGCCGACGTGCTAGTATTGGAACTCTGGAATCGGCAAATCAAAGCGTGGATCCGCCGATTCTCCGGTGTCCGATGACATGTCCTTCGCCCGGATACGGAGGGGGAGGTGCAACGGGTCAATGTCTATCTGCGGATGAGAATAGTGATGGGAAAAAGTGTCTCTTTAGTACTCGGAAGTGGTGGTGCTCGGGGGTTGGCTCACATCGGGATCATTCAGTGGTTGGAAGAAAAAGGCTACGAAATAGAATCAATTTCCGGATCGTCCATGGGAGCCCTGGTTGGGGGTATTTACGCCATTGGTGAATTGGAAGCCTATACCAACTGGGTGAAGGCGTTGCGCCAGATTGACGTGCTCAGGCTGCTGGATCTCTCCTTCAGCCGCAGTGGCCTGATCAAAGGGGAAAAGGTCATCGAAACACTCAAGAGCCTGACCGGTGACAGAAATATCGAAGAGTTGCCGATCTCGTTTACGGCAGTGGCGGCCGATGTGGATGATCAGAAAGAGGTTTGGCTTAATCATGGCTCTTTATTCGACGCGATACGCGCATCGATTGCTATCCCTACCATTTTTACTCCGGTACGGTATCGGGGTAAGACCTTGGTGGACGGAGGGCTGATCAATCCGATTCCCATAGCACCCACGCTCAAGGACAAGACCGATCTCACCATCGCCGTCGATCTGAGTGCTAGCCGTGACCCGTTGTGTGAGAAGCCGGTGCAGTCGGAAGTAGAGAAAGACCATGGAGATAGTACTTACCGCACCCGCATCTCACAGTTTGTGGATGCGCTTCAACAGCGCCTGGTAAAAAATAGCGAACAGGAGATCGGGGTGTTCGATCTGGTGTCCAGCGCCATGGAAACCATGCAAAACACCATCTCCCGTTTCAAGCTGGCTTCTTATTCACCCGATGTCATCATCTCGGTACCCCGAAATAGCTGCGCCTTCTACGAGTTTTATCGGGCGGAAGAGATGATAGAAATTGGTAGATGCCAGGCTTCCAAAGTCATGCACGCCTTCGGATAGGGGAAAGGCTACTCTGTCGTGCAGGGCAGAGACGTCTCTACAGGTCGTCCCGCGGCCCGTGGTAGCGGGCTCTCGAGGATAGTGGGGAGGGTGTGCTTGAGCGGGATAGGCCGGCCAATGGCGTATCCTTGGCCAAAGTCTACTCCCAGGCTTCTGAGTGACTGAAGGGTTTCGAGATTCTCCACATACTCTGCCACGACTTTCTTACCCATGTGGTGGGCAACTTCGGTGATGGAGTTAACCATGGCAAAGCTTGAGCTTTCGGTGACCATGTCTTTCACGAAAACGCCATCTATCTTGACGAGATCCACTGGCAGTTCTTTCAGGTACGAGTAGGAGGCGTAACCTGAGCCGAAATCGTCCAGCAAGAACAAGCATCCCTGTTGCCGGATTTCCTCGATAAACGGGGTCACCCGGTGCATTTGCGTAACCAACGCCGTCTCCGTAATCTCAAAGCCCAGCCTCGCGGGAGATATCACTCCGCTGTTCAGGTGCTGTTTGAGGAAGGCTCTGAACTGGTCATTCAAGAGAGATTGGCCAGAGATATTGATGCTGTAGTTGGCCCCCCGCCCGTTGTCCGGATGTTTTTTTATCCAACCAAAAAAGGCGTTCAATACCCAGCGATCCACAGATCTCATTCGGTCGAAACGTTCCGCCGCGGCAACAAATTCCACGGGACTTCCCGGCTGGTCATTGTCGTCCAGTATACGCAACAGAACTTCGTAGTGATCCTGTGCTTCTCCCGAAAACAGCGGCGTTATCAGTTGAGCATGCAGATCGATGCGATTGCGCTGTAACGCCTTCTCGATAACCGGGATCGACTGTACAAGGCGGAGCTGTTCCTGCACTTCCTGATTTGACCACTGGTAGACCCGGGAACAGTTCCGTCCCGCCTGTTTGGCCAGGGTGCACGCGGATGAGGCTGCTTTGAGCAAGGTGGCGGCCGTATTGGTAGTGCTGCCAATGGCGACAATCCCGGTGCTGACCGATACCGGAACCGATTGGCCCTCCCAGCTGAACTCGAGATCCATAATCGCCCGCCGCTGGGTCTCCGCGATCTGGAATCCATTCTCGATAGTACTATTCATCATCAGGATGCCGAACTCGTCATCTCCCATTCTGGCGATCGTTGCGTCGTTACCGTGACAAGACATCAGAATCCGCGTGACCAACTTCAGAAGCCGGTCCCCTCCCGCATAACCGCAGAGATCGTTAATCGTCGAGAATCTATCGATATCCAGGAGAATCAGGACGGTCTCTCGATGTTCATCGGTACTGCTTTTCAGCAGGGAGTCTACCCGCAGGCTAAACGCCTTGCGGTTCATCAGTCCGGTCAGGGCGTCGATGTGACTATCCTGCTTGATCTGCTCAAAGTTTCCTTCCAACAGATGCTGCGCGGCGCGTTCGACTAACGGGATTTCGTGATCCTCGAGCAGCGAGTACTCAGCTTCTTCGAATGCCTTGGCAAGTACTTGTTCATCACAGTCCAGTGCCGGGTTGCCCCGGCCATCGACAAACAGGTATCGGGAGCCCAATTGGTTGCGCCAGGCAAGATTGAGTAGCCGGGCCTGGCCATGACCACGCCGCTGAATGATCCAGTCCCCTTCATTTAGCCGTGGAAGGATGTATTCGGCCGTGGTTTCCGAAATCGCGGATTTGCCGATCGATTCTGTTTCGGTTTCAACTTGGCCGGGGAGCCGCTGCCGAAGATAGTCGGCATCAGCGGTAATCCGGTCGTGCGCTAATCTTCGCAATGCCTCACCGCCCTGGGAGAGGGCCCGATCCAGCTCTTGGATCAGTCCTTGGGCTTTCTGAGCGTGCACCGGGTACTCCACAAAGCCCTGCTTAAGTATCCCCCGGAGTTCGGACAATTGACCCATGGGCATCGGCTTCATCGATGAGTTTTTTTCGAATGCCTCAAGCAGGGTGTCGACAACTTCGAGATAGTGACGGGTCTGTGGGGACGAATCTCCATGACTCACGGCACTGTGTATCAGTAATCCGGGCCAGCCCAGCCGCAGCAGGCGATCGACTGCCACAGCAATGGATCTTCCCTCTAGCTTCTCGGAGAGCTGATTTGTGATCAGCCGCCGCGTGTTTTCGAATCGATCTCGCTGCCGTTGGCACTTGACTACCAGGCCGCGGTTACGCTCAAACGCATCCCTCCTGCGATTGACCAGCCGATCGATCACCTGTTGCGCATGCAGGATGAGATCCCTGTTGGAAGTGGCTGGATCGGTCCCGAGTGGTTGCATCAGACCCTCCAACGTTGTTTTTAACTCGGGGTCCGGTGTTTCTGGATCGATATGCAGAGCCAGGTGGTCGATGCTCTCGAGCAGCCTTCGCACTGGGTGATCAGGATCATCAAACAGATTGGGTGTGGCAATTACCTCCTCGACCACCGGCAGTTCGAGCCATTTGAAAAGTGGGTCAAGCTGCCCGCCGATCCGATTGTCCTGGCCGGCTACCGCGAGAAGTCGTTGCGTGGTGTTGATAGTTTGGCGGGTATCACTGTCAAGCTCGATTGGCCGTGTTTCGCCCCCACCCGAGCCGGTACGCAGGGCTTGTTCAAGCCGCCGCAGGAGCGATTGACGGTTGCCCGGAGACAGAGAAGCGAGCGCCTCGGTAATCTGTGAGTGATCGGCAGTCTGGACCCCATCCATCTGCCGCGGGCCTTCTCCCGCAGGTTGACTTGGCGTTTCGCGAAGGGAAGACATCGCAGCCAAGGTTTTCAGTAGCGAGCGATGGTGTTGTGGGCGTGCCGGTTTAGCGGCAACAACCGGTGAGGTCGAGTGGAGTTGACTATCCGTAGGTTGAGATTGGACATTAGCCGACGCCAGACTAGCGTTTAGTTGGTCGTATAACCGGTCTATCTGTTTGAGGACGGTAGCGATGAATACCGGATAGACAAGCCTCCTCATTGGAAATCCAATATCCAGCTCCTGCAAGGCGTCGCTGAGTGCAGATAACAGGCTGGCAGGCGCCACGGGATTGTCTTCCCGGGTAACCGGGCGCATCGCCAGTCCGGTCAGCATTTGTTCCAAACGGTTGAGGTGGTGGAGAACACCGGCTTCCACGGAGCGCCCAAAGCTAACGATCGTCAGCCATTCTTCAAAAGTGCCCTTATCCAGCAACCCCAGTTCTTGGTGACCGGAGCCATCCAATTCTTCTTTGGCTTGCCGCCCTTTAGCCTGTAGCGTGGCGAACTTGGCCTCCAGGTTGCTGCTTATCGCCGCGTCAATCCGTGCCTGGTGATTATCAAGGATAGACAAAGAGTGGAACAATTCCGCCGGTGACAGATCGGTCGACCGATCGGTGGCCGCGAGTAGCCGTTCCCGGCATTCGCTGAAGAATACCGCAAGTCGTTCACGGAGGAAGGTGAGCGCCTGACCGCGTATGAGGGTAAACAGGCGGGTCCGATATCTGGGGTTGCCCGGCCCACTAACAGAGCTGGCGATCCGGCGTCTGTTGCGCTGAACTACTCCTCCCAGGTACTCTCGAAGGGGCATTTCGCCATCCAGAAAAGAGACCCCAAGCCCCTGGTCTGCTATGTGGACGATTTGCACCTTGACCGAGATTTGCTGCTGACTGCCCTGGCCCAAGGGCACGTCAACTCGTGCCGTACGATCCACCAGTTGACGGCGTTTCCAATTGGCCAATCGCCAATCCGTGTTGGCGCCGTCGAGATACAGACCGCCGGCCGAGAAGTCGGTGATGCGGCAGTTAGGAAATCGCCTGCCGTCCAGTGTCAAGATGGCCGGGACGTCCACGGTTATCCGGTGGAATCATCTTCTGTTGTCGCCGGCAGGTGCTGGTTGTAACTGTGATTCCATGACCTGGTCAAGGTGTCCGTTTATCACCCCGGGGACCCTGCAGGGAGTGGCCGGTTTCCGAAAGCCTACGTATCGTTACGCGTTTATCTAGGGGCCCGCGAGTTACCACACGCTTTGCGTCGGTGCATTTACGCTACCTTCGCTCCACAGTTATTTTCGGCGGGCCGCCGATGATCTTAAGCGTGTTGGCGATCCCTGGGGTCAGCTAACTCGCCCCACGACTCTCGCAAGTGCTGGTTGATGAACACTAGTGCCCGAACCACGCCCCGGAGGTTAAACACGAGCTGCAGGTAGATCCCGGTGTGTTCGGCCGGCAAGTGATTGCAAGCGGGTGTCAGGAGTCCAAAATCAACAAGGGGACCGGGTCGCCAGGGCATCCCGCGTCTTGATGCATCGAATCAGAGCCCAGGAAACAGGGCAAAGGGCTGCACCATCACCGTTTCACCCGGCTCGATGGAGCCTCGTTGCGCCGGGAGCACGATCAAGCAATTTGCCATGCTCATGGAGCTGAGCACTCCCGAACCTTGTCTTCCGGTGGTGCGTACGCCCATCACACCGTCTACGCCGCGTTCCAGGATGCCGCGCTGAAATTCAGTGCGTCCCGGTACCTTTCGTAGCCTGGAGCGGCTGACTACCTCAAATGAGGGGTTTTCCCAGGTGGGCTCCCCCCGCAGCCGGCGGATTCCCGGCACCACGAACTGGAGAAACGTGATCATCACGGCAACCGGATTGCCAGGAAGTCCAAAAAAAGGTGTTTCACCGATTCTGCCAAACGTCAGGGGCCGTCCCGGCTTGATGGCTACCTTAGAAAAGTAGGTTGTGCCCAACCGTTGCAGGGCAAGAGCAATATAGTCTGCCTCACCCACCGAGACACCGCCGGACGTGAGCACTAGGTGCGCGTGGCTTGCGGCATCCGACAGCGCTTCAGAGATCATGGCCTCGCGGTCGGGAACAATGCCCATATCGATGATATCCGCCCCCAGCCCCTTTAGCATGCCATAAAGGGTATAACGGTTGCTGTCGTATATTTGCCCGGCTTCCAGGGATTCGCCCAGGCCCTTAATTTCGTCGCCACTGGAAAAAAATGCCACCCGCAATGGTACACGGACGGAAACTTCCGAAATCCCCAGCGATGCCAGCAGTCCGAGCTGCGCCGCTCCCAGATTCTGCCCCGGGCTTAGAACTACCGAACCGGCGGTGATGTCTTCGCCAGCCTGGCGGACATTTTGTCCCGGTTTATTGTGGCTATCGATACGGATGCGATCACCATGCTGTTCCGCTTGCTCTTGGATGACCACGGTATCGGCCGCCTCCGGCATTTTGGCGCCGGTCATGATACGGATGCACTCTCCGGGCTTGAGTACTCCCGGAAAGGGTTTCCCCGCATATGCTGTCCCGGCCAGGCTCAGCTCGGCAGTTCCTGATGCAGGTAGGTCATCCCCGCGTAACGCATAACCATCCATGGCTGAGTTGCGGTGAGCCGGCACGTTCATAGGGGACACGACCGGAGCCGCCAGCAGGTTACCGGCGGCGGCTTTTAGCTTAGTGATCCGCTGCCCGGATAGGGGAGCTAACTCCCGAACGATGATGTCCAAGGCGGCTTCTACGCTCAACGCCGAATCGGTGGCATCCTGGCAGCTCTCGCGGATTAAGATCTGGTCGCTCATGGCGGTGTCCTCATGGATGGGGGAGATGCCCGCTCAGGGTGACGGGAATCGGTGGTTAACGGTAACGATCCCGGGGTTGGGAGCTAGCTCTTGCTGTTCCTTGATGGCCATACTGCCCTGGTATAGGTGTAGATGGCGGGTAATCTCGAGCTCGCCGTGTTGAGGATCGTGGCTGGACAGGATTACCGCAATCCCGTCTCGCCGCATATGATTGATCAGAGACAGTCCTTTGCGGCGTGACGGTTTATCCATGTTGGCAACAGGTTCGTCGAGCAGCATCAGCTGCGGTGACAGAATCCAGGCCCTTACCATGGCGACCCGTTGCTGCTCGCCTCCAGAGAGCTGATGGCTGTGCCGCTGTGCCAGGTATTCCAGATCTGTAGCTTGCAGCGCCGTCTTAATTCGTTCCGTGATATCTTGTTTGCAGAGGCCTCGGCGTCGTAATCCGTAGGCGATGTTGTCGAATACCGTGGCATCAAACAGGTAGGGCTGCTGGTGCAGGTAGCATGTGTTTCGGCGTAAGAAACTGCGGCTCTGGCGATCATAGGGGTGTTTGCTTCCGTGGTACTCCAGTTCGGCATAATCGGGTGGTAAAAGTCCGGAGAGGATCCGCAAGAGCGTGGTCTTGCCGGCGCCATTATGGCCGGTCAGCAAAGTAAGGTCTCCGGGGCGTATGCTTAGTGAGATATCTCTTAATATGATTCTATCGCCTCTGCTGAAGCTGAGTTTCCAGAGCGTCAGCCAGGGATCGAGCGTCATCTCCGTCATGGTATCACCTCGCCTTTTCCCTGAATGCTCGAAAGCGTCAGATTCAGTGCCAGCGACAGTAACAGCAAGACCAGCCCAAGGGCGATACCCTGGGCGAAGCTGCCACGGCTGGTTTCCAGGGCGATGGCGGTCGGGATATTGCGCGTATGGTTGAGGATATTCCCACCTACCATCATGGAGCTGCCGACTTCGGCAATAATTCGCCCGAATCCAGCAACCAGTGCGGCGGTGAGCCCGAAACGGGTTTCATGAATGACCGTAAGAAAGGCGCGAATCGGGGTCGCTCCAAGGGTCAGGGCGGTTTCCCATAGCCGTCTGTCGGTAGCCTGCAGCGCGGCATGCCCCATGGCCACCAGGATGGGAAAACAAAGAATCATTTGGCCGATAACCATCGCATCCTGGGTAAACAGCAGCTTGAGATCTCCCAGTGGGCCCACCCTCGACAACAGCATATACAGTGTCAGCCCTACCACTACCGCCGGGATAGAGAGCGCGGTATTGAACAGGGTGATCGCCAAGCGGCGACCCGGGAATTGGATATAGGCAAGTAGAAAGGCGCACACCAGGGCGGCGGGCGCGGCAAATATAACCGCCCGCAACGATACCGCGAAGGAGATTCCGATGATGGTCCACAATGCCGGGTCCCCGGTGAATAGCAGATACAATGCCTGGCGGCTGGCTTCGCTCAGTGTGTCCACGTCTGACTCAAGTTCCTCAAGTTTTACCGGTGATTGGTGCAGGCAAATTATAACCGGCCAACTGCTTGGCACCCAGGTTAATCCTTCGGTAGGCATGTCGGCGACGGATTTTGTGCGGCGACCATTGCCTCGGCTCCCTCCTGCCCGAAACAGGGCGGCAACGCCCGGCGTGCTTGCATAGAAAGCGTTTTCCGCTATTCTTGGGAGGAACGTCAGGATGTCGTAATCACCAGCTTTTACCTGGAAAACCGGGCAACATAGGTGAGACGGAAGGATCGTCGGCGAGACTTAAAAAAACCACATTGGGGATCCCTGCCCAGCCAGTTTACGGGTTGGGGCCGGCAACGGTTGGATTCCCTAGACCAATCCATCAGGAGGAGACCCCAGTAATGATGAGATCTCTGTCAATCTCACCGGATAAATGCACGGGTTGCTTGCAGTGTGAAATGGCCTGTTCGTATGAAAACGAAGGTGTTTTCAACCCGTCTCGGTCGCGTATCAAGGTATTCAGTTTTGAGCGGGAGGGCAGGCATGTTCCCTATACATGTACCCAGTGCTCGGATGCTTGGTGCCGAAATGCCTGTCCAACCGAGGCCATAGGGATCAATGCGGCGACGGGTGCGAAAGAGGTGAACGAGGGGCTCTGCGTGGGCTGCAAAGTGTGTACCATTGCCTGCCCATTTGGCACCATCAACTACAATCACGCCACTGGAAAAGTCATCAAATGCGACCTGTGCGGCGGTGATCCAGCCTGTGCCAAGGCCTGCCCCACCCAAGCGATCGTTTATGTGGACGCGGACTGGACGGGTTACGACAGGATGCGTAACTGGGCGGAACGCACCGACAATCAGTCAACGGCACAGGCCTAAGGAGGGATAAACGATGGGATGGCATAAGAAGATCCTGCGGGTAAACCTGACCAACGGCAGTTGCCAAGCGGAACCGTTAAACATGGAGTGGGCCGCCGAATATCTGGGTCAGCGTGGCTTGGCAACCAAATACCTCCTGGAAGAGATCGATCCCAAGATCGACCCGCTCTCGCCCGATAATAAGCTTATCTTTGCCACCGGACCCCTCACGGGCACGGCGGCTTCCACCAGTGCTCGTTATTCGGTGATCACCAAAGGCCCCTTGACTGGCGCCATCGCCTGCTCCAACTCCGGGGGGTATTTTGGCGCCGAGCTCAAGTTTGCCGGCTGGGACATGATTATCTTCGAAGGCAAGGCCGCGGCGCCGGTTTACCTCTATGTTAACGACGACGAGGTGGAGCTCTTGCCCGCTGCCGATCTATGGGGCAAGAGTGTCTGGGAAACCGATGAGATTCTGCACAAACGTCATCAAGATCCCCTGTTGCGCGTTTCCGCTATCGGCGTCTCGGGGGAACAGGGCGTGCTCTATGCCTGTATCGTAAACGATTTACACCGGGCCGCTGGCCGTTCCGGCGTAGGCACGGTGATGGGATCGAAGAATCTGAAAGCGATCGCGGTGCGTGGCGGTAAAGGGGTAAGGGTCAAGGATCCAGCGCGTTTCATGAAGGCCGTTGGCGAGAAAAAGCAGATACTGGCAGAGAATGCGGTTACCGGACAAGGGCTACCCACTTATGGGACCCAAGTATTGATGAATGTGATCAACGAAGTGGGCGCGCTGCCCACTCACAATGCCAGGGACGTGCAATTCAATGGGGCCAGCGATATTTCCGGTGAAGCGATGCACCAGCCCCGGGGGAAGGAAAACAAACCCAATCTGGTCACCAATCAGGCCTGTTTTGGATGCACCATCGCATGTGGCCGTATCTCCAGGATAGATAAGGGCCATTACACAGTGACCAATCGACCGGGATATTGGGGCGCTTCGGGCGGATTGGAGTATGAGGCCGCCTGGGCGTTGGGTGCTGCTACCGGAGTCAATGACCTGGATGCCTTGACCTTCGCTAATTTCATCTGTAACGAACAGGGATACGATCCCATTACCTTCGGGTCTACCCTGGGGGCCGCCATGGAGCTCTACGAAATGGGGGTCATCACCGATGCCGATACCGGGGGGGTGGCGCTAAAATTTGGTTCAGCCGAGGCGCTGACAAAGATGGCCGAACAGGTCGGTAAGGGAGAGGAGTTTGGCAAGATTCTGGGCCTGGGTTCCAAGCGGATGTGCGAAAAGTATGGCCACCCCGAATTGTCGATGACGGTCAAGGGTCAGGAATTCCCCGCTTACGATCCCAGGGGAATCCAAGGCATGGGGCTGACTTATGCCACCAGTAACCGGGGTGCCTGTCATTTGCGCAGCTACACTGTCGCTTCGGAGATCCTGGGCATTCCTGAAAAAACCGACCCGCTGGCTACCGAAGGCAAAGCCGGCTTGGTTAAGGCATTTCAGGACGCTACCGCGGCGGTTGATTCCACTGGCTTGTGCCTGTTCACCACGTTTGCTTGGTCACTCGATGATTTTCAGCCACAGGTTGATGCGGCTTGCGATGGGGACTGGAGCCTTGAACGGTTGTCGGAAGTAGGCGAGCGGATCTGGAACATGGAACGTCAGTTCAACCTGGCGGCCGGGTTTACAGGGAAGGATGACACCTTGCCCAAACGGCTGCGTAAAGATGCCGCCAAGACCGGCCCGGCTCTTGGCAAGGTGAACGGACTGAAGGAGATGCTACCCGAGTACTATCAGCTACGTGGGTGGGATGAAGGCGGAGTGCCGACTGCTGAAACGTTGCAGCGGCTGGGCCTCTGAAGGCAGGTTGCGGATCTGCACCTCGGACGGGGCCTTATTCTACCCCGCCCGGGGGTACGCCTCCCTGGGGGCTGTCAAGCCATCCTATTATCTCAGGAGTAACGTTCCATGCGACACGTCATCATAGGGGCGGGGCCGGCTGGCGTGGTGGCTGCCGAAACCCTCCGTAAACAGGATGCAGGTGCAGAGGTGGTATTGGTTGGAGGCGAGCCGGAACCGGCCTATTCGCGGATGGCCATTCCCTACCTGCTGGCCAACCAGATCGATGAGTCAGGCACCTACCTCCGACACGATCCGGCCCATTTCGATAATCTTGGCATTCGGGTTTTGCAAGATTCCGTGACCCGGGTGGACAGTGATGCCCGCGTTATTGCGTTGGCGTCCGGTGAAAACGTGGAATTTCAGCGCTTGTTGATCGCTAGCGGATCACGCCCGATCAGCCCCCCGATCGAGGGGCTGGCGCAACCGGGTGTCTATCATTGCTGGACGTTAGCGGATGCCAGGCATATCGCTGACTATGCAGTACCCGGATCCCGAGTGGTGTTACTGGGAGCCGGATTTATCGGCTCCATCATCATGGAGGCTCTGGTCAAGCGGCAGGTCAGTCTCACGGTAGTGGAGATGGACGATCGAATGGTGCCGCGAATGATGGATCAGACCGCAGGAAATCTCATCAAACGCTGGTGTATGGATCGGGGGGTCACCGTCAACACATCCACCCGGGCCCTGGAGTTAACCAGGCACGCTGATAGCAAGACACGATTCCTTCTGAAGTGTGAAGGCGGGCTGGATATTCCCGCAGACCTGGTAGTCGTGGCGGCTGGCGTGCGTCCGGAGGTGGGGTACCTGGAAGGAAGCGGGGTGCATGTGGCGCGCGGCGTTGTGGTGGACGACTACCTGCAAACCAGTGTCCCGGGTATTTATGCCGCTGGAGATGTGTGTGAGGGATTTGACTGGA
>JAGRGP010000130.1 GCA_020445415.1 Gammaproteobacteria bacterium | reverse complement strand
CGAAGCGCATCTTCGCGTTCCACAGAAAGCGCGGTACGGCATGGTGGTTTTCTGCCCAGATCGAGTGGTAGTAGTCAAAGGTCTTGTCCACCGCCTCGGCCTGCTCCCGGCGCATCGGGAAGGTTTCATGATGCGTCCCCGTGAACCGTTTCCCGGTGCGCAGCTCTGTGAGCGCGGTCCGCACCTCCTTGACCGAACAGCGCATCCATTCCAGTTCGGTGTTCTCGAAGCCCTTTTTGGCCAGGCCGGCACGTACCTCGTGATCGGTGAAGATGCTGCCGTCGTCGCGCTCGGCGGATTCATCCAGTTCGATTTTGTAGTTTTTGATCACGGCGGTCTTGAGCTGCTCGGCAATACGCTGCTTCACGTCGCGCGTGGTCTGACCCACCTTGAGGAGACCCTCGTGCGCCTCGTCGTCAATCGAGTAGGCGTAGATGCGCGGCCTGGCTTCCGGCTTGGGGGCGAGGATTTCCTCGATGGTCTTACTCATAGTCGCCTTTATCGACGGTGACTTCACTGAACAAGTCGCTCGTCAGCTCCATCGGCCGGACAATCTTCTCGATAAACGCGACGTCATCCGTATTCAGACCGTATTTCGCATAAAGATCGACGTCATTCCATGGTCTTGTCCAATTTTGAATTGGTACGAAAGAGTAGACCTTGCGAGTAACGTGTTGAGACGGCTTGAGTAAAAGTATAAGCAGACGAGTCAACCGGCAGGAAAGATAGGACAAAGCGCTTTCCGCCTCATTTCTCGAATCAAATGGACCTATACAGAGATAAGTCTCTGAAGAGATGCTACCCGGCTCTCCAATAAAGGGAGTACTTATAATGCGGTGCGGATAGGTATCTTTATTGCCTGTTCCCGGGGCAGCGTAACCTACGTAAATTTTCCATTTATCTATGAGCTCAGTGCCTATCGCAATAGATTTCTTGCTCGTGTATCCCGTCCCGCCGTTCTGATAAACCAGAACATCGCCAGCGCGCTTGGTTGTTTTACCTTTGAACTTTGTTTCAAGCCCAAATGGTTTTCTAGAACTAACCAGTAGATTAAATCGCTTGCTTTCAGGTAGCTCAACAGAAGTGGCACTCCCCTCCACTGCCATGACCTTTTTTAGAATCGATATGCCTTGGTTGAAGCGAATGAAAATATCCGCTCCTTTCTCAAGCAATGGGCGCGTGGTAGTGGAAACCGGCCAATCCTTGAAGTGCGTGGTGACTCGACATTGGCCTGGGTTATCGCGCTCCCAGAGAAAGTAGCAAATGCCTCCCTTGAGCCCAACACCCGGGAAGACATCCGCCGCGCTGAGATAGTCGTCAATTGAGCGCAAGCGATCATCGGCAAGCATGGCCTCACGGAACTCGTCCAGCCCCTTGCCGCCAGAAAACCAGCGTGAGGGAATGACCAGCGACAAATAACGAGGCTCCAGCTTTTTTGCTTGTTCCACAAACAGCTGGTAAATCGGCGCGGCGCTCTTGCCATGGCCGCCATCGTCCAACTGATACGGAGGGTTACCGATAATCACGTCGAATTGCATATTGTCTCCAAACAACTCGGCGACCCGAGTCTTGATGTTGTTGGTGTGGATGAACGCATAGGCGTGGGTCTCCATACCTTCGCCCCGGTCTAGTGCGCTTCGACCGGCCCCGCAATACGCGCATTTACCATTAACCCAGGTGTGTTCCAGCCGCTCGAACCAGATATTGCCATCGTCGCTGTCGAACCCGGTGGCGATGGAGTGCTCGCCCTTGGCGTGCTTGCTGCAATACAGACTGCGCCGCGCCAGTAGGCTGGTGAGATGGGTGATGCCGATGCCAAACACCTGCCGGGTCAGGATGTGATCGACGCGGTCTTCGAGGTCCGGTATCTGGTCCGCCAGACCTTTGGTAAGACGGCTGGTGATCTCGCGCAGGAAAATGCCCGACTTGGTGCAGGGGTCCAGAAACCGCACCGAAGGGTCCGCCCAAATGTTCGCGCCGTCGTGGCTGGTAGTCCATGCCTCGGCCAAGGTATCCAGCATCCGGTTGGCAAACTCCGGCGGCGTGAACACCTCATCGTTCGAGAGGTTGGCGATGCAGGTCAGCACGTCCGGGTTGCGCCCGCGCAAGGTGAAACCCGCCTGTCCGTTCATAAAGTCTCCTTGGGCGCATCTGCAAGCGCGGCGGCCAGTTCGCTCACCGTCATCGGCGGGTAGGTCTTGGTCGGCGTGAAGATCTCGTGCTTGCCAAGCTGGGAGAAGAGATCGCCCTCCGCGCTGAAGGCCGAGGAATGGGTGAGTATGTCGAGGCGAAAATCGCGTCGCTGAAACCGACCTTTGCCAAGATAGCCCCACTCGGCAAAGGTAATCGGCTGTTTTTCTCTGGTGAGCATCGTCAAGGCGTCACCATGAACGAGGTTCTGTGACAGCACATAGGAAGCGGCTCGATACAGATTGTCCGATTCGTCGAGGTTCAGGTAGTCGGCAAGGATCTCCAGCATGTTGGAGCGGCACTCGGCGATGTTGTCCGCCAACAGCTCGATGCCGTAGATGCTCATCAGCGCCAGCAGTGCGTAGTGCTGTTTTTCGAACACTGACTTGCCGAACTTGCCCTGAACGGCAGCGAGCTTGCGCTTGAGCACCTGGACCAGAAAATTACCACTCCCGCAAGCCGGTTCCAGAAAGCGGGAGTCGATTCGCTCCGACTCCTGCTTCACCAAGTCGAGCATCGCCTCAACCATCCACGCCGGTGTAAACACCTCCCCGTGGTCGGCGACCCGTTGTTTCGTTTTCACCAGGCTGGTTTGGCCGTCGCTCGCTGTCTTACACGTCGCCGCCACGGCTCGGCTCCTTGCTGTTTTCGTTGTTGTGCATGCTCACTTCTTTCCTGCTCCGGGCTTTGATGACGGCTCTTCGATAGGGATGCCATTGCGCCCGCAATAGTCCCGGATCAACACCTCCACCATGTTGGCGATGGAACGGTGTTCCTGCTGGGCGGCGGTACGCAACCCCTCCTTCACGTTGGGGTCGATGCGAAAGGTCAGTGTCGCGGTCTTGGTGGTTGCCATGGCTCCCCTCAGAGGCTCACTGCAAATGTACTGTAATGTACTGCAACATCCCGTACAATCCAAGGGATTCAGAACAATACGGCTCAAGAGGGACGCATGGCCCGGCACTACTCCACCAAGAACTTCTTCCGGCAGATACCCAACGCGCTGCTGGCCCGCTATTTCCATGAGCGGGAACTGTTCACTGAACTGGATTTTTCGGCCAAGGCCATGAAGGAGACCAAGCCGGATGCGCTGTTTGCCGCCTGGCTGGAGCTGGATGAAGCAGACCGCAACCCCATGGATGCAGGGTTCCGGGAAATCTTCGAAATGAGCTGCAAGAAGGGTTTCAAGGCGATCATCGACGAAGCCCATTGGCAGTTTACGGATAAGGGAACGCCGGAGCAGATCGAACCCTTTGTTGATGCCCTGTCGGAACTGCCGAATCACTATCACCGGGCCATGGTGACCTTTCTGGATCACAAGGATTTCTGGAAAGGGGCCACCCGCTTCTACCATGTGGATACGCTCACCTCGTACTGGCGGAAACGCAAACACCTGGGCCATATAGCGGCAGCGGTGGACGATGCCAGTATCAAGCAACTCTCCGACTCCATCGGCGGCTATTTTCACCATACGTTTGGCACGGGGCCGAATTGCTTTGTGGAGCCCTTTCGCCGGGGCGATCTGGATTATTTTTTTGCCTACCCGGAAGACCACTCCCAGCAAAGCCCGGAATGGGTCAATGGCGAATTTGACAACCGCCCGCATAACCCGGCTTTTGAAGTCGTGTTTGTCTATTCGCAGAAGGAAGGCTCACTGGATTTGAATTTTCGCGGCACCTACAAGGCTATCGAACCTTTGTGGGCGATATTCGCGCAGACCATCTTGAAGCTGGAAGAACTACCACCGGACCCGAAAGACAAGCGCGTTTATGACTTGAACCCGCTCCAACAGGGATTCGATCCCGTCTTCGATCTGGCAAGCGGTATCTCGGATGTTGCCGTGAAAAAGTTGCGGCTGTCGTCCAAGGTAAAGCAAGGAGACAAGATCACTCTGGAGGCAGATACAACCACCAATCCCAATGCCGTCTATGACTTGATGGGAAAGATCGGCAAGTCGATAAAGCTGCATCAATACAACGTCACCCAAGTGGAAATCGCGGCCTCCATGGTGGTGGATGCCGACAAGCCGCCCAAGTCCGTCACCATTCGTATCACCCACCCCAATTCCTGTTCACTCAAATATGATGAACAGGATTTGAAACTGCGGGAAATGCTGGAAGCCTCCGGCATCGAACCCAAAGAACCGGAAGAACTGCCTGAGGCATGACACCGCAAGCCGTATTGATTGAATTGCTGGACCGGATAGCCACGCTTCCGGGCGAAAAGGTGTTAATCAGGAATGATGAACTCAGCAGGTGGCCCGCAGAAGCCACCGAGGCACTGAAATCACATAACCTGATCCGCAAAACGCGCCAAGCTGCAAGCGTCGTCTGTGATGAATGCGAAAAGGAATGTCCCCGGCCGGTGCATACGCTCCGCTCCCCTTCTGGCGCTCTTCGCGTGTTTATCGTCTGCGACAAGCGCGATGACGTGGACCGCGTGCCAGTGCCAACCGAGCGCCTTGAGCAATGGCAGACTTCTGGCCCACTGGTTGCTGAACTGCTCACTGGCATGCTTGACCTGATCCCCACCACTGCCCAGGGTTCCGCCAGTGGCCGATGGGAAGTTGGCCTATTGAAAGGAAAAAAGCATTCTAGCCACTTGGTTCTAATGGCTGGCGATACCCTCTCCCTAGCTCTGGCCGGTCATTCAGTACCCTTGTCCGATGTGCTCACCCTTGAGAACAATCAAATCACGATTGATAAGCGAGCACTGATCCGATTGGTGGACCATCCCGCAACTGGTGGCGGTGACACAGAATCCGCAGAGGCTAGAGCAGATCGTTTATACCAGCGTGTCGAAGAAGAAAGGGCCAAGGGAAACAGGGCCTTCAATAAAACCGTAGCAGAAGAGGAAGGATTCTCCGTTCAGAGGCTAAAACAGATATTGGATTGGAGAAAGAAACAGAAAAAACCAATTTGGTAGACCCTAGCCAGTACCTATCGCCCATCCCCTCTCTTTAGCCCGTTTCACAAGCTAGGTTGATAGCAAGTGCCCTAGCTCGTCCGTAATTCAGCCATGTTCAACAACGCCTATGGAGGCGCAAACATGGCTACCGCAATCCTGAGACTTCCGACCGTCAAGGCCCGCACCGGGCTTTCCCGCAGCACGATCTATCTGCGTATTTCCGAAGGTCGCTTTCCGAAACCTGTATCTCTCGGCGGTCGCGCCGTGGGATGGGTGGAAGCAGAAATCACCGACTGGCTGAACCAGCAGATCAAGGCCAGCCGCAAGGCTGCGCATTGAGGGGAGGCCAAGGCAATGACCAGAAACAGAAAGGGCCGCGACCGGCTGGCATCCGGCGCGACCCTCAATACTTCTAAACACACCCGCAATTTTACCGGCCTTACCGCCCGCGTTAAAGGTTTCATTGTCACCCTGGCCTTGTGGGGATGGCTGCCCGTGGGCCTAGCCGACTGGCTCATTCACCGGGGAGAACCGCACGATGAGTGATGCAATCTCCCAGTTCAAAGAGACGATCCGGGCCACTGGACTGGAACCGCCCGATGTGATCGAGCCCGGCAAGCTGCACCGCTTTCCCGGTATCGGCAAACGCAACGGTAATACTGCCGGTTGGTGCAAGTTGTTTGATGATGGCTTGGGTGGATGTTTCGGTGATTGGTCTTCGGGCTTTACCGAGAACTGGCAGGCGAAACGGGAAAAGCCGTTTTCCCAGTCCGAACGGGCGGCGTTCACCCGTCGGGTGGATGAAGCCAAGAGACAGGCGGAGGCGGAGCGTAATGCCCGGCAGGCCGATGCAGCCAAGCGAGCCGCCACGATATGGAAAGCAGCGACTCCGGCACCCGGCAACCATCCCTATCTGGTCCGCAAGCGCATTCAGCCACATGGCGTGAAGATTCACAAAAGCGCGTTGGCTCTGCGGGTAGTGGACTTCACTGGCAGGCTGACCAGTCTTCAATTCATCGCCGTCGACGGCGGCAAGCTGCTGCTCTCCGGCGGTCGCAAGCGGGGCTGTTTCATTCCCGTGGGTGGCGACAAGGAGAACCCCGCCCGCGTCATCATCTGCGAGGGTTGGGCCACCGGCTGCACCCTGGCCGAGGATGAACCCACCGCGCTGGTACTGGCGGCCATTGACGCGGGCAACCTGGAGCCGATTGCATTGGCTGCCTGCCGCCGCTGGCCTTCTGCCGAACTGGTAATCGCGGGTGACGATGACCGGCAGACCGCAGGCAACCCCGGAGCCACCAAGGCAAAGACTGCCGCCATTGCATCGGGGGCGCTGCTGGCGCTGCCCCAGTGGCCGGAGAATGCCCCGGAACATCTGACCGACTTCAATGATCTGGCCGCGTGGTTGGCAGGGGGTGAAGCATGACTACCGATCTGCTGAAGTCCGCCGCCCCACCGCCCGAGGATTGGCCGGAGCTGGTACCGCTGGATGCACCCAATCTGCTCCGCCTCGATCTGGCGTACTTGCCCGGCTGGGCCGGGGATTACGCCCGCGCCATCACCGCCGATACCGAGACCCCGCCGGAGCTGGCTGCCGGGATGGTTCTGGTCGCCTGCGCCACCGCTGCCGCCCGCCGTCTGCGGGTGATGGTGAAGCCGGGTTACTTCGAGCCCTGCAACCTATGGGCCGTGGTCGCCCTGCCACCCGGTAACCGCAAGAGCGCCGTGCAGTCTGCCACCACAGCGCCGCTGCTGGCCTGGGAGCGTGATCAGGCCACCATCATGGAACCGGAGATCAAGCGCATCACCAGCGAGCGCAAAACGCTGGAGGCCCGCGCCAAGGAGAAGCGCAACAAGGCCGCCAAGGAAAAGGACAACGGCAAGGCGGCGGAGCTGGCGCAGGAGGCCGCCAACATCGAGACCGAACTTCCCGACATCCCCATGCAGCCGCAGATATGGACATCCGACGCCACCCCAGAACGGTTGGGGACACTGCTGGCGGAGCATGGCGAGTGCATGGCCTGGCTGTCGTCGGAAGGTGGGGTCTTCGACCTGCTGCAAGGCCGCTACTCCAACGGCATCCCCAACCTGGACCTGGTGCTGAAGGCCCATAGCGGCGATGCGGAACGGGTAGACCGGGGCAGCCGTCCGCCGGTCTTCCTGAAAAGCCCGCGCCTGAGTATCGGCCTAAGCCCTCAGCCGGATGTGTTGCGCGGACTGGCTGCCAAACCGGGATTCCGAGGTCGTGGACTCTTGGGCAGGTTTCTCTATCTGCTGCCGCCGTCACCGCTGGGCTTCCGCCCCCTCGAATCCAATCCCGTACCGGATGGGGTGCGCGACGCTTACGCGGCTGGTCTACGCGCCATGCTGGACTGGGAACCTGCAATCAATGAGCACGGCGACGAACGCCCCCACCTGCTGAGCTTGAGCGAAGAGGCGCGGGCGGAACACCACGCTTTCGCCCAGGCCATCGAGGCGCAGATGCAGCCAGGCCGGGAACTGGAGCATTTCACCGACTGGGCGGGCAAGGCACCGGGGGCAGCGGCACGCTTGGCCGGGGTACTGCACGGGATCAAGCACGCCCACGGTACGCCCTGGGAGGCCGCCATCACCGCCGAGACCATGACCGCCGCGCTGGAGATCATGGCCGTCATCTCCCGCCACAGCCTGGCGGCGCTGGACATGATGGGAGCCGATCCCACCATTGCCGCCGCCCGGCTGGTGTGGGACTGGATCGAACGCGGACGGCTGGACCGCCTCACCGTGCGCCAAGCCTTCAACGCCCTGCGCGGCACCTTCCCCCGCGTCGCCATGCTGCGCGAAGCCCTGGAGGCGCTGGAAGAGCGTGGTTATCTGGAGGTGATCGAACCACCCCGCGATGGTCCCGGCCGCCCACCTTCGCCCCTGGTACGGGTAAGGCCGGAGATTGCGAGGGCTTGGCAATGAGCTGGCGCGAAACCCTCGGGGTAACGCCTTCGGCGGAAACCCCCTATACGCACAATTCGCAGAATACGCAGAACCCCACCGAGCAGGCTAATTGTGCGGATATTGCGGATTCTGCGCATAGGGATGCAGAACAGGAAAGCTCCAAGCTACTGGAGGCCCTGGCCGATGCCTGCAAGGGGCTTGCCATCACACCCGCCGAGGTGAAACTGGCACTGGCGGCGGAAGACATCGACGACTGGCGCAAAGGTGCGATCAGCGCCGATACCCTGGCCGCATTCGCTCGCTTACTGGTGCAGCGGCGGGAAATGGATCAGGGCAAACGCCCCGAACACTACACCGAGCAAGCCACTTGCAAACACTGCGGGCCGATCTGGTTGTGGTTTTCTGGCGATGTGCTGGGTTGCCCATGGTGCTGGAATCGAGCAGCGGATAAGCCGATACCGCGCCCGTGTTCCATCCATTGCGGCGACTGCAACCATTTCGAGCGGATCAACCACCCGCACCTTGGCCACTGCGCCAAAGGCGAGCCGGAAGCCATCGCCGGATTGTGGGACACGGACCGGCGATATTGCGAACGCTTTTTACCAAGACCCCAGCAAACCCACAACGACCAACCAAGGCCCGCTAGGGCCGAAACAAAAAGGTGAATTTCCCAAATGATTTCGGTTAAAAAATCTGGAGGCAGACATGGGCGGCATGGGTAGCGGACGGCATTGGTACTGGGGCGCGAAAGACTCTACCGACGATTACCGATCCATCGACGTGCGGCGTTGGAAGCGGGATGGCTTGCTCACCCCGCATCAGTCGTTCGGCTGGCAGTGGTCACGGCATGGTGAAGTGGTCGCTTCCATCCGTGTGCGCACTGAACCGAACCGGGTGATTCTCACCTACCGTCACCGCAGCGGCGGTGAAGACTGGAAGGACGAAAGCTATCCCGTCTATCTCGACTGGACCGCATGCAATCTTGGAGGTGAACGCCCCTGGTTCCTCTGCCCCGCCCATGGTTGCGGTCGGCGTGTGGCGATCCTCTACGGCGGCGGTATCTTCGCCTGCCGTCATTGCTACCAGTTGGCCTACCCCAGCCAGCGGGAAACCTGGGATGACCGGGCAGCAAGGAAAGCTGACCGAATCCGCGACAAGCTGGGATGGGAGCCAGGAATCCTCAACGGCAGCGGGTGGAAACCCAAGGGGATGCACTGGA
>JAGRGP010000014.1 GCA_020445415.1 Gammaproteobacteria bacterium | reverse complement strand
TGCTTGCGATCGGGGATATTGACGCCTGCAATTCGGGCCATCAGGTTGCTCCTAAAGAATACAAAACCAAGTTCACGTTACGCGCGGGAAACGCGTAACTTTATCTGGAAATAATTATCAAATCAAGCACCATCAGAAGGCTTTCATCCCTGCCGCTGCTTGTGCCGTGCTTCTTTGCAGATAACCCGCAATACGCCATTCCGGCGCACAATCTTGCAGTTCCTGCAGATCTTCTTTACGGATGCCCTAACCTTCATGGCTATGTCTCCAATAATCTCGGTGAAATAACAGGCTGGCGTTTAGCGCAGCATCCCGGCACCACCGGTACCTTTTAAATTAGCTTTCTTCATCAGGCCCTCATATTGGTGAGACATCATGTGTGCCTGTACCTGAGCCATGAAATCCATGACGACCACCACAATGATCAACAATGAAGTGCCGCCGAAATAAAACGGAACATTCCAACCCACGATCAGGAATTCGGGGAGCAGGCAAACTGCGGTGATGTAAGCTGCACCCGCAAGGGTCAGACGTGACATTACGTTGTCTATATAGCGAGCGGTCTGTTCTCCGGGACGATAACCCGGTATAAAAGCGCCCGAACGCTTAAGATTCTCAGCAGTTTCCTTCGAGTTGAATACCAGCGCCGTATAGAAGAAACAGAAGAATACGATCGCCATGGCATAGAGCAACACATACAAAGGCTCACCGGGAGATATTTTCGCCACGATATCCTGGAGCCAACGCATGTTCTCTTGAGTGCCCAGCCATTGTCCCAACGTTGAAGGAAACAGGATGATGCTCGAAGCAAAAATCGGCGGGATCACTCCGGCCATATTTAGTTTCAGTGGCAGATGGCTACTCTGGGCGGCATACATCTTCCGGCCCTGCTGCCGTTTTGCATAGTTGACCGTAATGCGTCGCTGGCCGCGCTCTACAAATACCACGAAAGCGGTAACCGCGATCGCCAACACAAACAGCGTCAAGACCGTCAGTGCATTCATCTCCCCAGTGCGCACAAGCTCCAGCGTGCCGCCAACGGCCTGGGGGAGGCCAGCAACAATACCCGCGAAAATGATCAATGAAATACCATTTCCAAGTCCGCGTTCGGTGATCTGCTCTCCCAGCCACATCAAGAACATCGTACCGGTTACCAGCGATACTGCCGCGGTGAAGACAAACCCCGGACCGCTCTGTACAACGACGCTCATACCTCCGGCCTGCTGAGTCTGCAGGGCAGTAGCTATCCCAATCGCCTGAAAAGTAGCCAGTCCGACAGTGCCATAGCGTGTGTACTGGGTAATCTGCCGCCTTCCCTGCTCACCCTCTTTCTTGAGTTGCTCGAGTTTGGGAATGACCGCGCTCATCAACTGCATGATAATCGAGGCGGAAATGTAGGGCATGATCCCTAGCGCAAACAAACTTGCCCGCTCCAAGGCTCCTCCCGAGAACATGTTGAACATGTCGAGAATCGATCCCTGCTGTTGATCGAACAACACCGCCAGAGCATCGGGATTTACGCCGGGTACGGGGATAAAGGTGCCAATCCGGAAGACCAGCAGCGCGAGAACCACAAATAGCAGCCGCTGACGAAGCTCCGTCAGTTTGCCGCCACTTGCCAGACTCGCCGCTAATTTATTCTGGTTGACCATTGAGACCTCGATCTATACGCCAGTTATTCTTCTACCTTACCGCCGGCAGCCTCGATAGCCGCGCGTGCCCCTTTGGTAACACCGAGTCCTTTCACGGTAACCGCCTTCTCCAACTTACCCGAAAGAATAACCTTGGCGCGCTTCACGCTCTGCGGCAACACACCCTCGTCCTGCAATGCCTTCAAATCAATTGGAGAGGACTCCAATAACCCGAGTTCCCCCAACCGCACCTCGGCGCTTCCCCTGGACTTACGGGCAACAAATCCGACTTTGGGAAGCCGCCTTTGAAGCGGCATCTGCCCACCCTCGAAGCCCACCTTATGGAAGCCTCCCGCACGAGATTTCTGGCCTTTGTGGCCACGGCCGCTGGTCTTACCGCTACCACTGCCGATACCACGACCCAAGCGCTTAGCAGGCTTATTGGCACCTTGCTTCGGCTTAATAGAATTGAGACGCATGTTAGGACTCCTCCACCTTCACCATGTATGCCACCTTATTGGCCATACCCCGTGTCATCGGGGTATCTTCGACGACCACTGTTTGGTTAAGTCGGCGCAGGCCCAGCCCACGAACACATGCCCGGTGCTTCTCCAGGCGACCGTAGACTCTGCGCACCAGAGTCACTTTCATCATCTTTTTGTCTGACATGGCTTACCCCAAAATCTCTTCGACCGTCTTGCCTCGTTTTGCGGCAACCCATTCCGGGTCATCCATCTGTGTCAATGCGTTGATGGTGGCCCGCACGACATTCATCGGATTATTGGTGCCAATGCACTTAGCCAGCACGTTGTGCACTCCAATGGCTTCGCAAACCGCCCGCATGGCGCCTCCGGCAATAATACCGGTGCCTTCGGAAGCCGGCTGCATGTACACCTTAGCCGCGCCATGCCGCCCTACCATTGGATACTGCAACGTACCATCCTTCAACTTCGCCACCCGCATATTCCGCCGGGCGCTCTCCATTGCTTTCTGAATAGCTATCGGAACCTCACGGGCTTTTCCCGTACCGAATCCCACGCGGCCGTTGCCGTCGCCGACTACCGTCAGCGCGGTAAAACCGAATACCCGGCCACCCTTCACAACCTTTGCCACGCGGTTTACGTTAATCAACTTTTCAATCAGATCGTCGCCGGTCGGGGCTACATTGTAATTTGACATGGTCTACCTCACTTAGAACTGAAGGCCATTTTCACGCGCGGCATCGGCTAACGCCTTTACCCTTCCGTGATACTTGAACCCGGCCCGGTCGAAGGCAACCCTTTCGACCCCAAGTGCCTTAGCACGTTCCGCAATCGCCTTTCCGACAGCCGCCGCCGCGGCAATATTCCCGGACGCACCTTGCAGCTCTGCCTTGACACTCTTGTCAAGCGTCGACGCGCTTACAACAATCTCCGACCCACCAGCGGCAATGATCTGTGCGTACATGTGCCGTGGTGTACGGAAGATAGCGAGCCTGTGGATACCCAACTCGTGGATCTTTGCGCGGGCACGGCGAGCCCGACGTAAACGTGATGTTTTCTTGTCCATCGTCAGTGCTCTGCCCCTATTTCTTCTTGGCTTCTTTACGCGCCACGTATTCATCTGCATAACGAACACCTTTGCCTTTGTAAGGCTCCGGTGGGCGATATGCCCTAATCTCAGCAGCTACCTGCCCCACTTTCTGCTTGTCGCAACCGGACACGACAATTTCCGTCTGGGATGGGGTGGTCACCGTAATGCCTTCTGGAACCGGGTAGTCAACAGGATGGGAAAAACCAAGGTTCATGTTCAGTACCGCGCCTTTCATTTGTGCTCGGTAGCCCACACCAATGAGTTGGAGAGTCTTGCTGAACCCCGAACTGACCCCATTCACCATATTGTTAAGCAGCGCACGAGTGGTTCCCGCCATGGCCCACTCATCCTTACCTTCCCTCACTGGAGATACCGTCAAAACACCGCTTTCCCGTTCAATGTTAACGTAGTGATGAAGTACCAGCCCCAGAGTACCTTTTGAGCCTTTCACAGTCACCTGGCGGCCCGATATGGATATATCCACCCCCGACGGCAGATCGATGGGATTTTTTGCTATGCGTGACATGCTTTACTCCTTCGGCTACGCCACATAGGCCAAAACTTCACCGCCATGCCCAGCAGCGCGCGCAGCGCGGTCGGACATCAGGCCCTTCGAAGTGGAAATGATGGCAACCCCCAAACCACCGCGAACTTTTGGCAATTCACCACTGCCTTTATAGATGCGCAGACCCGGACGGCTTACCCGCTGAATCATGTCGATTACCGGCTTGCCCTGAAAATACTTCAGGTTGATCGTTAACATCGACTTGGGAGGTTCTTCTGAGACCAGAAAGCCACTGATATAGCCTTCCGCCTTAAGAAGTTCGGCAATAGCGACCTTCAACTTGGAGGCTGGCATGGTGACGACCGCTTTGCCTACTTGCTGGCCATTACGGAGACGCGTCAACATATCCGCGATTGGATCGGACATACTCATATTTCATAATCCTCGGGTCAGCCCACCCTAGCGGATGCGATACCCAAACGATTCAATAAAATGCCGCCTTGGAAGGCGGCCACACACCCCGGTCAGGGGCGCGTATTATACACTACCAACTGGCTTTAACAAGCCCGGGAACATCCCCGCGCATAGCCGCTTCCCGCAGCTTGTTCCGGGAAAGACCAAACTTCCGGTATACCCCATGAGGCCTGCCACTGGCCTGGCAACGCCGCTGCTTACGGGTGGCACTGGCATTACGTGGTTGTTTCTGCAATTTCAGCTGGGCCGCCTCAACCTGCTCGGGGCTACTTTTTGGATCGCTGATAATCGCCTTGAGTTCCGCGCGTTTTACCGCGTACTGCTGTACTATTTTAGCCCTTTTCACTTCGCGGGCGATCATGCTTTTCTTGGCCATGTAGATCGTACTCAGTTCTTAAACGGAAATTGAAACGCCTCTAGCAGAGCGCGTCCCTCTTCATCGGTTTTGGCGGTGGTCGTAATGGTGATGTCCATACCACGGATTGCATCGATCTTATCGTAATCGATTTCCGGAAACACAATCTGCTCTTTAACCCCCAAACTATAGTTTCCTTGTCCATCAAACGACTTTGCACTGAGACCACGAAAATCCCGAATACGGGGGATAGCAATATTGACCAAGCGATCCAGAAATTCATACATCCGTTCCCGACGCAGCGTCACCTTGCAGCCAATCGCCCATCCATCGCGTATCTTGAACCCAGCGATGGACTTACGCGCCTTGGTAACAACGGGTTTTTGTCCCGATATACGAGTCATGTCGTCAACCGCTGACTCCATGATCTTCTTGTCCCCAATCGCCTCCCCAACGCCCATGTTTAGCGTAATCTTGGAAATACGGGGCACCTCCATCGCGCTCTGATATTTAAAGCGCTCCTTCAGTTTACCCACTATCTCATCTTGATAGATCTGCTGTAATCTTGCCATTTCCGCCACTCGCTCAAATATCCACGACTTCGCCGTTGGATTTGAAGTACCGCACTTTTCTGCCGTCTTCGAGAATCTTGACCCCTACTCTGTCGGCTTTACCTGTAGCCGGATTGAGAATCGCCACATTCGAGATATGTAAAGGCATCTCTTTATCAACTATCCCGCCAGGTTCACCTTTCACCGGATTGGCCTTAGCGTGCTTCTTGACAATATTGATATTTTCGACGACCACCTTCTCGCCACTGGAGACTCGCAAAACCGTACCCTGCTTACCCTTATCCTTTCCGGTAATGACGACTACCTGATCACCCTTTCTGATCTTACGCATAGCTATGACACACCTCTCAAAGTACTTCCGGTGCGAGCGAGATGATTTTCATGAATCGCTCACTTCGCAGCTCACGGGTTACCGGTCCAAAGATACGGGTACCGATTGGCTGCAACTGATTGTTGAGAAGAACCGCAGCATTGCCGTCAAATCTAATCAACGAACCATCGGCGCGCCGTACGCCTTTTTTGGTCCGCACGACCACCGCATTGTAGACGTCGCCTTTCTTTACCTTGCCCCGGGGAATTGCGTCTTTGACACTCACTTTGATGATGTCGCCGATTCCGGCATAACGCCGGTGTGAGCCGCCCAGCACCTTTATGCACTGTATCCGCTTGGCACCGCTGTTGTCAGCGACATTCAGCATTGTCTGCATCTGGATCATTGGTACATTCCAATCAAATAGTTACTAATCTGAAAACCAACCGCGTTCATACCTGCTCGATCTATGTCTCAGGAGGCCTTCTCAACCACTTTGACCAGACGCCAACTCTTTTGCTTCGATAGCGGCCTGCACTGTTCGATAACCACCAGATCACCAACTGTGCACTCATTGCTTTCGTCGTGAGCGTGAATCTTGGTGGATTTGGTCACGAACTTTCCATAGAGCGGATGCTTGACCCGACGCTCGACCATCACTGAAATGGTCTTGTCCGATTTATCGCTTATCACGCGGCCCTGAAGGGTGCGGTTGCCCTGGCTCACCTCGCTCATTGTGCTTTACCTGCTTTAATCTGGTTCATTACCGTCTTGATCCGGGCAATTTCTTTGCGTACTCGTTTCACTTCAGACGGACGAGAAAGCTGTCCAGTTCCTTTTTGCATGCGCAAATTGAACTGCTCCTTCCGCAACTCCAGAAGAGTGGTCTCCAGCTCCGCTTCACTTTTATCTCGTAGTTCTGACGCCTTCATCACATTACCGTCCTTTTCACAAAGGCTGTCTTGAATGGCAACTTGGCTGCAGCCAGTTTGAATGCCTCCCGCGCCACCTCCTCGCTTACACCCTCTATTTCATACAACATACGGCCAGGCTGGACCAGTGCGACCCAATACTCAACGTTTCCTTTCCCCTTGCCTTGACGAACTTCCAGTGGCTTTTTGGTGACCGGCTTGTCGGGAAAAACTCTGATCCATAGTTTTCCGGTACGTTTCACCTGACGCGTGATGGTACGCCGAGCCGATTCAATCTGTCGGGAGGTCAACCGCCCTCTGTCGCTGGCCCGGAGACCAAACTCACCGAAGCTGACTTTACTTCCGGATTGTGCAAGGCCACGATTGCGGCCCTTCATTTGCTTGCGGAACTTCGTACGTTTAGGTATCAACATCTTCTAGTCCCTCTTACCGGACTTTCGCGGCTGGCCGGACTCCGTATCCGTCTCCATGCCCTCAAACACCTCACCTTTAAAAATCCAAACCTTAACCCCAATCACGCCATAGGTGGTATTCGCTTCGGCAAACCCATAGTCGATATCAGCCCGCAGGGTGTGCAGCGGAACACGGCCTTCCCGATACCACTCACTGCGAGCAATTTCGGCTCCGTTCAAGCGCCCGGCAATATGGACTTTGACTCCCTGTGCACCCAACCTCATGGAAGTCTGCACAGCTCTCTTCATGGCTCGCCTAAACATAACCCGGCGTTCCAATTGCTGAGTGATCCCTTCGGCTACCAATTGAGCATCAAGCTCGGGTTTTCGAATCTCCTCTACACTTACATGGACTGGGATCCCCATACGACGGGAAACCTCCATCCTTAGCGAATCGATATCCTCACCTTTCTTGCCAATTACCAGGCCCGGCCTAGCGGTATGGATCGTTATATGGGCATTCTTCGCGGGGCGCTCGATCTGTATCCTGCTGACAGAAGCCTGGGACAGGCGCTTTTTCAAGTAAGCCCGTGTTTCGATATCGTTATTCAGCAGATCCGGAAAGCTCTGCGAGTCCGCATACCATTTTGAGTTCCACTCTTTAACTACCCCGAGCCGAAACCCGATTGGATGTACTTTCTGACCCATGATGGCCTCTCTTTGCCTTACTTATCCGACACAGCCACGGTGATGTGGCTGGTCCGCTTCAAAATACGAGCCGCACGGCCCTTAGCCCTAGCACGAATCCTTTTCATGGACGGCCCCTCGTCGACCATGACGGCTGATACCTTCAATTCATCGATATCCGCACCCTCGTTGTTTTCCGCATTGGCAATCGCCGAATCCAGAACTTTCTTCATCAGGGCCGCACCCTTTTTCTTGCTAAAGGTCAGAATATTCAGAGCTTGCTCAACCGGCAAACCCCGAATCTGATCCGCGACTAGACGGCCCTTCTGGGCCGCGATATGCGCATAGCGTAACTTTGCCACAGCCTGCATGGTAATAACCCCATTTATCTCGATGCTTTCTTATCCGCTGCATGCCCGCGATAAGTGCGGGTTAGCGCGAACTCGCCAAGTTTGTGGCCGACCATATTCTCCGTTATCAACACCGGAACATGCTGCTTACCGTTATATACGGCAATCGTCAGGCCGACCATCTCTGGCAATACCATGGAGCGGCGCGACCAGGTCTTGATCGGACGCTTGCTGTTAGTGGACACCGCGTCATCGACCTTCTTCATCAGATGATGGTCTACGAACGGACCTTTCTTGATTGAACGTGGCACCTTTTATTACCTCAGTTTCGCTTATTTATGGTTGCGGCGGCGTACGATCATATCGTCGGTACGCTTGTTACTGCGGGTCTTATGACCCTTGGTAGGCACACCCCACGGGCTAACCGGATGACGACCGCCGGAAGTTCTTCCCTCACCGCCACCATGAGGATGATCAACCGGATTCATCACCACACCCCTTACCGTTGGGCGCACGCCACGCCAGCGTGATGCACCTGCCTTACCGAGCTTTCGCAGACTGTGTTCTGAATTGCTGACTTCACCAATTACAGCTCGGCACTCGTAGCGTACCTTACGCATCTCGCCGGAGCGCAAACGCAAGGTTGCATATACTCCCTCGCGTGCGATCAACTGCGCAGATGCGCCGGCCGAGCGTGCAATCTGGGCACCTTTTCCGGGCTTCATCTCGACACAATGGATTACCGTACCCACCGGGATATTGCGTAGGGGCAGGCAATTTCCTCGGCGGATTTCGGCATCGTCCCCCGAAACAATTTCTTGACCAACTCCAACGCCCTTGGGGGCAATAATGTAACGTCGATCTCCATCAGCGTACTTAATCAATGCGATATTCGCTGTTCTATTTGGGTCGTATTCTATCCGTTCAACGGTACCGGGTATTCCTACCTTATCTCGCTTGAAGTCGATAATCCGGTAGCGCTGCTTATGCCCGCCACCACGGTGCCTGGTCGTGATTCTGCCAAGGTTATTTCTTCCCCCGGTCTTACTTTTTTTATCAACCAGTGACTGCAGAGGGGCTCCTTTATGCAGTTCGGCATCTACGACCTTGACAACAAAGCGCCGTCCGGCCGAAGTGGGTTTAGTTTTTACGATAGCCATGTCAATGCTTCCGCTATATGTCGTTTAAACGGCCAGACCCACTCAGGAGAGCCCGCCAAAATCGATATCGCCACCTTCGGCCAACCTAACGTAGGCCTTACGTGTGTTATTTCTACGCCCCATGAGTCTACCAAAACGTTTATTCTTGCCTTTACTGTTCACCACGCGTACCGCGTCGACCTTGACGTCGAACATCAGCTCAACTGCCTTGCGAATCTCATACTTAGTGGCATCCGGCATAACGCTAAATACAAACTGGCGGCTAGCGTCGGCAGCAATGGTACTTTTTTCAGATACCACCGGATTTAACAGCACTTGCATCAAACGATCTTTGTTCATGAGAGGCGTGCCTCCAGTTTTTTGACGGCTGCAGAGCTTATTACCACCTTCTCGTATGCAATGAGATTCACCGGGTTGACTTCCTGGACATCACATACCTCAACGGTTGGCAGATTACGGGCAGCCAAGTAGATATTCTCATCTGGTTGATCGAGAACAATCAGCGCCTGGCTAATGCCTAATTCCTTGAGTTGACTATCCATCATCTTGGTCTTGGGAGCCTCAACACTCAATTCCGAAACAACGATCATACGATCCTGCCGCAATAACTCAGATAGAATCGACCTAAGCGCCCCTCGGTACATCTTTCGGTTTACCTTCTGAGCATAATTTCTCGGTGAGGCCGCAAAGGTTACACCGCCCGCACGCCAGATCGGGCTTCTGCTGGTCCCTGCCCGTGCGCGCCCCATTCCCTTCTGGCGAAACGGTTTTCTTCCACCACCGCTCACCAGTGTCCTATTCTTCTGCGCCTTGGTTCCACTCCGTGCTCCGGCCATATAGGCGGTAACTACCTGATGCACCAGAGCCTCGTTGGTCTCAACCGCGAACACCGCATCTGCGACCTGTAAAGTCTCGGTGGCCTCAGTGCCCCCACTCCGTATATTGAGGTCCATCATTCTTACCCCTTATTTTGCTTCTTAACCGCAGGTGTGACGATTACATCGCCCCCCCGGGATCCGGGCACCGAACCCTTAATCAAGATCAGATTACGATCCATGTCGACCTTGACAATCTCAAGATTCTGAGCGGACCTCCGTGCATTACCCATGTGTCCCGACATCTTCTTCCCTTTGAACACACGTCCGGGTGTCTGGCACTGACCTATAGATCCTGGAGCACGATGAGAAACAGAATTGCCGTGGGTTGCATCTTGCATTCTGAATCCATGGCGCTTAACCCCTCCCTGGAAACCCTTACCCTGAGTATTTCCTCGCACATCGACTATCTGCCCTGGCTCAAAGATATCGACCTTGATTTCGGTACCTACCTCAATACCTTCGACTTCGCCAGCCGTCATCCGGAATTCCCAGAACCCTCGCCCCGCTTCAACATTAGCCTTGGCCAAGTGTCCCGCGACCGGTTTGGTTATCCGGGATGACTTGCGGCTGCCGGTGGTAACCTGAATAGCCTGGTAACCATCCCGCTCCGTAGTACGAAGTTGGGTCACACGATTAGGCTCGACTTCTATGACGGTTACGGGAATGGATGCACCGTTTTCCGAAAAGATTCGGGTCATTCCAACCTTTCGCCCAACTATTCCAATCGCCATCGTATTAACCTCAGTTCAGCTTGATCTGAACGTCAACGCCAGCCGCAAGATCCAGCTTCATCAAAGCATCGACGGTCTTGTCGGTAGGGTCGACTATGTCCATCAACCGCTTGTGAGTACGAATTTCGTACTGGTCGCGTGCATCTTTATTGACATGCGGCGAAATCAATACCGTGAATCGTTCTTTCTTGGTCGGCAACGGAATCGGTCCACGGACCTGAGCCCCTGTGCGCTTGGCGGTATCAACGATTTCACGTGCAGATTGGTCGATCAAGCGATGATCGAACGCCTTCAGTCGAATGCGTATTCTCTGGTTGGCCATATCTATTACTCGATAATCTTGGAAACCACGCCGGCGCCGACAGTCCGGCCACCCTCGCGGATTGCAAAGCGCAGACCCTCTTCCATCGCGATCGGCGATATCAGCTGCACCGTCATCTTGACGTTGTCACCAGGCATCACCATCTCCACACCCTCCGGCAAATCCACCGCCCCGGTCACGTCCGTGGTGCGAAAATAAAACTGCGGACGGTAATTGTTGAAAAACGGCGTGTGACGCCCTCCCTCTTCCTTGCTCAGCACATACACCTCCGCCTCAAAATGCGTGTGCGGCGTGATCGTCTTCGGCTTCGCCAACACCTGCCCCCGCTCCACGTCATCCCGCTTCGTGCCCCGCAACAATACACCCACGTTGTCTCCAGCCTGTCCCTGATCCAACAACTTGCGAAACATCTCTACTCCCGTGCAAGTGGTCTTCTGGGTCGGCTTGATCCCAACTATCTCTACCTCTTCCCCTACCTTGATCACCCCCCGCTCCACACGGCCAGTCACCACCGTACCCCGCCCGGATATCGAAAATACATCCTCTATCGGCATCAAAAATGGCTTGTCCGTATCTCGCTCAGGCTCAGGTATATACGCATCCATCGCCTCCACCAGCTTCACGATCGACGCCTCTCCAATCTCCGACTTGTCACCCTCCAGCGCCTTCAATGCCGAGCCCACCACGATCGGCGTGTCGTCCCCCGGAAACTCGTACTGGTCCAACAACTCCCGAACCTCCATCTCCACCAGCTCCAGAAGCTCCGCGTCGTCCACCATGTCCGCCTTGTTCATGTACACCAAAATGTACGGAACTCCTACCTGGCGCGACAGCAATATGTGCTCCCTCGTCTGCGGCATCGGTCCGTCCGCCGCCGATACCACCAGCACCGCACCGTCCATCTGTGCCGCGCCCGTAATCATGTTCTTGATGTAGTCCGCATGCCCAGGGCAATCCACGTGCGCGTAATGCCGCTTATCCGATTCGTACTCCACATGCGCCGTCGCAATCGTGATGCCTCGCTCACGCTCCTCCGGCGCATTGTCGATATCTGCGTAGTTTTTGAACTCGCCGCCCCTTAACTCCGCCATCACCTTCGTGATCGCGGCCGTTAGTGTGGTCTTACCATGGTCCACATGACCAATCGTGCCTACATTCACGTGCGGCTTCTTGCGTTCAAATTTTGCCTTGGACACAGCTCTACCTCTTCGAGACTACTGTTTCTTGATGATGGCCTCGGCGATATTCGCCGGGACCTCGTTATACTTGATGAACTCCATACTATAAGTTGCCCGGCCCTGGGTCGCGGAGCGCATATCGGTGGCGTAACCAAACATTTCGGAAAGCGGGACCTCAGCCCGGATCAACTTACCCGCCGGGGAATCTTCCATGCCTTGAACCAAACCACGACGGCTGTTCAGATCGCCCATGATATCGCCCATGTATTCCTCTGGCGTTACCACTTCAACCTTCATAATGGGCTCGAGAAGCACCGGTTTGGCGAGCTTTGCCGCCTCCTTGAAACACATCGAACCCGCGATCTTGAATGCCATCTCGCTGGAGTCCACATCGTGGTACGAGCCGTCATACAAAGTGACTTTCACGTCGACCACCGGAAAACCCGCAATGACGCCGTTCTCCATCTGCTCCTGGACACCTTTATCTACCGCCGGGATATACTCCTTGGGGACAACGCCACCCACAATAGCGTTGACGAATTCATAACCAGTTCCGGGTTCCTGAGGTTCAAGGCGCAAATAGACGTGCCCGTACTGACCACGCCCTCCCGACTGGCGGACAAACTTGCCCTCCTTTTCGATGGTCTGGCGGATGGTCTCACGATAGGCCACCTGAGGTGCACCAACATTAGCCTCAACCTTGAACTCACGCTGCATGCGATCGACGATAATCTCCAAATGCAGCTCACCCATTCCAGAGATAATGGTCTGTCCCGACTCTTCGTCGGTAGCCACGCGAAACGATGGATCCTCATGGGCCAGCTTGGACAGCGCGATACCCATCTTTTCCTGATCGCTCTTGGTTTTCGGCTCCACCGCCACCGAAATGACGGGTTCGGGAAATTCCATACGCTCAAGAGTGATCACCGCATCCTTGGAACAGAGAGTATCTCCGGTCGTCACATCCTTCAGTCCTACCGCAGCGGCAATATCTCCCGCACGCACCTCTTTGATCTCCTCGCGGGAATTCGCGTGCATTTGCAGGATGCGGCCAACCCGTTCCTTTTTCCCTTTCACGGGGTTGTATACCGTGTCACCAGAATTAAGCACGCCTGAATATACCCGGAAAAAGGTCAGGCTGCCGACAAAGGGATCGGTCGCTATCTTGAATGCCAGCGCGGCAAAGGGTGCATCGTCTTTAGAGGGGCGTTCGGCCTCGGTTTCCGCCGCATCGTCGAGAATACCCCTGATCGGCGGGACATCGACCGGCGAAGGCATAAACTCGATCACCGCATCGAGCATAGCCTGAACCCCTTTGTTCTTGAACGCCGAACCACACAACATCGGCGTAATCTCATTTTTCAGGGTGCGGGCACGCAGCGCCCGCTTAATTTCTTCTATGGAAAACTCTCCGCCCTCCAGGTATTTTTCCATGAGATCGTCATCCGCTTCCGCAGCGGCCTCAACCATCTTCTCCCGCCACTCATTGGCAAGATCCTGGAGGTCGGCGGGAATCTCCTTTTCCTCAAAAGTCATTCCCTTGGACTCTTCATCCCAGTATACGGCCTTCATCTTGATGAGATCGACCACGCCCTTAAACCCTTCTTCTGCACCAATGGCAATTTGCAGGGGAACCGGATTGGCCCCAAGCCTTTCCCGCACCTGCCGCACTACGCGCAGAAAATTCGCGCCCATTCGATCCATTTTGTTCACGAAGGCGATTCGTGGAACTCGGTACTTGTTTGCCTGACGCCAAACAGTTTCCGACTGAGGCTCTACCCCACCCACCGCGCAGAAAACCGCACAGGCACCATCAAGCACACGCAGGGAGCGTTCCACCTCAATGGTGAAGTCCACGTGGCCGGGAGT
>JAGRGP010000129.1 GCA_020445415.1 Gammaproteobacteria bacterium | reverse complement strand
TTGTGTTCCAGGCCGTCGGCGGTATAGATACAACCCGCAGTTCCAGGAATAGCCATGGCAGAAACACCATCTTCACCCAATGCGTAGCGTTGATAATCCGGGGTATCGGGCGCCGCCAGCCGTCTGCCCGGGCCTTGGGGTGCCCGGAGAGGGGGGTCGATCACACTGCGCGCCTGACCCTGGGATTGATCGGATAGAACGATAGCCACACCTTGTAGGGCCTCGCTTAGACGTACGGCCCACTCGGTGGTAAACGCGCAGTCCCTAATATTCAGGGCGCCGAGCACCAGATGTGGAGCGTCGCCGTGAAAGCCGTAGAGAGCGATGTTGAGATCCGACTGTTCGGATTTGGTCGGTATGCCGGTCGATGGGCCACCCCGCATCACATTACATACCACCACCGGAGTCTCACTGGTTACCGCCAATCCCAGCCCCTCCATCATCAGGCTGAGCCCCGGCCCCGAAGTGGCCGTCAGGGAGGGTATGCCCCCGAAAGACCCGCCGATTATCATATTCACCGAGGCCAGTTCGTCCTCGGCCTGAAGCAGTGAACCTCCCATTGCTTCCAGATTGGGTGCCAGCCACTCTAGCATCTCGGTGGCCGGTGTTATGGGATAGGCCGCGACAAAACGGACTCCTCCCCGCAACGCCCCGATTCCGCTGGCCTCGTTGCCACTGATATTCCAGCGGCTGCGACGATCCACCAGGGGGGGGAGCATCTGCGCCAGGCGCATCGGCTTTGCGTAAAGGAAACCGGCACGGATCGCATTGTCCGAAGACTGAACGATGGCCGAACCTTTAGACCTTAGCGCCTGTTGCCCCGCCTCCAGCATGGTGTCTTCGGGGATGCCGAGTAGGTCGGCGAGCACTCCCAGCCCGACCATGTTGGTCCTCCCACCCTCCAGTGCCTTGGCCATTTCGGTGAGTGGTAGGTGCATTATTCGAGCACCGTAGCTCGATATCGATTCCGGTATCTCGCCGGCCTCCGGGTCGCAAACAATGATGCTTGTCGAAACGAGGGGGATCTCCTCCACGAATCGGCTGACGTTGAGCCAATCCAGTGCCAGCAGTAGATCAAATTGGTCGTCCAGGCATTCTACCTGCCGGCCGCCGATCCGTAGCATGATGGCGGACTCCCCACCCCGAATCTGGGGACCGGCGGAACGGGTCATCAAGCCGTAGAACCCGGCGTTTGCCACGGCCTGCAACAGGATCTGTCCGGCCGTGACCACGCCGCTGCCGCCCGAACCTGTGATCGCTACGGAAAGGGTTTCTGATGACGGGTGTAGTTGCTCCATCCTGATTGTCATCCCATTGAATAAGGGAATTCCCCAATGTGGGCCGAGGGCCAACAGTAAGACTTTCAGCGTAGGTTGTGAAGGGGTTTGTGTCGGTATGAAATGCCGCCCGGCAAATCTGTTCGACCGAGTTGACAGGAAAGCCACAGGAGGATAGCGTCATACCGGTTTTGGTATCTGCACGAGAACCTGCTATCGCCCACATCTACCTTCGCGCTCTGATGTTTCTCTTAATCTTTACCGGTATCGGGATGGACGGCTCGGTCTGCGCTGCCGGAGGTGGCGGCAAGACGTTGCACGAGGTCCTCTCGATCTACGGGGAGCAGGCCGAAGCGAAGTTGTCGCCGCGGTTCCGGTTTGTCGGAATAGAATGGCCTCCCGAGGAGATTAGACTGGTGGCCATAAAGGACTCCCGACTCATGGAGCTTTGGGCTCGCTCTGGGGGGCCATGGAGACATGTACGCAACTATCCCATCAAGGGCATGAGCGGCGTGGCCGGGCCTAAATTGAAGGAAGGAGACCTGCAGGTTCCCGAGGGTCTGTACCGGATCGCCCTGCTAAACCCGAATAGCGCCTTTCACCTGTCTCTGAAGCTCGACTACCCCAACGCCTTCGACCGTGATATGGCCGCCCTGGAGGGACGACGTAACCTGGGCGGCGACATTTTTATTCATGGTAACCGGGTTTCGAAGGGTTGCTTGGCGATGGGTGACCGTGCGATCGAGGAGTTGTTTGTATTGACCGCGGCCGTTGGCAAGGAACGGGTGAGCGTGCTCATCTCCCCCCACGATTTTCGCCTGCCGCAGAGCCCCTCGCCATCCACCCTGGCTCAGGCTGACTGGCACTTGCAACTGTATCGGTTTATTGCCGAGGAGATGGCGCATTTTCAAGAGCATTAGGCGAGGCACGTTTTCCCCCAGTGATGTTTGCTGTGCTATCTTGTAACGCTTTAACAACGCCGTATTCGCAGTGTCTCCATGGCAAGAACTCCAAAGCGCAATAGCAAGGCACCGGCCAACCGTCGTGGCGCTTCCAAATCGGCAGCCGGCCGTCGCCGCGCCTCGTCGGCCCCGAAGCGAAAAGGGTACGGATGGACTTCCCGCCTTCTGGCTCTGGTCTTCCTGGGGGGGGTAGTAGGTGGCGTTTACCTGCTGTATCTCGACCACCAAGTTCGGCTCCGTTTCGAAGGCAAGCGGTGGGCGATTCCCGCCAGGGTCTATGGTAGACCACTCGAGATTTATGCCGGTGCCGATCTGACGCCCGACCAATTGGTTGCGGAGCTGGCCCGCTTGGGTTATCGCAAGACGCGCCACCCCTCCCTGCCGGCCAGTTGGTCCCGGGACGGTGGCCGGTTCTTGATTCGCACGCGCCCATTCGATTTCTGGGACGGCAGTGAACCTTCCCACTATTTCGAACTACGCTTCTCCGGTAACCGACCAGTGAGTCTCAAGGACGGGGATGGACGGTCACAGGCTATTGTCCGTCTGGAGGCGCCGGAGATAGGCAGCCTGTATCCCGCGCATAACGAGGACCGCGTACTGGTCAGCCGCAAAGAGTTGCCGGAGTTGTTGATTCAGAGTTTGTTGGCCGTTGAAGACCGAGCCTTCTACACCCACCATGGGATGGATCCAAAGGCGATTCTACGGGCCATTTGGGCGAACATCCGGGCCGGCGGGGTGGTTCAGGGAGGCAGTACCCTGACCCAGCAGTTGGTGAAGAATCTCTATTTGACCCACGAGCGCAGCCTCGGCCGCAAACTGAACGAAGCGGCGATGGCGTTGGTGTTGGAGGCCCGCTTCAGCAAGGACGAAATCTTGGAAGCCTACGCCAACGAGATCTATCTGGGACAAGATGGTGGCCGGGCAATCCACGGTTTTGGCCTGGCCAGCCGGTTTTATTTTAATCGTCCGCTGCAGGAACTCGACCTTCCCAGGCTCGCATTACTCGTGGGGATGATTCGTGGCCCTTCTCTTTATGATCCCTGGCGCAACCCCCAGCGAGCGCAGGCACGGCGCGACCGGGTGTTGTCCATTTTAACGCAGCAGGGGGTCATTACCGAGTCTGAGCGGGAGTCCGCGGTAAGCGCCCCATTGGGTGTCGGAGACCCGTTGGCAGACCATGGCACCGGTAATCCTGCATTTCTGAGCCTGGTACGCCGTCAGCTGTACCGAGACTACCGGGAGGAGGATCTCACGTCGGAAGGTTTGCGTATCTTCACGACTTTGGATCCTTGGATACAACAGCAGGCGGAGCAAGCGGTAGCCGAGCGGTTGACGCGGCTGGAAAAACAACATCATTTGCCTGCGGGCAAGCTGGAAGGGGCGGTGGTGGTGGCAAGCTCCGATAACGGTGAGATACTGGCGTTGGTAAGTGGCAGACGGCCAGGCTTTGCCGGATTCAACCGCGCCCTGGACGCTATTCGCCCGATTGGCTCGTTGATTAAGCCAGTGGTCTATTTGGCGGCGCTGATGAAGCCGGATCGCTACACTCTGGCGAGTTTTGTGGATGATGAACCGGTTAGTATCCGCATGCCGGGGGGCAAGGTTTGGACTCCAAAGAACTACGACAACACGACCCATGGTAAGGTCTCTCTGCACGAGGCGCTCGCCCAATCCTATAATCTGGCGACGGTCCATCTCGGTATGGAATTGGGGCTTGAGCGGGTCGTTGGGTTACTGGAAACGTTGGGGGTAACCCGAGACGTGGAATCTGTTCCCGCCCTGTTGCTGGGAGCGGTATCGCTTTCACCATTAGAGGTCACCCAACTGTACCAAACCTTTGCATCCGGCGGGTTTTACTCTCCGCTTCGCGCCATTCGGGAAGTGCAGTCGGGAGAAGCTCAGCCCCTACAACGATATCCATTGACGGTGCGTCAGGCGGTGCCTCAGGGCGCCACTTACCTGTTGAATAGAAACTTGCAGGAAGTGGTGCGGGGAGGTACCGGTCGGGGGTTGGCAGCCTATTTGTCGAAGGATTTGTTGTTGGCAGGGAAGACAGGCACCACCGACGAACTGCGCGACAGCTGGTTCGCGGGGTTTA
>JAGRGP010000013.1 GCA_020445415.1 Gammaproteobacteria bacterium | reverse complement strand
ACCCGGATATCATCATGGTGGGTGAGATACGTGACCTGGAAACGGCGGAGATCGGTGTCAAGGCGGCACAAACCGGGCACCTGGTGCTCTCCACCCTGCACACCAACGATGCACCCCAAACCCTAACCCGTTTGGCCAACATGGGCATCCCCGCGTTCAATATCGCCTCCTCGGTTTTGCTGATCATGGCGCAACGCCTGGCCCGGCGGCTTTGCCCCCATTGCAAGACCCCCGACGAGTTGCCCCGAGAAGCGCTGCTGGCGGAGGGATTCAAAGAGAATGAGCTAAAGGATTTGACCGTATTCAAGGCCGTGGGCTGCGACCGCTGTACGCGAGGCTACAAGGGCCGGGTCGGTATCTTTCAGGTGATGCCCGTCTCAGAAGCTATGGGCCGCATCATCATGGAGGGAGGCAACTCTTTACAATTGGCGGATCAGGCCGCTAAAGAAAACATCGCCAACCTTCGCCAATCGGGGCTGAAGAAAGTCCGGGCCGGAGTCACCAGCCTGGAAGAGATCAATCGGGTAACTAAGGATTAATCGTTATGGCTGCAACCCAACCCAAAGCCCAGAAGGCCGATGTATTTGCCTGGGAGGGCGCTGACCGGAAGGGCAAACGTCTCAAGGGCGAATCCCGCGCCGCCAGCATTGCCCTGGTGCGCGCGGATCTCCGGCGCCAAGGTATCAATCCGCTCAAGGTTAAAAAGAAATCCACGCTGTTCGCCAAAAAGGGCAAAAAGATCCGCGCCGGGGATATCGCGGTATTTAGCCGCCAGCTCGCCACCATGATGGCATCCGGCGTACCGCTGGTTCAGGCATTCGATATCGTGGGCCGCGGGCATGACAATCCCAACATGCAGAACCTGATCCTTTCCGTGAAGGCCGATGTGGAAGGGGGTACCGCCCTGGCGGAGGCCCTGAAAAAACATCCGCTCTATTTCGATGACCTGTTCTGCAACTTGGTGCACGCAGGGGAGCAGGCGGGCGTACTGGAAGAGCTGCTACACAAGATTGCCACTTACAAAGAGAAGACCGAGTCCCTCAAGGGCAAGATCAAAAAGGCGATGTTCTATCCCGCCGCCGTGATCATCGTGGCATTTTTGGTGACCGCCATCATCATGATCTTCGTGATTCCCCAGTTTCAGGAGCTGTTTTCCAGCTTTGGATCAGACCTCCCCGCGTTTACCAAATTGGTGGTCACCATCTCGGAATGGATGCAGAGCTATTGGTGGGCCCTGGTAGTTGGGCTGATTGGCAGCGTGTATGCCTTTTCCTACGTCTGGAAACGCTCGCGAAAATTCCGCCATACGGTGGACAAGCTGTTACTGAAGGTGCCGGTCATCGGTGTGATCGTCAACAAGGCGGCCATCGCCCGGTTTGCCCGTACCCTGTCGACCATGTTCGCCGCCGGTGTGCCGCTGGTAGAGGCCCTAGAGTCGGTTGCCGGTGCCACCGGCAACGTTGTGTATGGCGAAGCCGTGTTGCACATGCGCGAGGATGTCGCAACCGGCCAGTCCCTGCAACTGGCGATGAAACAGCAGAATCTCTTTCCTCATATGGTGATCCAGATGGTAGCGATCGGAGAGGAAGCCGGTTCGATCGACTCGATGCTTGCCAAGGTAGCCGATTTCTACGAGGAAGAGGTGGATAATGCCGTGGATGCCATGAGCAGCCTGCTCGAGCCGCTCATCATGGTGATCCTCGGAACCCTGATCGGCGGTTTGGTGATCGCCATGTACCTACCAATCTTCCAGATGGGTTCCGCGGTGATGGGGAAATAACGAAACAACGTGCCCCTCTCCACGTCCCCAATCCCACGAACTCCCCAGGTAGTAACCGGAGGAACCGGACCATGATTTTGGTCCAGTTCCTCCAAGACAATCCGCTGGCATTTCTAACATTTTGCACCCTTGTCGGCTTGTCTGTCGGCAGTTTCTTAAATGTGGTCGCGTTCCGACTTCCGGTGATGCTGGACCGGGAGTGGAAGAGCCAGTGCCGGGAGTTACTTGAACTCGAGCCCTCGCCCCCCCGGGAATCCTATAACCTGGCCTATCCCCCATCCCGTTGCCCCCACTGCGGTCACAACATACGGGCGATTGAAAACATCCCAGTGGTTAGCTACTTATGGTTGCGCGGGCGATGCGCGGTCTGTAAGGACCCCATCTCGCCGCGTTACCCGATAGTGGAGGCATGTACCGGACTGCTGTCGCTGATGGTGGCTTGGCATTTTGGTGTTGGTTGGGAAACACCCGCGGCCCTGCTTTTGACTTGGGCGCTGATCGCGCTCAGCCTCATTGATTTCGACCACCAACTGCTGCCCGACGATATCGTACTGCCGCTGATTTGGGCCGGTTTGCTGGTTAGTCTATTCGACCTCTTCAGTGCGACTTCGGCGGCCGTGATTGGCGCCGTGGCCGGATACCTGTCTCTCTGGGTGGTGTTTCAGTTGTTTCGGATGCTCACCGGTAAAGAGGGCATGGGTTATGGCGATTTCAAGTTGCTCGCGGTCTTCGGTGCATGGCTTGGGTGGCAAAGTCTGTTTCAGATCGTTTTGATCTCTTCCCTGGTGGGTGCAGTGGCGGGGCTATCCATGATTCTGTTTCGCGGCCGAGACCGAACAGTCCCTATCCCTTTTGGACCTTACCTGGCGGTGGCCGGATGGATCAGCCTAATGTGGGGTGAAACGATCAACCGTGCCTATCTCACCTGGTCCGGTATCGGCTAAGGCAGCCATCGCATGCTGACTATCGGCCTGACAGGAGGAATCGGCAGCGGGAAGAGCGCTGCTTCAAACCAGCTCGAACACCTTGGTGTACCGGTGATCGACGCGGACCTTACGGCCCGGGAGGTGGTGATGCCAGGTGAACCGGCCCTCGAATTGATCACCCAGCGCTTCGGCGCAGAAATACTTAATCCGGATGGCACCATAAACCGTTCCCGACTTCGGGCCCTGGTGTTTCAGGACTCCCAGGCCCGGCGCGACCTCGAAGGAATTTTGCATCCCCGGATCAGGCAGCGTATGAAGGACCGTTTGAGCCGGCTCTCCTCGGCCTATGCGGTGTTGTCCATTCCCTTGCTGGTGGAAACCCACCAGGTGGATAGTGTCGACCGGGTATTGGTCGTAGACTGTCCAGAAGCGGTACAGATTCAGCGAATACAGGCCAGAGATCATGCCACCAAAGATCAGGCGCGGGCGATTTTGGCGGCGCAGTGCGATCGGCAAACCCGACTCAGGGCCGCTGACGATATCATCGACAATTCCGGGGATCTGGAGCAGTTGAAGGCGCAGGTTGTAGCCCTCCACGCCCGGTACCTGGACATGGCCAAGCAGCTGAAATCAACCTCCTGATCCCGGTTCCGGGCTTGGTAACTGGCCCAGCGGTATGCGCTTGCGAGTTCCATCCCGGCTCATACACCGGCGATTCTCCGACGGCTGTCCCAAAGTGGGACAGGGTACCCTCACGCATTTGCCTGTGCGGTTGAAGTATTGGAGAATAAAGCTTCTTGATGACGACCACCCATTTTTCCCGATCGACGCAAAATGACATCCGCACTATCGGACAAGATAGTTTATGAACACCCGCTGAATGAGCGGATGCGCACCTTACTGCGTCTCGAGCATCTGTTTCTCGAGGTGAGGCACTACCTAAAAACCTCCGATACCTGGAGTAGCAGGGCGGCTATCGATGCCCTGCTCAACATGGTGAGTATTTTTTCACGGGCAGATATCAAGGCCGATCTTATCAAGGAACTGGATCGGCACCGGGAAAAGCTGGGCGGTATTCGGAGAAACCCCGGAGTAGATACCGAAAGACTGGATATTATTCTCAAGGATCTGGAGCGATCTAACCGCAGGATATTCGGTATCAACGGGCAGATTGGGCATGCCATGAGGAACAACGAGTTTCTCAAAAGCATTCTTCAGCGCAGTAGTATTCCGGGAGGAAGCTGTGCATTCGACCTTCCATACTATCATTACTGGCTGGAACAACCTCCGGAGTTCAGGCAATCCGAAACTGAAGCCTGGCTGGAAACACTAGAACCCGTCCAGGGCGCGGTCATGCTGGTGTTGTCACTCATCAGAGGAAGTACCAGTCCGACCCAAGAGTTGGCAAGCAAAGGTTTTTTTCAGCGCAACATCGATCCTCAAGCTCCGGCCCAGTTGGTACGGGTAGGTGTTTCGAGAAATGACCCGTTATTCGCGGAGATAAGTGGCGGAAAGCATCGTTTCACGGTGCGCTTTCTGGAGCCAGCGGAGGATGAGCGCCCGATACAAACCCAGCAGGATGTCGCCTTTTCTCTCAACACCTGCATCCTTTAGGGCGAGGGCGTGAAATACCCCCTCGACACGGTAGTAATCTGCCCCACCTGCAAGAGGCACTTCACGTGGATCTCGGATTCACCTTGGCGTCCTTTCTGCAGCGAGAGATGCCGGATTATCGACCTTGGGGAATGGTTGGATGAAGGCTATCGCTTCCGTGGCCCATCCAACAATACCGATTCCACGCCCTGGAGTGATGGGGAGTAGCCGCTCCACTCGGCAGCGCGCGGCGAGCTCTGCTAGAGCGCTTATCCGTACCAGAGCCCCCGAATAGCGGCAATACCCTGCCCTCCCATTTCCCATGCCCGCTCCATAAGCGCGGGGGTCATTCCTCCCAGTGCGTAGACGGGAAACGGCACGCCTTCCACCTGCTGTTGAAATCCTCGCCAACCGAGGGGATTTGCGTGTGGGTGGGATGCAGTGGCTAGCACAGGGGATAGTACGGCAAAATCCACACCTATTTTCTGGGCCCATTTCAGTTCATGTTTTGAGTGACAGGACGCCGCCACCCAGCGATCCGCCGGCAAGGGCCGGGTCTGGGTCGCCAGCAGTCTGGCGCTACTGAGATGAACACCGTGTGCGCCGCAAGCCAACACTTCCTTTGCTGGAGCATTGAGCAATAAGGACGCTCCCCAGGCGTGGCATAGTTCCAACAGTTTTTCGGCGTACGAGCGGTACACCCTCCGAGTAACTCCGGGAGCCCGCAACTGCAGCAGTCGATAACCACGCCTTAGCACCTGTTCAGCTTGGACGAGAAAGGCCTGCTCGCCTTCCAAGCAAGGGCCGGTGATGACATACGCGGAAGGAAGCCTAAGTGCCGAGATCACCGGACGATCGGCCGCCGGCATGGGAAACCCTCCGAGTTCATCCGGAGTGCACCACGCCAAGGGTTGGCCCTCTCTGCCTTCCGGAACTCCCCGAAACTCGGTTACCCGATGAACATCCAGCACAACGACGCGGTCAGCATAGCGGTGAGTAATGCGGATAAGGGGACGATGGGAGCGTACCTCTATTCCCAGCTCTTCCCAAACCTCCCGTGCCAGGGCCTGCTCAAGATCTTCTTCGGGCTCTACTTTCCCACCAGGGAATTCCCACAACCCGCCCTGATGCACGCCCTGCGGGCGGCGGGCAATAAGTATCTGGCCTCGAGAGTCTTCGATAACCGCGACAGCGACCCGTACCTGCTCGCTCAAGTGCGGTAGTCAGCGTTGATTCGAACGTAATCATGGGACAAGTCGCAGGTAAGCAGCCGGAAACTGGAAGCTCCCCGGCCAAGCCTTACCTGGATAACAAATTCAGCCCCATTCATGACCGACTTTCCGGCGGCCTCGGTATAATCACCGGCGCGCGCGCCATTACGTACGACACAGACGTTATCCAGCCAGAGCTCTACGTTTTCGATAGCCAAGGCCTCGATATCGGATCGACCCACCGCCGCGAGAATTCTGCCCCAGTTTGGATCCGAGGCGAAGAGGGCTGTCTTCACCAGCGGGGAATGCGCAATCGTGTAAGCCACGTTCCTCGCCTCCTGCGAATTCCGGGCGGCCTCCACCCGGACTTCGACCAACTTGGTCGCGCCCTCGCCATCCTTGATGATAGCCCGGGCCAGCTCCATGCAGACATCCCTAACGTTCTCACAGAGCAAACGGAATACATCCGATTCCGTATCATCGATGCTGGGCTGCTCCACAGCACCGGTGGCAACCAGTACACAGGCATCGTTGGTAGAGGTATCACCGTCCACCGTGATTGCGTTAAACGACGGGGTAACCGCCTGTGCCAAACAATCTTGTAACAACTGGCGCTCCACCTTCAGATCAGTAGCGATAAAGGCCAGCATTGTCGCCATGTCAGGACAGATCATTCCCGACCCCTTCGCGATGCCGGTCACGGTCACCTGGCGCCCATCACTCTGGAACTGCCGAGAGGCGATTTTGGGGACCGTGTCGGTGGTCATGATGGCACGCGCGCCCGCCATCCAGCCCTCGATGCTCAGCGAGTCCAGCGCACGGGGCAGCGCCGCTCCTAGACGGACTGTGGGTAGGGATTCCCCGATTACTCCGGTAGAAAACGGCAGTACCTGTTCCTTGCTACAGCCCACCAGTTCTGCGAGCGAGGCGCAAGTATCAAGTGCATCCCGTATTCCCGCCGCACCCGTGCCGGCGTTGGCATTTCCCGAATTGATCAGCAGGTAGCGCGGCTGGACCCGGGAGAGGTGATCACGGGCGACGGTAACCGGAGCCGCACAAAATCGGTTGCGGGTAAATACCGCGGCCGTTGTGGCATTCCCGCCCAACTCCATAACCAATAGATCGTCCCGGTTCTGGTAGCGTATGCCAGCACCGGTTACGCCCAACCGGATACCGGGTACCGCCAGGGAACCGCCAGCCCTGCCCTCGGCCGCCCCGTTATTGAAGCTTGCCATGGCACTGCTTGTATTTCTTGCCTGACCCGCAAGGGCAGGGTTCATTACGGCCGATCTTGCGTTCAGTACGCACGAAAGGCCGTTGTGGCTCTGGCTCCGCTTGAGGTTCCGCTGTGCCTTGGTCGGCCTCTTGATCGAACCCCTTGAATTCCTCGTGCTGAAACTCGAATTCTTGGTGGGAGGACGGCGGTGGTGGTTGCATCGCCTCGGGCTCTTGAACGCGAACCTTGGTGAGCACCTGGATTACCTCCTGCTTGATATTCTCCAACATCGTGGAAAACATCGCGAACGCTTCCCGCTTATATTCCTGCTTGGGATTTTTTTGGGCATAGCCACGCAAATGTATCCCCTGGCGCAGATAATCCATTGCGGCCAGGTGCTCTTTCCAATGAGCATCCAGTATCTGTAACATCACCGCCTTTTCATAAACCCGCAGATTTTCATGGCCAACCCGCTGTTCCTTGGCCGCGTACTCTTGGGCAATCTGTTCGTGTATGCGCTGGCGCAATGTCTCTTCGTGTAATTCCGAATCTTCATCAAGCCACTGCTGGATAGGGTAATCGAGATCAAAATCCCGCTTCAATGCCTCACTGAGGCCCGCCACATTCCACTGCTCCTCAAGACTCTCCGGAGGTATGTAGGCGCTGATCAATCCCTCGACCACATCCTGCCGCAGCGACCCAATGGTGTCGGAGATATCATCCACATCCATCAGCTCATTTCGCTGCTCATAAACGACCTTGCGCTGATCGTTGGCGACATCGTCGTATTCAAGCAACTGCTTACGAATATCGAAGTTGCGCCCTTCCACCTTCCGCTGGGCATTGGCGATAGCCTTGGTTACCCAGGGGTGCTCAATCGCCTCCCCCTCCTCCATGCCCAGTTTTTGCATGATCGCCGACACCCGATCGGAGGCAAAGATCCGCATCAGGTTATCTTGTAACGAGAGGTAGAAACGGGTTGACCCGGGGTCACCTTGGCGCCCGGATCTTCCCCGCAACTGATTGTCGATACGCCGGGATTCGTGACGTTCGGTACCCACTACGTGCAGACCTCCCGCATCGACGACCTGTTTGTGCCGCAGCCTCCAGTCTTGCTGAATCGTCTCCACCGCCTGCGGGTCGGGGTCTCTTCCCAGGGCTGAAATCTCCATTTCCGGATTTCCACCTAGCACGATATCCGTGCCACGGCCAGCCATGTTGGTGGCAATAGTAATGGCACCCGGACGCCCCGCTTCGGCGATAATCATCGCCTCTCGCTGGTGGTGTTTCGCGTTCAGTACCTGGTGTTTGATGTTTCTCTCATCAAGCAATCCGGAGATAAGTTCGGAGGTCTCGATCGAGGCGGTGCCCACCAATACCGGTTGTCCGCGATTGACACAGTCCATGATGTCTTCAATGATTGCGTTGTATTTTTCGGCCGAAGTTAGGTAGACCAAATCGCCCTTGTCATCCCGGATCATAGGTACGTTGGTAGGAATTACTACCACTTCCAATCCATAGATCTGCAGAAACTCAGGGGCTTCCGTATCCGCCGTGCCGGTCATTCCCGACAACTTGGTATAGAGTCGAAAATAGTTTTGAAAGGTAATAGAAGCTAGTGTCTGGTTTTCATTTTGAATTCGCACCCCTTCCTTGGCTTCCACCGCCTGGTGCAACCCTTCCGACCAGCGGCGACCCGGCATGGTGCGGCCGGTGAATTCATCGACGATGACAATTTCTCCATCCCGAACAATGTAATCCACATTCTTTTGGAACAGGGCATGGGCACGTAAGGCCGCATTGACATGGTGCATCAAATTGATATTGGCGCTGTCATAAAGGCTGCCTCTGTCTTCAAGAAGGCCGAGTTCCACAAGCATCTCCTCAACGCGCTCATGCCCCGCTTCACTAAGAAACACCTGGCGGCCCTTTTCATCTACGGAGTAATCACCGGGTCCGAAATCCGGCTGCCCATCCTCTCCCTCGACGGGCTGCTGCCGGGTTAGGCGGGGAATGATCCGGTTAATCTGAGTATAAAGTTTGGAGCTATCCTCAGCCGGTCCAGAGATAATGAGTGGTGTCCGGGCCTCGTCTATAAGGATCGAGTCCACTTCGTCTACAACCGCAAAATACTTCTCCCGTTGAACCCGCTGATCGGCGCTGAACGCCATATTGTCGCGTAGGTAATCAAATCCGAATTCGTTATTGGTGCCGTAAGTAATATCGCAGGCGTACGCATCCCTCCTCGTTACGGGGCGTAATTGCGGATAGCCATTATCCGCGCCATCATAATCGGGATCATAGCAGTAGGATGATGAGTCGGGTCCCATTCCACCCGACGAATTGATAATGCCGACACTGAGCCCCAAAAACCGATAGATTCGGCCCATCCAGGCCGCGTCGCGCCGGGCAAGGTAGTCGTTAACCGTCACCACATGAACTCCCTTTCCGGGAAGGGCGTTCAGGTAAACGGCGAGGGTCGCAACCAGGGTTTTACCCTCACCTGTGCGCATTTCGGCAATCTTGCCGTCGTTGAGTACCATGCCTCCAATGAGCTGTACGTCGAAATGACGCATCTCCATCGTCCGCTGGCCGGCTTCCCGAACGACCGCAAAAGCCTCCGGCAGCAGGCTTTCGAGGCTCTCCCCATCCGCCAGCCGTTTCTTGAACTCCCCGGTCTTGGCTCCGAGCTGCTCGTTGGTGAGAGACTGTAATTCGCTTTCGAGGGCATTAATGCTGGCAACGACCTTCGACATTCGCTTAATCAGTCGTTGATTACGGCTCCCAAAGATCTTGCTGAAAATCTTGCTGACCATTAACAGGGGACTTCCACTATGAGTTGCACAAAGGTAGAAAATGATACCCCAATATCGCCTTTGATGGCACAACGCCACAGGTTGCGTCCATAACCATTCCTGGCAGGGGTGATGATATGACCTGAAACTAACCCATTGGGCTGTCTCAGTTCATGGGCAGATATTCTAAAGGATTGATGGTCTTCCCGTTGCGGGCGATCTCAAAATGGACATGAGGGCCAGTGGAGCGGCCCGTCGAACCCATCTGACCGATAACGTCTCCTTTGGTTACGAAATCTCCAGTCTCCACGAATATCTTGCTGTTGTGGCCGTAGCGGGTAACCAATCCATCTGCATGTGTAATCTCCACCAGATAGCCGTATCCGCTCTTGCGCCCCGCTTCAGTCACCACACCCGATGCTACCGCCAACACGTCGGAATCCCGCTTGCCCGCGATATCTATCCCGTGGTGAAAGCTCTTCTTTCCGGTAAAAGGATCGGTACGATACCCGTAACTAGATGAAATCCATCCCTTTTTGACCGGTTTCCCTTGCGGTGTAAGCTCCTCCAAAACCCTGCCGTCAAGGATCATTCCCCGCATCAAAGTCAGTTTGTGAGCCCGGTCGTCCAAACTGCTGGAAAGTCGATCGATCTCGGCCGCCAACTCAGCGTACCCCAAGGTGCTTTCTACGGGAGTCTGACTCAACCCACCACGCGGTGGGGTCTCGGAGAAATTGAATTCATCAAGATTAAGGTCTCCGGCCTTGGCCAATTCCGCGCCCAACGCCTCCAGCCGATAGAGTTCGGATTGCATCGCTCCAAGCCGCAGTGCCAAAGCATCCAGATGAATATTGGCCCTTCTTTGGGAGACTTCCAGGTTACGTTCATGGGCCTTGAGCAGATGTTTGACATCCTCGTGGTAGGCCTGTTCCCCCTGGCCGCTTTGTAATCCGAGGCTATACCCTCCGACTATACCGCCAACCAAGCAGACCACAGCCACCGTCAGTGTCCGCCAACTTGGTACGGTGGATGTCCCGTGGCGGTCTACGAAGAAGGAGTTCATAATACCTTTCATCAGGATCCACTACCCAATTCAGTCAAGACTGCTTAACCCGAACGGCTGATGATAGTACCCTTTACAGACCAAATCAAAAAAACTACCCATGTCAAGAGGCGCCTATTCCCTGGGAGAACTACTGAAGCAATCCGACTCCACGACAGCCTTGCTGAGTCGGGCGCGGGAACAGTGCATTCTCCGAGACCGGGTAGCCGCCGAACTCGAACCGGATCTACGCACCCACCTGATCGCCGCGTTAGATAAGGAACAAGTGCTAGTCCTTTACGTGGACTCTCCAGCTTGGGCCAGCCGTATGCGATTCGTGACCCGCATACTTCGCGCAAAACTGACAAAAGCCGGGATGTGCTTCGACAAAATCAAGGTCCGGGTCCAGTTGCAAAGCCTGCCACAACAGGCCCCAAATAAAACGCCGAAGCGCGGCCTTAGCAACGCGAATGCCGCGGTGATTCGGCAATTAGCGGACTGTATTGACGACCAGTCATTAGGCGGTGCGTTGAGACGTTTGGCCAGCCACGGCCAATGACCGGTTCTTGGGGTCCCCGGCAAATTGAAGTTCAGGTTATCTGAATCGGCTTCATGTAAGAGATCGGAACCCGATCTCCCTCTTCAAATGTCACCTCTTCCCATGCGCTTCTATCCGCGACTAACGCCTTCAGCAGCCGATTATTAAGTGCATGCCCGGACTTGCTGCCGATAAATGAACCAATCAGACTGTGCCCCAGCAGATACAGATCGCCGATAGCATCGAGAATCTTGTGTTTGACGAATTCGTCCTCATACCGCAACCCGTCTTCATTGAGGATTCGATAATCATCCACCACGATCGCATTGTCCATGCTTCCACCCAGCGCCAGTTGCCGCTCTCTAAGCATTTCGATATCTCTTAGAAATCCAAAAGTCCGGGCTCGGCTCACCTCCTTCACGAACGAGGTCGACGAAAAATCGATGGAAGAGAACTGTGTTCGCTCGGTGAATGCCGGATGGTTAAACTCAATTGCAAAAGAGACCTTAAACCCGTCAAACGGCTCAAAGGCCGCGCTCTTATCCCCATCCTTTACGGCAACCCGCTTCGTGATCCGGATAAAACGCTTGGCCGCATTCTGTTCTTCCACTCCCGCCGACTGGATCAAAAACACGAAAGGACCCGCGCTGCCATCCATGATTGGCACCTCGGCGGCACTGACATCCACGTAAGCATTGTCAATTCCCAGTCCAGCAAACGCCGAAAGCAAATGCTCCACGGTGGAAACACGGACACCTTCGTGCTCCAGCGTCGTCGAAAGACGGGTATCACCGACATTGTCCGGGCACGCAGGAATCTCGACCGGTGGTTGCATATCCACCCGCCTGAAGATTATCCCGGTATTGACCGCAGCCGGCCGCAGGGTGAGATAAACCTTTTCCCCCGTATGCAATCCGACCCCAGTCGCCCGAATCACGTTCTTCAACGTACGCTGACGTATCATTGTCCAACCCCATTAATCCGATGACGGGGAACAGCAGGATCCCGCGTCTAGGTTTACTGGCACTCTCCCGGTAAAACCCCCACCAGGGGAGAAACGTTTTCCGACTTCGGGGGCCGCACTCTACCAGCTCAGCTCGCCCATCTCCAACAATTTCGATAACATTAGGGTAATCCCTAATAAATATCAGTTCATTTGGCGCTTTGCAACCCTGTTACATTTTGATGTCAGTCCGCCTGGCGCCTTAGAAAGGCCGGTATATCAAGATAGTCCATTTCCTTTTGCTGTGACGAGTCAAGATAGGCCTTGCCCATACTACGCTCGTTTTGGCGGTCACGCCTTATCACCGTGGGGCTATCCATCCCACGGTAGTCTACCGGTGCGCTTTCCACCAGCCCTGAGTTAACCACGCGGGCCGGTTGCACTTCTGGAACAACGGTTACCGGACTCGTACTGACAGTTCCGTGCCCTAATCCGGTGGCCACCACGGTCACCCTGAGGTCATCAGACATCTCCGGATCGATAACCGTTCCCACCACCACCGTCGCATCGTCGCAGGCAAATTCCTTGACGGTACTTCCTACTTCGTCGAATTCTCCGATCGTCAAATCCAGCCCCGCAGTAATATTAACCAAAATACCCCGGGCACCGGCCAGATTCACATCTTCCAACAGTGGGCTGCGAATTGCCTCTTCGGCGGCGTCCCTGGCCCGCCCATCACCACGTGCCGATCCAGACCCCATCATTGCCAATCCCATCTCGGCCATTACCGTCCTCACGTCGGCAAAGTCTACGTTGATCAGCCCAGGCCGGGTAATGAGCTCGGCAATTCCCTGAACCGCTCCCAGCAATACATCGTTGGCGGCCTTGAAGGCATTGAGCAGGCTCATGTCCTTGCCGAGTACCGCCAGCAATTTCTCGTTGGGTATGGTGATAAGGGAGTCCACGTACTGGCCCAGCTGGGCAATACCCCGGTTGGCTACGTCCATTCTTCTGCTACCTTCGAATGGGAATGGTTTGGTAACCACCGCCACCGTCAGGATTCCCAAATCCTTGGCTACTTCCGCAATAACCGGCGCCGCGCCCGTACCGGTGCCTCCTCCCATTCCCGCGGTGATGAACACCATATCCGATCCCTGCAGCGCTTCCAAAATACGCTCCCGATCCTCCATCGCCGCCTCACGTCCCACGTCAGGATTGGCTCCGGCCCCGAGGCCCTTGGTAATACCGGCACCCAATTGCAGCACCGTCCTCACATCACTATTTTTGAGGGCCTGGGCGTCGGTATTGGCGCAGATGAATTCCACCCCTTCGATACTGGCGCTCAACATATGATTGACCGCGTTGCCTCCACCGCCGCCTACGCCCACAACCTTGATAACCGCATTTTGACTATATGCATCCATTAATTCGAACATTTCGCCTCTCTCCTCTCACTGACCCCTGACCGTCAGAAAAATCAAAAAAAATAATAAAAGCCGGGCCGGTCAAAAATTCCCCTGAAACCAGCTCTTCATCCGTTCCCAAACCGCCTTCATACCGCGCCCAGAAGGCATGTCGCGTAATCGACTCGCTCGGTTCTGATGTCCAAACAACAGTAACCCGACACCTGTTGCGTAGATCGGATTGCGCACTACATCGACCAACCCTGTTACATAACCGGGTATCCCGAGCCGCACTGGCATGTGGAAGATCTCCTCCGCCAGCTCTATCAATCCTTCCATTTTTGAACTGCCGCCTGTCAGCACTACTCCACCGGCGATCAAATCCTCAAAACCACTGCGCCTTAACTCCAGTTGGATGAGCGTCAATAACTCCTCGTAGCGGGGCTCGACCACCTCCGCCAGCGTTTGCCTGGAGAGCCTGCGTGCCGGACGGTCACCGATACTGGGGACCTCGATCGTCTCATCGCTGGCGGCCAACTGGGTGAGCGCGCAGGCATATTTGATCTTGATCTCCTCGGCGTGCTGGGTTGGCGTCCGCATCGCCACCGCGATGTCATTGGTCACCTGATCACCGGCAATTGGGATAACCGCCGTATGCCGGATCGATCCTTCGGTAAAAACCGCCATATCGGTGGTACCTCCGCCGATATCGACCAAACACACCCCCAGCTCCTTTTCGTCGTCGCTTAACACCGCGTAACTGGAGCTGAGCTGCTCGAGAATCAGATCGTCCACTTCCAGACCACAGCGGCGCACGCACTTGACAATATTCTGAGCCGCGCTAACTGCACCGGTCACCATGTGTACCCGGGCTTCCAAACGCACCCCGGACATCCCGACCGGTTCCTTGATCCCTTCCTGTTCATCAATGATGAATTCCTGTGGCAGGATATGGAGTATTTTCTGGTCCGCGGGAATCGCCACCGCGCGGGCCGCATCGATCACCCGTTCCACGTCGCCATGCGTTACCTCACGGTCCCTGATTGCCACGATCCCGTGAGAATTGAGACTGCGGATGTGGCTACCTGCAATTCCCGCGTGCACCGAGTGGATCTGGCAACTGGCCATCAGCTCCGCCTCCTCCACCGCCCGCTGAATGGACTGCACCGTTGATTCGATATTGACTACAACACCTTTTTTCAGCCCACGAGATGGATGAGAGCCAATACCGATGACCTCGATCTCATTTCCCGGCTTGACCTCGCCAACGATCGCCACCACTTTCGAGGTACCAATGTCCAAACCGACTATGAGGTTCTTTTCCAGCTTCTTCGTCATCTACGCCTGCCCTTTCCCAACTGCCGCCACTTTTTCCACCCCTTTCAGCTGCGTATCCGCAGGAGCCCAAAGGGCTGAAAATCCATTGGTGTAACGAAAATCGAGTCCTAGCAACCGCCGTTCCGACATCTGCTGAAGCCTGGGGTAGATCCTCAGGAATCGCTCTACACGGCGATCGGAATCCTGATTGCCCAGCCGCAGCTGCAGGCCGTTTTCAAAAGCCATTTGCCATGCTTGTCGCGCATCCATCCTGACCTGCGCCAAATTCAATCCCACCGAGGTGAAACGGGGTCGCAGCTTCAGGTACTTGAGGACTACCGCCGCGGAATGGCCCTCTGGACCGGATAGCCATGGCAGCCCGGCGGGAATCTCCTCCGGCGCGGGGGTGAACACCTGCCCTTGGCGGTTGACCAGCTGTTCCTTGCCCCAGCGTGCCAACGGAACTTGCTCGATAACCTGTAGCTGTAGGGTACCCGGCCAGACCCGCCGTACACTTACCCGCTCCACCCACGCCAACCCCTCGGCGGCATTCCTCACACGGGCCACATCGACAGTAAAGAAGTTACCCTGGATTACCTTACCCACCGCGGACTCAACAGCTTCCCTGGACAAATGGCGTAACTGGCCGTCGATTCGAATCAGCTTCAAAGGCATAAAGTAAGGGTCCTGAACCTTCACGGTGACCCAGGTACTCACCCCCGCCAGTGCCATCATTAGCACCAAACCGAGCAGCCAGCGGCCTAACTGCCGGAAGCTTGGGAGCTTGGCGTCGGAGGTCTGCAAATTCGTGGTCCTTGCCGTCATGGGCGCTCCAGGCTCAGTTCTAAAATCCGCCAAACCAACTGATCGAAATCCAGCCCGCAAGCCCGGGCAGCCATCGGAACCAAACTGTGGCTGGTCATACCGGGTGCCGTATTGACCTCCAGAAGGAACGGCTGTCCAGACCGGTCCGTCATCAGATCAACCCGGCCCCAACCCGTCGCTCCAACAGCGCGAAACGCACGCAACGCGAGATCCCGTAAGGCCTGTTCCCCGCCCTCATCGAGACCAGCGGGGCAATGGTAGCGGGTGCTATCCGCACGGTACTTGGCGTCGTAATCATAGAACTCGTGAGGGGTTTCCAGCCGGATAACGGGAAGCGCCTCATCCGCCAAGATCGCCACCGTATACTCATTACCCTTTATCCAGCGCTCCACCATGACTTCGGTGTCGTAGCCTGCTGCTTTTTCCCAGGCGGCGCGAAGCTGCTCGGCATCGCCAACCTTGGCCATTCCGATGCTCGACCCTTCGTGAACTGGTTTTACCATCAACGGAAAACCCAGCGCCTCCGCGTCGGGCAACTGCGCGGAATCACGAATCAGGACATAGTCCGGGATCGGCAGGCCCAAGGCACTCCACAGCAGCTTGCTGCGGTATTTGTCCATACCCAACGCCGAGGCAGCGACACGGCTTCCGGTGTAAGGAAGACCCAGGATTTCCAGCCCTCCCTGGATCACGCCATCTTCTCCCCCCCGGCCGTGAAGCAAGAGAAAGACGCGATCGAAGCCCTCGTTTACCAGTCGCTCCAAGACATCTTTACCAACGTCAATGCCATGGGCGTCCACACCCTGCCTGAGCAACGCCGCGAGCACCGCACCACCGCCGTCCAGTGAGACCTCGCGTTCTGCGGACCACCCGCCCATCAATACCGCGACCTTGCCGAAGTCGGATGCCTTAACTGTCATGCGCCTTCTCCCCCTTCGCCGACGATATGAACTTCGGTCTGCAGGCGTATCCCCGATCGCGCCTCGACCCGGTCGCGAATCCGGTCGATCAGTCGCTCGATATCGCTAGCCGTCGCCTGGCCGGTATTAATGATGAAATTGGCATGTTTTTCGGAGACCATGGCGCCCCCGATAACTTCGCCCTTCAGGCCCGCCGCCTCGATTAATCGCGCCGCGTGATCACCGTCGGGATTGCGGAACACCGACCCACAGCTGGGTAAACCAATGGGTTGTGACTGGGAGCGCCGTTCCAACAGGCGTTTAATCGCCGCCTGCCCAGCCTCCACATCACCAGCCTCGGTGATCAATCGGGCGCTGAGAAACCACTCTCCCGGCGGCCCCTCGACTTGGCGGTAACCAATTTGAAAATGCGATGGGTAGCGCACCTGAACCCTGCCCTGGCGACTCAGGGTTTCCACCGATCTGACCCGCTCCCAGGTAACGCTTCCGAAGGCCCCCGCGTTCATCGCCAAAGCCCCCCCCATGGTGCCGGGAATACCTGCCAGGAATTCGGTACCCACACGCCCCTGGCGTGCCACGAATCGGGCTACCATCGCACAAGAGGCTCCCGACTCGACGACGACCAGTCCATCACCGCTCATGCTCACGTCATTCACGCAACCCCGGGTTGCCACCACCGTTCCCCGAAAGCCGCCATCGCGGACCAGGAGGTTGCTACCAAGCCCCAGCCACAACAACGGCTCCTCGACCGGAAGTTGTTTGAGAAACGCGATTAAATCCAGCCGATCAGCGGGCTGATAGAAGGATTTTGCAACTCCACCTACCCGCCAGCTGGTGTGGTGGGAAAGCGGCTCGTCATGGCGCCAGACCCCGCGCAGTGCCATGTGGTTCATGACGCGGCCTCCCCGCATAAGCGGCCCGGCAATGCCGCCGCCACGGAACCAATATCACCGGCTCCCATGAGCAGCACGATATCTCCATCCTGGAGCAGTCCCGCGATCACTCCGCTCAATTCGCCCACCGGGTCAACGAAGACTGGCGAAACCTGACCCCGGATTCTAATCGCGCGGCTAAGTGCCCTGCCGTCAGCCCCGGGGATGGGACTTTCTCCCGCTGCGTATACCTCTGTTAACAGCAACACATCGGCCCGCGACAACACCTTTACGAAATCCTCGAATTGCTCCTGGGTGCGGGTAAATCGATGGGGTTGGAAGGCCAGTACGAGACGTCGTCCCGGCCACCCGCCCCGCACCGCGTCCAGGGTGGCGGCGATTTCCCGGGGATGATGCCCATAGTCGTCCACAAGCATCACCCGCTGACCGCCGGACAAGGTGCATTCATTGGCCTGGAATCGCCGCCCTATCCCTTGAAACCCAGCCAAGGCTCGTTGGATGTCCGGCACTTCGCAACCCAACTCCAAGGCAACGGTAATCGCGGCAAGCGCGTTGAGAACATTGTGACGGCCGGGTAACTCCAGGGTTACATCAAATGCCTCTGCGTGTGCCGGAACAACTCGGAAACAAGTTGTCAGGCCCGATTGCTTGATATCAACGGCACGCATGTCCGCATCGTCCGAAAGCCCATAACTAACTACACGCCGAGTCACTCGGGGCAGCAATCCGCGTACCTCCGCATCGTCAATGCAAAGTACCGCCAGTCCGTAGAAGGGAAGGTGGTGTAGAAACTCGACAAAGGTCTGCCGCAGGCGGTTGAAATCTCCTTCGTAGGTGGTCATGTGATCCGCGTCCACATTGGTGACCACGGCCAGCATGGGTTGTAGATAGAGAAAAGAAGCGTCACTTTCGTCTGCTTCCGCCACGAGATACTCACCACGGCCTAGCCGTGCATGGGACCCCGCGGAATTGAGGCGGCCACCGATGACAAACGTCGGATCCAGACCAGCCTCCGCCAGAATACTCGCCACCAGGCTGGTAGTGGTGGTCTTGCCATGAGTGCCCGCCACCGCAATGCCGTAGTGAAAACGCATCAGTTCCGCCAACATCTCGGCCCGGGGCACCACGGGGATCCGCAATTCCCGAGCCGCTTTCACCTCGGGGTTATCACTCTTCACGGCGCTGGAAATCACGACCGCATCGCATCCTTGGATATTTTCTTCCCTGTGACCGATGGAGATTACAGCCCCCTGGTCCTCTAGCCGTTGGGTAGCCGTGTTGGCCTTGAGATCGGAGCCTGAGATCCGGTAACCCAGATTCAACATGACCTGGGCAATACCATTCATACCTGACCCCCCGATTCCGATGAAGTGCAGCTGGCGTATCTTGCCCATGACTTCCGCGGCCTGGCGACGCTGCCGGTCTTTCAGGACGTTCATGCCAACATCTCCTGACAGATGTCCGCTACCCGGGCAGTCGCCTCCGGCAGCGCCAGTCGCCGGGCTGCCACTGCCATGGCCCGGCAACGGTCTTCGTCTCCCAGCAGCTCACTCAGCAATCGGGCGAGTCGGTCGGGATCCAGCTGGTGTTGGGGCAACAGGCATGCGGCACCGCCATCGCACAGATAGCGAGCATTTCGGGTTTGGTGATCGTCTACGGCATAAGGAAAAGGAACGAGTATTGCACCCACTCCCGCGGCAGATAACTCCGCGATGGTGAGCGCCCCGGAGCGGCTGACAACGAGATCAGCCGAGCGATAGGCGGCCGCCATATCGTCCACGAAGTCTGCTACCTGGGCCTCGACACCCGCTTCGCGGTAAGCCCTAGCCGTTTGTTGGCCATTGCCCCGTCCCGCCTGGTGAAACACCCTAGGCCGTTCGCCCACGGCAACTCTCGCGAGGGCTTTGGGCAAGGTCTCGTTCAAAATCTGAGCGCCTTGGGAACCGCCAAGAATCAATAGGCTGGCCACCCCGTTGGAACGCCAAGGCCGCTCCTGCGGACTGGGCAGGGCTAAAATCTCCCGGCGCACAGGATTGCCGGTGAGTAGCACCTGTTGAGACGAGCCGAAACTGCCCGGAAAGGCTTCCAATACCCGGGTCGCCAATCTCGACAACCATCGGTTGGTCATGCCGGGCACGGCGTTTTGCTCGTGAATCACCAGCGGAATGCCCCGTATCCAGGCCATCACCCCCCCTGGCCCTGAAGCGAAACCGCCCATGCCCAACACCAACCCGGGACGCATCCGCCTGATGACACCCCAAACCTGGTACAACGCGACCGATATTTGAAAAGGCGCCACAAGCCAGCGTAAGAGGCCTTTTCCCCGCAAACCCCGCACGCTAACGGTCTCAAGCGGATAACCTCTATCGGCCACCACCTGCCCCTCGAAGCCGTTACGCGTCCCGAGCCAGAACACCTCCAGCCCCCGGGCGCGTAATTCGTCGGCAACCGCCAGTGCCGGAAATACGTGGCCGCCAGTTCCGCCTGCCATGACCATCACGCGCGCGCCCAACGTCTCTCTCCCACAGTCTTGGATACGCCAAGCCGGTTTTCGTAGTCGATCCGAACTAGCATGCCGGCCACTATGCACGCAACGATGATACTGTTGCCGCCGTAACTCATGAACGGAAGCGTCAGCCCTTTGGTAGGCAACAAGCCTACGTTGACGCCGATGTTGATGAATGACTGAATCCCCAGCCACAATCCCAGCCCCTGTGCGACATAGGATGAGAAGCGATCGCCCAGCTTCTCGGCCTGAATACCAATAAGAAATGCCCGGCCGACAATCAGCGCAAACAACAGAATAACGACCATGGTTCCCGCCAGCCCAAGTTCCTCGCCGATTACCGCCATGAGGAAGTCGGTGTGTGCCTCTGGCAGATAAAACTGCTTTTGGATCCCGGCTCCCAGCCCGACTCCAAGCCACTCTCCCCGGCCAAACGCGATCAAGGCCTGGGCCAACTGGTAGCCGTTCCCCTCCACATCTGCCCAGGGATCCAAGAACGCGGTCACCCGATCCAGCCGATACCGGGAGAAGTAGATCAGGCCAACCATGGCGGATGCCGCCAAGGAAACCAGCACCCCGAATTGCCAAAGTGGGACACCACCGAGAAACAACATACCCATGGCGGTGGCCATCAATACTGCAGTAGTACCGAAATCCGGCTCCAACATGATCAAGCTGGCGGCCAGCAAAAGCAGGGCAACCGGCTTCAGGAAACCCCAGATACGGGTTGCTACCTCCTCCTGCCGCCGCACCAGGTACCCGGCGATATAGATCACCAGGAACAGTTTCATGAATTCGGAACTTTGCAGGTTGAAGGGACCGATCGGTATCCAGCGAACAGCGCCATTGGCCTCCCGGCCTAATCCCGGCAGGAGTACCAGAGCCAGCAAAATCAGGCCAAGCAGATAGAGCGAGGCACCGGCCTTGTTCCAATAAGTAACAGGTATCAAGGCAACCAGCCAGGCACCGACGATACCGAGAAACAGGGCGATCAGGTGGCGATTCACATAGTAGAACGGGGCGCCCTCAAGCTTGTGCAGTGACGCGGACGCCACCATGACCAACCCCAATCCCAGCAGCGAACAAACGGCCAATACCAGCCAATAATCCAACCTAGGCAATTGCAGCCCATCGGATCCGGGAGTCGCTTGCATGTGGATCCCGGCGCTCACTGGAAGAACCTCCCCAGCAGCGCCACAAACACCTCTCCACGGTGGGCGTAATTATTAAACATATCGAAGCTGGCACAGGCAGGCGACAACATTACGCGATCCCCGGGCAAAGCTTGCTCGGTGGCCAGCGCAATGGCTTCTTCCATGCTGTCGGCTCGAATTACCCTGGTTTCAGGTAACAGCGCCGCCGCGATCAATCCTGCGTCTCTCCCAATGAGGACAACCGCACGGCACGTACGAGCCACCACCGGCCCCAGGGGAGCGAAATCAGCCCCCTTACCATCGCCACCCGCAATGAGGATGGTTTTTGATTTTCCCCCTGCTTCGTGGAAACCTTCTAATGCGGCGATACATGCCCCGGGATTTGTGCTCTTCGAATCGTTGTACCAGCACACCCCCCCGTGCTCACCAACAAATTGAGTACGATGGGGTAGTCCGCGGAAGGTCCGCAGCGCATCTAACATAGCCGCCATAGGCAGCTCCAACGCCGAACCCATGGCCAGCGCCGCCAGGGCATTCTGTTGGTTGTGGCTCCCAAAAATCTTCAATTCCGACACCGGCAACAACGGGTTGCCACCTCTGCAGAGGCATTGACCAAGCTCAGTCGACAGCAATCCAAAATCCTGGTCTCGAGGTACGCCTAACGTATAACCGATGGTATCCGCATCGGACGCCGTCATGGCGACCACCAGTGGATCATCACGGTTGACGATTCGGTCGCGCGCCTGGTGATATGCCTTTGCCTTGGCATCGGCGTAATGCTGGAGGTCGGGATACCGATCGAGATGGTCGGGAGAAACGTTGAGCACGACAGCCACCTGGGGTTTGAGCGTGTGCGTGGTCTCCAGCTGAAAACTGGATAGTTCTAATACATAAAGCTCCGCATCATCATCGAGTAAATCCAGGGCGGGCTGCCCAAGATTTCCCCCCACTCTAACCTGGACTCCAGCGGCCTTGGCCATTTCCCCAAGCAGGGTGGTAACGGTACTCTTGCCATTCGAGCCGGTAATAACCGCCACGGGCGCCCGGGCCACCTGGCAAAACAGCTCGATATCTCCCAACACCGGGATACCTTGAGCGATCGCCTGCTGAATCAGCGGCTCGGTGATCGCCACCCCGGGAGACACGACTAGCCGCTCCGCGGCTCTAAAGACATCTGGGTCGAATCCTCCCAGAAACAACCCCGCATCCGGCAGTTCCTGCTCCAACTGCTGAAGGCCGGGAGGCGCCTTCCGTGTATCAGTAACTGCCCAGGGCACCCCGCGTGACGCCAAAAAACGGGCGCAGGAAAGCCCTGTCTTGCCCAAACCGACGATCAGCGTCTTGCGGCGCCGCTCGATACCGGACGGCGCTTGTTTATTCATTATTTTCCTCAAGCTCTCCATCTCAGCGAATCTTCAGACTGGCCAAGCCAACAAGGACCAGGATTACGGTAACGATCCAAAACCGCACGATAACCCTGGGCTCTGGCCAGCCCTTAAGCTCAAAATGGTGATGCAACGGTGCCATGCGGAATATCCGCCGTCCGGTCATCTTGAAAGAAAGCACCTGCAACATCACCGACACTGTCTCCATGACAAACACACCGCCCATGATAAGGAGCACAAGTTCCTGACGGACGATTACCGCAACCACTCCAAGGGCGGCACCCAATGCCAATGCGCCCACGTCGCCCATGAAGACTTGGGCGGGATAGGCGTTGAACCAGAGAAATCCCAGCCCGGCACCGGTAATGGCGCCACAGAACACGGCAACCTCACCGACACCTGGTAACTGGGGTATCAACAAATAGGTAGCGATCTGGGCGTGACCGGAGGCATAGGCGAAGATCGCCAGGGCACCGGCTACCAGAACGGCTGGCATGATCGCTAACCCATCCAAGCCATCGGTAAGATTTACCGCATTGCTGGAACCGACAATGACGAAGTAGGTGAACACCACGAACCAGGGACCCATATCGATCACGATGCTTTTGACGAAGGGAATGATCAGCTGAGTCTCCGCGGCCGAGCTGGAGCTGAGATAGAGAAATACCGCCACACTAAGCCCAATCACCGACTGCCACAGATACTTGTATCGGGGAGCCAAGCCCCGGGGGTCGTTCAACACCAGTTTTTTGTAATCGTCTACAAAACCGATAATCCCAAACATCAGGGTTACCGTAATAACCACCCAGACGTAACGGCTACCGAGATCGGACCACAACAGCGTACTCACCGACACCGCAACCAGCAGTAGCGCCCCACCCATGGTAGGGGTTCCCGCCTTGGTGAGATGGGACTCCGGCCCGTCGCTACGTATCGTCTGGCCAATCTGATAAAAAGCAAGCCGCCTGATCATCGCCGGTCCTACCACGAATGAGATTATCAACGCGGTCAGCACACCAAGGATGGTTCTCAATGTGAGATACTGAAAGACATTGAATCCGGAGTTAAACTGGGACAGATATTCGGCCAGGTAGAGCAACATATCAGGTACTCCTCCGACCGCCGAGCGCTGCTATTACCCGTTCCATGGCGGCCGATCGAGATCCCTTCACCAACACTCTATCAGCGGGTCGCAGCCGCTGCTTCAGAGCTGCGATCAAATCCTCATAAGAATTGCTCTGAACACCACCCTCGCCAAATGCCGGTAACACCGCACTCGCCTCCCCCAAGGCGAACAGCAGCTCAACCCCCGAAGTGCGGGCATAATTGCCGATGTCGCGATAGAAACCTTCGCCTCCCTCACCCATTTCCGCCAATCCACCGAGCACCAATATCTTCCGGCCCGGAGCGGTAGCCAGGACATCAATGGCTGCCTTAACTGAATCTGGGTTAGCGTTGTAGCTATCATCCACCAAGTGGATCCCGGACTCCCCCGCCAATGGCTGCAGCCTGCCACGTACCGGACGGAGCCGGGCAAGCCCGCGCTTGGCATCATCCAGGGTTGCGCCAACCGTCAGGGCAGCAGCGATGGCGCCTAAGGCATTCAGGCGATTGTGTTCTCCCGCCAGCCCCAGGCTGATTTCAATCTCGCCCTCCGAGGTTCTGACCGGAAATCGGCTGTGGAACCCGGTCTTATCCCATGTCAGAGTCAACCCGTCGCGGGGGCTGGAGACATCGGCAGCATGGTGGATTCCAAAACTGAGGGTTTTACGCCCGCCGGCCAGTTCTCTCCATAACCGAGCCCACGGATCATCGGCATTAAGCACGACCCACCCATCGTCGGTCAGACCGGTGATAATCTCACCTTTGGCGCGAGCAACCCCTTCCAGATCCCCGAACCCCGCCAGATGAGCCCGGCCAGCGTTAATCAGCAGCACCACGTCCGGATGGGAGATACGGCTTAGATACGCGATCTCCCCAGGATGATTGGCGCCCATCTCAACGACTCCATATGCTTCGTCCTGGAGCCTTAACAAGGTCAACGGAAGCCCGATATCGTTGTTGAGGTTGCCCTCGGTTGCCAATACCTCTCCTTTCTCTCTGAGGATGGCCGCAAGCATCTCTTTGACCGTAGTCTTGCCATTGCTTCCGGTTACCGCAACGATGACCGCATGTCCCGCCTCGCGCCAGAGTGCCGACAGCCGTCCCAGCGCGGCACGGGTATCGTCGACTACCAACGCCGACAGCCCGGCCGGGGGCTCACGGTCTACCAGGACCGCCGCGACACCCTGCTGTTGGGCCTGCTGCAGATAGTCATGGCCATCGAACCGCTCCCCCCTGAGGGCCACAAACAACTGCCCCGGAGTCAACGCGCGGGTGTCGGTGCTAACCGATGAGAAGCTGGTATCGGCACCGATTAACCGAGCTTCCAACGGGGAACACAGAGACGACAAGCGTAATTGAATCATCCTCGCCACCGCTCCAGCGCTTGTTGCACCTGCTCCCGATCCTCGAACGGCAGCTTCAGATCACCAATCTGCTGGCTGGTCTCATGCCCCTTCCCAGCCACCAAAACCAGGTCCCCCGGTACAGCGTGGCCGATGGCCTGAGCAATCGCCTGGGCACGATCACGGATCACCCGGGCCCGGTCGGGGCGTTTCATTCCGGTGAGAATATCCTCAACAATGCGGTCACCATCCTCGGTACGCGGGTTGTCATCGGTGATAAAAACTTCGCTGGCCAGTGCTTCGGCCATAGCCGCCATCTCCGGCCGCTTTCCCCGGTCACGATCGCCACCGCATCCAAAGACGCAAATCAATTGTCCGGTGACATGCTCACGCAGCGCAGTCAATACATGTCCAAGGGCATCGGGGGTGTGGGCATAATCCACGACCACCAGGGGCCGATCTACACCGCCAAAATGCTCCATACGGCCCGGAACCGTCATCAATGCCGCCAGCCGCGCCAAGGCGATTGCGAATGTTACGCCCAGGAACAACAGAACCGAGAGGACGGCCAGTAGGTTGCTCACATTGAAGCGGCCCAGCAATGGCGTGGAAAAACTGCCCTTCCCCCAGCTGGAATCGATAGAAAGGGTCATGCCGGATTGGCTAGATGATACCTCTGTTGCCCGCACCCACCGATGAGCGCCCCGGAACATATCGGCTTCTACATATTGCCCATACGCGACAGCCAGGACAGTCTCCGGTAGTTCTCCGAGCAAACTTTGCCCCAGCGGGTCATCCAGGTTGAGCACCGCACATTTGAGCCCCGGCATAAGGAACAACTGCTTTTTTGCCAGGCCGTACTCCACCATGCTTCCGTGGTAATCCAAATGATCCCGGCTTAAATTCGTCAGTACCGCCACGTCGAAGGAAACCCCGGCAACGCGGCCCTGGTGGAGGGCGTGAGACGAAACCTCCATCGCCACCGCCGCCGCGCCGCTGTCGCGTAAAAAGGCAAGTTCCGCCTGCAGCCGCACCGGATCGGGTGTCGTATGGGTACCCGGCTCCAGTTGGTCGGGGAAACCACTACCAAGTGTCCCGATCACCCCACAGTGAAGCGTTGGGGAAAGCGCACGGGCCAAAAACTGCGTACAGCTGGTCTTACCGTTGGTACCCGTAACGCCAACCACGGTCAGCTCATTTCCCGGTTCACGGTAGAAACGACCAGCTATGCGGCTGACCTGAGAGGCCAGTTGCTCGACTGCCAACACCGGCACCGCCCGGTCATTACTTAGCTGCTGGATGCGCTCCGCTGTCCAACTCCCCCCGGGTTCGCAGACCACAACTCCCACTTGCCGTTGCAGGGCCTGATCGAGAAAGTCTAGCCCATGCCGGCCGGCTCCCGCGCAAGCCAGAAACAGCCCTCCCGGCAACACTTCTCGGCTATCCGAATGAAGGGACCTTATCTCCCTGTCAAGCGCCGCGGGAATCTGCAAGATGCCTTCGAACAACGCGCTGAGTCGAATGCCGGAATGTTTTTCGGCGATACCGGTCATCAACCTTCTCCACCCACGGCAGCCATCCGGACATCTTTTGGGGATAGATCATCCGGCGTGATATTGAGAAGGCGAAGTGCCCCGGACATGACCCGGGAAAATACCGGGGCCGCGACCTGTCCGCCGTAATATTGTTTGCCCTTGGGCTCATCGATCACCACCACCATCACCAAACGGGGAGCACTCGCGGGGGCAATACCCGCGAATATCGAAAGATAGCGGTCTTTCGAATATCCCCCCGGTACACTCTTTCTCACGGTACCCGTCTTACCCGCCACTCGGTATCCAATAACAGCGGCCTGGGGCGCCGTACCTTCGGGAGACACAACCGTCTCCATCATGCGGCGAACCGCGCGGGCCGTTTCTTTCGCAAGCACAGGCTCGCCCTGAACCGGCTTATCGAGGCGCAACAACGAGGCAGGGCGCTTTACCCCATCCGCCGCAAGGACCGCGTAGGCCTGAGCCAACTGCAGAGTGGTTACCGAAAGCCCATAGCCGAAGGCGAGCGTGGCATGATCGATATCCGCCCACCTTTTATAAGGTGTAAGTTGTCCGTCTGACTCTCCGGGGAACGAAACTCCAGTCGGTGACCCGAATCCTAGACGATCATAGAAACGCCACAGGGTCTCGGGAGGGATGTCCATGGCGATCTTGGTGGCTCCCACGTTGCTCGATCGCTGGATGACAGTGGTCACATCGATCACGCCCAGGTTGTGGTGATCTTTGACCCGGTTCCTGCCGACTGTTATGAACCCGGGGTTGGTGTCTATTCGCGTGTCTGGCCGATAGCGCCCAGTCTCCAATCCGGCAGCGATCGTAAATGGTTTCATCGTTGAACCAGGCTCGAAGACATCGGTGACGGCGCGGTTTCGGAAGTAGCTACGCTTGACGTCTTTGGACCCATTTGGGTTGTAGGATGGCCGGTTAACCATGGCAAGAATCTCGCCACTGCGCACATCGAGAATGATGGCGGAGCCGGCCTTTGCACCGTGCTGCTTGACCGCGCTTTTCAGTTCACGATAGGCCAGATACTGTAGCCGCCGATCCAGACTCAGGGCCAGATCCCGGCCCTCCACGGGTGCCCGAATGCTCTCGATATTCTGCACAGCCCGGGCATGCCCATCCCGAATGACCAGCTTCTTTCCGGGAATGCTCTGCAGCCACTGCTGATAGGCCAGTTCCACCCCTTCCTGGCCGGTATCATCTATATCGGTAAACCCCACAACGTGGGAAAAAACTTCACCACCCGGATAGTAACGGCGAAACCCCCGGTCCAACCCAACACCCGGGATGGCCTTTTCTCTTACCAGTTTGTTTATCTTGTTGGTTAGATCTGGCGTTAACCTGCGCCTGAGGTAGACGAAGGAACGATCGCTACGACTTGCCAAGAGCTGCCGTAAATCCTCCACAGAGCTATCCAAGGCCTTGGCGAGGGGTGCCAGGGTGTGGCTGTCCGGAGCCAACACTCGGGGATTCGCCCAAACCGAGTCCGCAGGCGTGCTGATTGCAAGGGGATCGCCATCTCGATCGGTTATCATGCCCCGATGAGCCGGGACCTCCACTCCCCGTAAATGACGCCGTTCTCCCTGGTCCTGCAAGAAATCAGTCTCAAAGATTTGCTGGTGGACGGCGCGCCATATCAACAACGTACCCGCCAATCCAAGTAATAAGAGTAGCGTCCATGTACGGGCTCGGTAACGCGGCAAGGCAACCGCCTTTCCAGCGCCCGCCCTGGCACTCTTTTTTCTTTGCTGTTTCGGGCGTTCCGATCTCAAGGCCTAACCACCATAATGTCCGCAGCCGTAGGGATATGCATCTTCAGTTTTTTCCTAGCCACCTGCTCTATTCGATGGTGGGTAGCCCATGTGCTCTGTTCCAATTTCAACTGGCCCCACTCCACATCCAGGGTATCCTGGCTGGCGCGCATGGCCTCCAACTCGACGAAATACCGCCGGGATGCATATTTCGCGTATACCACACCGACCGATGTCAGGAGCACGAGGAGCGCCAGCACCAACATCAACGTGAGCTTCCCGCGGGTCACGATAGCTTTTCCGCTACCCGCAACACCGCACTGCGAGCTCGGGGGTTTAGATTTACCTCGGCGACTGTGGGATGTATCACCTTCCCAACGACCTTTAACCTCGGCCGCATCTGGTTATGGGTCACGGGGATGCCAGGAGGGTAGATATCCCCGCGGGCAGCATCTCTGATGAAACGCTTGACGATGCGGTCTTCCAATGAATGAAAACAGATCACGACTAGGCGTCCCCCTGGGGCTAACAGATCGAGCGCTTGCTCCAGACACTTCCGCAGGTCATCCAACTCTTGGTTGATAAAGATCCGGATTGCCTGAAAACTGCGGGTAGCCGGATGCTTGCCTTTCTCTCTGATGGATACCGCGCTGGCCACAATGCCGGCCAGCTTGCCGGTGGTCTCGATCGCCACTCCGCCTTGACGCTCGGCCAGGATCTTCGCGGCGATTCGCTTCGAGAACCGTTCTTCACCGTATTCCTTGAGGACCCTGGCTATCTCATCGGCACCCGCCGTAGCCAACCATTGGGCAGCGCTCATACCCCGACTGTTATCCATGCGCATATCCAAAGGCCCGTCTTGCAAAAAACTGAAACCCCGCTCAGGCGTGTCTAATTGCGGAGAAGACACCCCGAGATCCAATAACACTCCCGCGATCCTGCCGCCCCAACCCAATTGCTCGGCAAAAACAGACAGCAGCGCGAAAGAACCTTGTTGTACGGACAAACGATGATCTGCTTCGGCTAATACCCTCGCCGCGGCGACTGCCTCCGGATCTTTGTCGATGGCGAGCAGGCGACCTTCCTCACCCAAGGCAGCCAGGATCAAACGACTGTGCCCGCCTCTACCAAAAGTGCCGTCGACGTAATATCCCGTAGATGATACAGACAGCGCCTCCAGCGCCTCCCTTGAGAGCACTGGCCGATGGTGGTTGGGACTCTCCATGGTCAGATAGATAGGGTATTCAGGTCGGAAGACAATTTGAGTTGCGCCATGTCCGCCTTATCGAGCCAGGACTCGCGCTCACCACTCCACCTCGCCTCGTCCCAAAGCTCGAATCTAGCACCCTGCCCGATCATGACCACTTGCCTCTGTAGCCCGGCGAATTCCCGCAGTGGGGGCGGCAGAACCACCCGCCCTTGGGCATCCATTTCTACCTCAGTGGCGTGACCAACCAATAAACGCTGTAATATTCGGGTGGAATCCTTGAAAGTGGGCAATTCCATGATACGCCGTTCGATATCTTGCCAATCGGGCATAGGGTAAATGAGCAGACATAAATCCGGATCCACCGTAATCACTAGCTCGGAATCGCAACGCCTCTTCAATTCCTCTCGATACCGAGTCGGAATGGCAAAGCGACCTTTCACGTCGAGGTTGAGCCTGTTGATGCCGCGGAACAAAAATTTGCCCTCTTTCTATCCCCAATTTTCCAATTTTCACCACTTTAATCCACCTAACTCCATAATAGGTACCCCCTTTATCACTTGTCAAGAAAATCAGCGGGCAAAAACGAGAAAAGTTCCTTTAAAAATAGCGAGTTACACAAGAATTCGATAAGCCATTGAGAATAGAAAACCAGCTAAATACAGAAAACTAAAAAGCGTACTTAAAGTAATTTCTTTGAAAAAAGGAAGTAAAGGAGAGGTAGCTTGGCTTCAATGATGGGAGGGAGTCGACCTGTAAGCCGGGTTCTGTCGAGAATGGCCATTCATCTGGGACCTGTGTCACCACAGGCCTCTAGCAACCTACCCGAAGACCGTGCGGACCACACGTTACAGCCGAAACTGCCTGTCTTCCTATTTGGTTTTGCTCTGAGTGGGGTTTACCCTGCCGCCACTGTTACCAGCAGCGCGGTGCGCTCTTACCGCACCTTTTCACCCTTACCGATCATTACCGGCGGTATATTTTCTGTGGCACTTTCCGTGGACTCGCGTCCCCCAGGTGTTACCTGGCACTCCGTCCTATAGAGCCCGGACTTTCCTCAACCTCGCAATCCACCGGATCCGCGGCTGCGGCCATTCGGTCGACTCCCTTCCTGGAACGATAGTGTCAATTCGTAGCCGAAACAAGTGGTATCAAAAAATGCCACCGTTGATTATTGCTGAAGTAAGAAAAACAGAGTATATTTTAAAGTTTTCATAAATAAGTTGGAAAAAACAGGCGTAGCGATACAGGGGTAGCCCCCGCGGGTTCAGCAGGGCTGCCTTTTTGTTTTTCGGGAATCTGGTATGTCTGACACGAAACTAATGGCCACCTATAGAAGGCTGCCGGTCAGCTTTCAAAGGGGCGAGGGATGCTGGCTTTGGGACACCCATGGCAGACGCTATCTGGATGCCCTCTCGGGTATCGCGGTCTGTGGCCTGGGCCACGCCCATCCCAAGGTGCGGGATGCGCTATGCAAGCAAGCGAATGAACTCGTACACACCTCCAATCTCTACAGTATCCCTTTACAGGAGAGGCTCGGCGAGGAGCTGGTACGATTGGCGGGCATGCATCGGATCTTCTTTTGCAATTCCGGCGCGGAGGCAAATGAAGCAGCCATTAAGATCGCCCGTCTATACGGTCATAAAAAAGGGATCACGAATCCAGCGATTATCGTCATGGAGCAGAGCTTTCACGGCCGTACGCTTGCCACGCTTACCGCCACCGGAAACCGCGCCGCGCAAGCCGGATTTGAGCCGCTCGTTCAAGGGTTTGTTCGTGTTCCGTTCGGTGATATCGAGAGCTTGAAATCAGTCGCCAGAAAAAGCCTCAATGTCGTTGCCGTTCTGGTGGAACCTATCCAGGGTGAAGGCGGAATCAATATACCTCAGCAAGGATATTTGCAGGAGCTGCGCAGCCTGTGTCATCAGCAAGGCTGGTTGCTGATGCTGGACGAGATCCAGACCGGCATGGGCCGCTGCGGTCGGTTGTTCGCTCATCAGCTGGAAAATATTACGCCCGATGTCATGACCCTAGCAAAGGGGTTAGGTAATGGGGTGCCAATCGGAGCCTGCCTGGCACAAGGTGAAGCGGCAGAAGTATTTGGTCCAGGAAACCACGGATCAACTTTCGGTGGAAACCCGCTGGCCTGTGCCGCCGCTTTAGCGGTCATAGAGACCCTAGCCAACGAAAATCTTGCGCAACGGGCCGAACTGCTGGGCGCCAGACTGCTCGCCGGATTTGCAGATTCTCTGACTGGGGTTGCCGGTATCGAGGAGATTCGCGGCCAAGGATTGATGATCGGTATCGAACTAGACCGGGCATGCGGCACGCTGGTCGGTCAGGCGCTGGACAAGGGCCTACTGATTAATGTGACCGCGGAGAGAGTAGTCAGACTGCTGCCCCCTTTGATTCTGGACGACCAGCAAGCTGATCAGCTGGTAACGATGTTAAGCGCACTGCTGAAGACATTCCTGGAGTCGACTTAACGGGGTCGGCAAATTTTTTCGAGAAACGCACCAATGAACGGGAACATCGCACCCAGACATTTTCTTTCCCTCTTGGATTTACAGCCTGAGGAATTGCGCGCTCTCCTGAGGCGAGCCATCGAGCTGAAATCGAACCAGCGGGAGCTTATGCTTCGCGAGCCACTGAAAAACCGCACCCTGGGGATGATTTTTGAGAAATCATCAACCCGGACGCGGGTATCATTCGAAACCGGCATGACGCAACTCGGTGGCCACGCGCTGTTCTTGTCTCCTCGCGATACCCAACTTGGGCGGGGAGAGACTATTGAGGACAGCGCGAGAGTCTTATCGCGGATGGTCGATGGCATCATGATTCGAACCTTCGAACACGAAAAGCTCGAGCGATTTGCCGCCTGTTCCAGCGTACCGGTGATTAATGGATTGACCGACCGACTACATCCTTGCCAGCTACTGGCAGACATGCAAACTTTTTTTGAACACCGAGGGGATATCGCAGGCCACCGTGTCACCTGGATCGGCGATGGTAACAATATGTGCCATTCCTACATCAATGCCGCAAGGTTACTAGACTTTGAACTCCGCATCGCTTGTCCTCGCGGCTACGAACCTGACCCAACGATACTGGATGCGGCGGGCAACTGCTGCCGAATCGTCCATGACCCGCGAGAAGCCAGCGAGGGCGCCGACCTGCTGGTCACCGACGTATGGGCAAGCATGGGCCAAGAGCAGGAACAACTCCAGCGCAGGCAGGACTTCGAAGCCTATCAGGTCAACGATGATCTACTTGCGCTGGCGAATCAGGATGCATTATTCATGCACTGCTTACCGGCCCACCGGGGAGAAGAGGTCAGCGCATCCGTTATCGACGGACACCAGAGCGTGGTCTGGGACGAAGCGGAGAACCGGCTACACTCACAAAAGGCACTGCTGGAGCTGCTGATGGGTGGGTAACCGGGATCTGCTGACCGCCCAAGCTGGGTATATTTCCTGTTTACATCGTTTCCCCTTGCATCTTATGAGGGAAAGCGTCACGATAGAGCCCGGAACATCTGAATAATAACAACGCGTCTCCTGTATTCCTGCCGATAGTCGGCAATCTTGCACAGTAGTGATCGAAGTATGAACCCTGCAGACTTGGAACCTTTAAGGGAGCACCTCGCCTCCCGTGTCATTGGGCAGCAGAAACTGATTGATAGTATGTTGGTCTGCCTGTTAAGTAATGGGCATCTATTGGTGGAAGGCATGCCGGGCCTGGCTAAGACCACAGCGGTCAAGGCTTTGTCAGAAGCCATCGAAGGGGATTTTCACCGGGTACAGTTCACCCCGGACCTGCTTCCCTCGGATCTTATCGGGACCGATATTTATCGCCACGAAAAAGGTGAGTTCGAGTTTCGGCCGGGACCGCTGTTCCATAACATCCTGCTGGCCGATGAGGTAAACCGCGCTCCAGCCAAGGTGCAATCCGCGCTATTGGAAGCCATGGGTGAAAACCAGATAACGGTGGGGCAACGTACCTACCCCCTTCCCAAACTGTTCATGGTACTCGCCACCCAGAATCCTATTGAGCAAGAGGGCACCTACCACTTGCCCGAGGCACAGCTAGACCGTTTCTTGATGAAGGTATGGGTAGACTACCCGGCACGAAATGAAGAGATTTCGATACTTAGCCTAGACAGCGATCAACAAAAGAGCGCACTTCAACCGCCCCGCCAGCCAGTCACCCAGCAGGCACTGTTCGCCATGCGCCGGGATGCAGCCAACGTGTTCTTGGACGATAAACTAAGCAGCTATATCGTCGACTTGGTCCAGGCCACCCGAAAACCGGGGGCATATGACGAAACCTTGTCACGCTGGTGCCGATTTGGCGCTTCCCCGCGCGCCACCATTGCACTTGCGCGGTGCGCCCGTGCCCAGGCTTGGCTGGATGGTGACGAGTTTGTATCTCCGGGCCACATAAAAAAAATCGCACCCGAGATATTACGCCACCGCATACTGCTCTCTTTCGAGGCCGAAGCAGAAGGTATAACCAGTGACGATTTCGTCAACCGCCTGCTGGACATGGTCGCCATTCCCTGAAGCAACATGGCGCTTTACCCACGCCTCGACGATCTATTAGAGCTGCGCCACCAGGCCCATACGCTGGGCGCGGCGTCTCATCATTTGGTCAACACCAACTTTAGCGGGCTATATGCCTCTGTATTTCGCGGAACTGGCCTCGATTTTGAGGAGGTTCGCTCCTATCAAGCCGGCGACGATGTACGTAACATGGATTGGAAGGTTACCGCCCGGACCAATAGCCCCCATCTCAAGGTCTTCAGGGAAGAGCGCGAACGCAATGTCCTGTTGTGTGTGGATCAGGGACCGCATATGGGCTTTGGAACCCGGCATACATTCAAATCAGTACAAGCCGCGCGGGCTGCCGCCCTGCTAGGTTGGGCTGCCAACAGCCTAAACGATCGTGTTGGGGGGCTTTTGTTCGGCAACGCGGAACGGACCGTCAACCACTTTCGCCCAACCAAGGACCGGCGGGCGCTGTGGCGATTGTTGAAGGCCCTTTCCAAGCCGGACCCGGGAGAGACTTCCAGCGCGGATGATCCCCTGCTCGACGCATTGATACGGGCTGAACGGGGAACCTCGACGGGTAGTCTGATATTCCTCATCGCGGATCTAAACCGGGATATCACCAATCTAGAAAGCACCATGGGGCGCATTTGCCAACGTCATACGCTGGTCTTGATCCCGGTGGATGACCAGGTCGACAAAGAGATGCCCGATATGGGTAGAGTGCTGTTCACTGATCCCGGCGGCGAGCTGATAGAGATAGATACTTCGGATCAAAACGGGCGCGCGGCCTACCGGCAGGCCTGGGAGCAAAACAGACAGACCTTGGCATCGGTCGCCAACCGTCTTGGCATGCCTCTGTTGCCCATCGTCACCGGCCAGGACGTCCATGGTTCCCTGGCCCGGGGGATGCGTCAAAGTAGCCGCGCTAGGATACTCCGCTAATGTACCCGGGACAGCTGCTTGACATTCGCGGTCTTGACAACATCCCCTGGTGGCCCTTGGCAACGGGTTGGTGGATTCTCGGAGGATTGATTATCTTAGCCGTTCTCGGCCTGGTACTAGTGACACGCTACCTCATACTTTACCCCCCGGGGAGTTGGAGGTGGGAAGCCAGGAGGGCGCTGGTTAGACTGAAGCGCCAACAATCTCAGTTGACCCCTAAAGAACAGGCAGCTCGGCTTTCCGAACTCCTACGCCGCATCTCGATAGCCCAGTTTGGCAGACCACGTATTGCCAGCCTTACCGGAGACGAGTGGTTGCAATGCCTGCAGCGACTCGATACATCCGGCTTTAGCTGGCCCGAGCACGGTAAAATCCTGCTCACCCTGCCCTACGCGCCGGATAGCGGCAAAGGGGACGAGGACGCGATCGATGACCTGATCCAAGCGGCCCTGCTTATGATTCGGCACACCGGTTCGGGCCTGTTGCGGCGATGGCGGCGCGAGGATAACCGGGGTGTTTGAGTTTCACTGGCCGCTCATGGGGCTGCTGTTACCGCTTCCGCTGCTGGTGCGTCTATTTTGGTTGCGCCTGGTCCGCCCGGATACCCAACAACCTACCGAAGGGCGGCGCACTACCTTACTTTACCCTTCGGCCGCTAAACTGCGATCGAACTTCACCAGCCGCCGTCCCCGCACGGAAATCGCCGGCAAGTTACACGCCCTCCTGCTAGGCTTGATGTGGGTATCCCTCACTCTCGCGGTGATGCAACCACAAAGGCTCGTGCCGCACTCCGAAGTTCGCAGCGAAGGCTATGATTTGATGCTCGCGGTCGACACGTCGCGCTCTATGACGGCCCTCGATTTCAGCGTCGACAATCGCCCCGTCGATCGCATGGCAGTGGTGAAAGGGGTTATGGGGCGTTTCGTCAGAAATAGGTCTGGAGACCGGGTGGGCTTGGTAATCTTTGGCAGCCAAGCCTTCGTTCAGTCGCCGCTGACCTTGGATCTCGGTGCCGTAGAACAGATTCTGGAGACGGTGGAACCGGGTATGGCGGGAAATGCGACCGCGATGGGGGATGCCATTGGCGTAAGTGTAAAAAAACTACGGGAACGCCCCAAAGGCTCCCGGGTTCTGCTGTTGGTTACGGATGGAGAAAACACGGCCGGCCTTATCCCTCCCCTCGACGCCGCGGCACTGGCGATGCGCGAAGGCGTAAGAATCTATGCCATCGGAGTCGGCAGCAATGCTGAAGAGGTTATGATTAAGGCAAGCGACGGTCAGTATAGAATGGAATCGGATATCGGTCTGGATGAGGCGACCTTGAAGCGGATCACCCAGCTTACCGGTGGTGCTTATTTCCGTGCGACTAACACCCGCGCCCTCGAAGAGATCTCCGAGCAGATCGATGCGCTGGAAAAGACCGAGGCCGAAAGTCGAACCGTTCTCATCCCTTCCCCGCTCTACCGCTGGCCACTTTCTCTCGCGTTGCTGGCACTGTTAGTGCTCGGACTGTTCCCGGAAGGCCGGATGCGGCTGCCGGCAGGATCCGGTCATGGTTGAGTCGGGATTCCATTTTGAATCGCCTTGGTGGTTATTGGCGCTATTGGTGATGGTCCCAGTCGGAGCCTGGTTAAGGCGCAGTACGGTACATGGCCGTATTGCCCGTCTCAACCGCTACGCCGACCCAGAACTCCTTCCCCATCTCACGGGCAGCCGGGAACTCCATACCCAGGAGCGTTGGAGACGCTTCCGTCGCTGGGCGGCGCTCTGGGGGGCCTTGGTAGTGGCAATGGCTGGACCTCGTTGGGACTATACTGAAGTTCGCCTGTTCACTTCGGGGGCAGACCTCGTCATCCTGCTGGACATCTCCCGGTCTATGGAAGTGGGGGATGTAAGGCCCTCTCGGTTAGCCCGCGCGCGCCAGGAAATCGAGGACCTGATCAAACAGAATCAGGGCGTCCGAATTGGGCTCATCGCCTTCGCCTCGCTGGCCCATGTCATGACACCAGTTACCGAAGATGGGCAAGCGATCAAAAGTCTGTTGCCGTCGATCTCCAGCGACTTGGTACGCCTCCAGGGAAGCCGCTTGGGACAAGCGCTGGAGCGGGCCGATACCCTATTGGCTGGTCAGCCCGCCGAAAGCCAGCGGAGTGTCTTGCTTATTTCCGACGGGGATTTCACTGACCCCGATGTCCGCCGGCAAATTCAGGAGATGGCAGCTAAAGGAATAACACTGCACGTGCTGGGAATCGGAACCCCCGGAGGTGGGCCAGTACCCGCCACCAATGGTAGGTTCCTGCTGGACAACCAGCGCCGGGTAGTAGAATCACGTCTCGACGAAGAGGGACTTCGGCTCTTGGCGAATGCGGGAGGCGGTACCTACCAGACCGCTGATTACCGCAACCAGGATACGAGGAAGATCCTGGAACTAGCAGTCTCCGGCAGCAAGGCCACCACAGCCGGCGATAACCAGGTAAGAGTCTGGTACGAACGCTTTTACTTGCTGTTGCTTCCGGCGATGGCCGCCATGTTACCGGCGTTTCGCAGATACCGTAGTCCGGAGGCTCTGAAACGACGATGAAGTTTGCCGCCTCACTCGTACTGGTTGCCGTGGCCCTATCGGTGGCTGAGATCTCTCATGCCGAGATTGGTGACTGGCTGCAGAACAATGAGCAACAGGCAAAACAGCTTTTTGACCGCGGGCAATATGACGAGGCCGCGCGCCGCTTTGAGGACCCCTATCGGCGTGGTGTTGCGCACTACCGTTCGGGCGATTACCCAGCCGCGGAGAAGGATTTTGAACAAGTGGACCGTGCCGAAGTCAAACGGGACGCGGACTTCAATCTGGGTAATACCCGTTTCCAGTTGCAAGACTATGAAGGGGCCGTACACGCCTATCTCCGGGTATTGGAAGAAGACCCACAAGATACTGGCGCCCGCCACAACCTAGGCGTCGCCAAAGCGATGTTGGCCAAGGTTGAGCCTGAGAAACTGGTCAAAATAGAACAAGAAGAAGCGCGTCGTAAACAGCAATCCGAGCAACAGAAATCTGAGCAAGAACAGGAGCAGCAGGCATCTCAGTCCGAACAGCAGCAATCCGAGCAAGAACAGGAGCAGCAGGAATCTCAGTCCGAACAACAGCAATCCGAGCAGCAACAGTCCGGCGACCAGCAACAGGAGCAACAGGCATCTCAGTCCGAACAACAGCAATCCGAGCAGCAACAGTCCGGCGACC
>JAGRGP010000128.1 GCA_020445415.1 Gammaproteobacteria bacterium | reverse complement strand
TTGGTCCGGGCGAGATGATTCGAACATCCGACCCCTACAACCCCATTGTAGTGCGCTACCAGACTGCGCCACGCCCGGAAATCTTCGCCCGGCAATTTTCGATCCCGCTAAAACAAAGGAAGAGAAATCTACCGCGACAGAATGAGCGCGCATACTAGGCGGTAACGTCAACCATGTCAATGACGGTTCTAGACTAACGTTTGAGAATATGCAGCAGCTCTTCTAGCTCAGATCGCAGCTGCCGGATAATCTGCTGGCTTTGAGTATTATCGTCTTTCGCACCTTCACCCGATAACTGCTGGCGAGCCCCCCCAATCGTAAAGCCCTGTTCATACAAAAGGCTTCTGATTTGGCGAATCATCAACACATCATGACGTTGATAGTAACGGCGGTTGCCTCGCCTTTTAACCGGTTTCAGTTGCGAAAACTCTTGTTCCCAATAGCGCAATACATGGGGCTTTACCCCACAAAGTTCACTAACTTCTCCGATGGTAAAATAGCGTTTGCCCGGTATTGCCGGCAGATCCGCGGTACTACTGCTCGCTTCCAGCATAAGCTTCCACCCGTGCCTTCAGTTTTTGTCCAGGTCTAAAGGTGACCACCCGCCGGGCACAAATGGGAATCTCTTCGCCCGTTTTGGGATTACGTCCCGGCCGTTCTTTCTTTTCCCTAAGATCAAAGTTGCCAAAGCCGGAGAGTTTGACTTGCCCTCCGTCCTCCAGCGCCAAGCGAATCTTTTCAAAAAAAATCTCCACCATTTCTTTCGCTTCGCGTTTGTTCAGCCCCAGTTCATCAAACAGCCTTTCGGCTAATTCCGCCTTGGTCAGTGACATCGCTCAGTCTCGTAGTTGTGCATTGAGATCATGTTTCAGCGCCTGGATTACCCCTTCCACGACCGCATCCACTTCCTTATCCGTTAGAGTGTGCGAAGTTTCCTGTAAAATCAAGCCTAAAGCGAGGCTTTTTATACCGGAATCTATTCTTTCACCAGTATACACGTCAAACAGAAGTATTTCCTGAAGATTTTCAGGAGCCGCTTTCCTGATACACTCCCGAACCTCGTCGCAACTGATGGATTCATCCACTAACAGCGCTATATCCCTTCTGATGGAGGGAAAACGGGAGAGCGACTTGAACGCCGGCAACTTACCATCTAACTGGTGATCAACCCGTATCTCCGCCAGGTAAACCTTCCCCGTCAAGCCAAGCTGCCTCTCGATCTGCGGGTGCAGCATACCTATCCATCCGATCGGCTCGCCGTTCACTGATATTCTCGCACTCTGCCCCGGATGCAGTGACGGGTGGATTTCGGGTGTGAAATCGAAACGCCCGCCCCTGCCTACGGTTTCTAACATGGCCACGACATCCGCCTTGATATCGAAGAAATCAGCCGGACGTCGTTGCTGCCCCCACTGCTCAGGGTAAATGTCGCCAGTCACCAATAAAGATAGCATAATATCTTGTTGAATTTCATTACATTGCTTGATAAATCTGAGCCCGGACTCGAATATCCGTATACGATTCTGTTGGCGAGACTGATTATACAGCGCGGTCTGCAGCAATCCGGGCCACAGGCTGGTCCGCATGATTGACATATCGCTCGAGATCGGGTTGGTCAGTGCGATGACCCCATGCCCCGGATCCATCAAATCGTGCATCTCACGGCTGATAAAGCTATAGGTAATAACCTCCTGGTAATCCCGATCAACCAGTAGGTGCTTGGCTCGGTCCATATCGAAGGCAGTCTCGGCGTCGCACTGCATCAAAGTCGCTGAGGTGCTGCGATGCGCGGGGATATTGGTATACCCGTAGATACGTCCGATTTCTTCGATCAAATCAGCTTCGATAGCGATATCGAATCGGCAACTGGGCGCTACTACGTTCCAACCAGTTTCCACCGGAAAAACTTGCATCTCCAACCGCTCCAGGATTTCCTGTATAACCTCGTCCGAGATCACAATCCCTAGCAATCGTCGTACCTGGCTGCGGCGCAGCAAAATCTTGGGACGCTGGTCAATATACTCTTCTGCGGCGGCCTCAACGATCGGGCCGGGGGCCCCTCCGGCAATTTCAATCAGCAATTGCGTAGCCCGTTCCATCGCCCTCATCTGGAGCATAGGATCCACGCCGCGCTCGTAGCGGTGCGACGACTCGGTATGCAGTCCATAACTGCGTGCCTTTCCACTGATTGCCAGCGGCGAAAAGAAAGCGCATTCCAGTAAGATATCTTGGGTATCCTCAGCAACTCCCGAGTACTCTCCCCCCATGATCCCCGCAACCGCCACCACCTTTGCGTGATCGGCGATAACCAACGTATCATCCCGCAGTGCCAGATCACTCCCATCCAGCATGCGGATTTTTTCGTCGGCTTCGGCCATCCTGACCCGGATTCCATCCCGCAATTGGCGCAAGTCAAAACCATGCATCGGCTGTCCCAACTCCAACATGATGTAGTTGGTAACATCCACCACAGGATGGATGCTGCGCAGATCACCCCGGCGCAGGCGTTCCTGCATCCAGAGCGGTGTCTGGGCGTGGGGATTGATCCCGCGGATTATCCTGCAGGTATATCGAGGGCAACCTTCAGGCGCCTCCAGGGAAACCGGAAAGCGTTCGTCATGTACGGACGCGACAGGTTCGTCGGGGGGTTCAATCACCTTGCAACGATTGATAACACCGACTTCTCTAGCCACACCCGACAAACTCAGGCAATCCCCTCTGTCGGGAGTTAGATCGAGATCGATGACGCGATCATCGAGGCCTAAATAGGCACGAAAATCCATACCTACCGGGGCATCCGACGGCAGTGACATAATACCATCGGAGGATTCGGCCAACCCGAGCTCGGCCTCGGAGCAGATCATACCTTGGGAGGCCACGCCCCTTAACTTGGCTTTTTTTATTCGAAAATCTCCGGGCAGCACCGCACCTACCAACGCGACAGGCACCTTCATTCCCGCCATCACGTTAGCTGCTCCGCAGATGATTTGAAGTGTCTGTCCCTCACCGGTTTCCACATTGCACAAGCTGAGCTTATCAGCATTTGGGTGCGGTTCTCTGGACATTACCCGACCAACGACAACCCCTTCGAATATCTCCGCCACGGCGGATACCGAAGCAACCTCCAGACCGGCCATACTCAGCTGATCTGCTAGTTCTTCGGTACTCACGGGTGGATCTACCCACTCGCGCAACCAGGTTTCACTCAATCTCATAGTTTTGTTCCAACTGTATCAATCCACTGATTTCCCATGGAGAGGATGCGACAGCCTTCCCTCGCAAACGTCCTCAATCCGAGAAATACCCCCAAAGTCGCCGCTTATGCCCGCCGGTCCTCATGGTAAATCGGAGACCACAGCGGGCGACTATGCAAACTGTCGCAGAAATCTCAAATCATTCTCAAAAAATAGCCGTAAGTCATTGACTCCGTAACGCAACATAGTCAATCTCTCGACCCCCATGCCAAACGCATAGCCGGTGTACTTCTCCGTATCGATGCCCACATGACGAAACACCTCGGGATGCACCATGCCGCAGCCCAGTACCTCCAGCCAACCCGTTTTGCCGCACACCCGGCACCCTTCTCCGCAGCACATTACACACTCGATATCAACCTCTGCGGACGGTTCGGTAAACGGGAAGTAAGAGGGTCGAAAACGCAGCTTCAGTTCGCGCTCAAAAAAGTTTTGAAGGAAATCGTATAGCACCCCTTTCAAATCAGCGAACGATACATTCTCGTCCACCAAAAAACCTTCTACTTGGTGAAACATCGGGGTATGCGTAAGATCCGAATCACACCGATAAACTCGACCGGGCGCGATGATCTTTAGGGGTAATTCGGCGTTTTCCATCACTCGGATCTGCACCGGGGAGGTGTGCGTCCGCAACAACAAGTGCTGATCAAAATAAAAAGTATCATGCATGGCCCGAGCCGGGTGATGCTCGGGGATATTCAATGCTTCGAAGTTATGGTAGTCGTCTTCAATCTCGGGGCCCTCCGCTACCTTAAATCCGGCATTTGCAAACAAGCGCTCGATACGCGCCAAGGTACGGGTGACGGGATGCAATCCGCCAACCCCCTTGCCACGTCCCGGCAAGGTAACGTCTACTTTCTCAGATACCAGCCGCTCATCTAACTTGAGTCGTTCCAATTCACCGCGACGCACTTCTATCCTTTCCTGCAATGCCTGCTTGGCCCGGTTAATTGCCTGGCCAGCCTGGGGACGCGCCTCTTTGGGCAAGCGGCCCAGCGCCTTGAGTTGCGCGGTCAACAAGCCGTTTTTTCCAAGAAACCGAACCCGGAAACCATCCAAATCAGATAATTGGGTCGCACCGTCAACCAGCGCCATCGCCTCACCGAGCATAAGTTCCAGGTCGGTATCTGAATTAACACCCATCGATCAATCCTCTATGACGAAAAAAGGGGAAAGCCGCTACGGCCTTCCCCCATCGAGATTTGTGCCCGCCGCCGACCGGCAGCGGGAAGAGTCAGCTGGAGAGACTGGCCTTGGCCTGTTCCGCCAAGGCGCTAAACGCCGCCTTATCGAAAATCGCCAAGTCTGCGAGAATTTTTCGGTCTATCTCTACGCCGGCCTTCTTGAGCCCATCAATCATACGGCTGTAGGAAATACCATTCTCACGCGCTCCCGCATTGATCCGGGCAATCCAAAGCCCGCGAAACTGCCGTTTCTTTTGGCGGCGGTCGCGGTAGGCATACTGTCCGGCCTTGATGACCGCCTGCTTGGCTACCCGGTATACTTTACTCCGGGCACCATAATAGCCACTGGCTTCATCCAATACTTTTTTATGTTTGGCGTGTGCTTGCACGCCACGTTTAACTCGAGGCATCGCTCTGTCTCCCCTCTCAGGCGTATGGAATCATACGGCGGGCAGCCGCCACATCGGACCTATGTAGCTGCGAAGGCGTTCTCAGTTGACGCTTACGCTTGGTGCTCTTTTTCGTCAGGATGTGGCGACGATGAGACTGTCCCCGTTTCAAGGCGCCTGAACCGGTTGCTTTAAACCGTTTTGCAGCGCCGCGATTAGTCTTAATCTTAGGCATTCTGGATACTCCGCATTCATTTTGTCGCAGTTAATGTTTTATAGGACGAAGCACCATCACCATCTGCCGGCCTT
>JAGRGP010000127.1 GCA_020445415.1 Gammaproteobacteria bacterium | reverse complement strand
CCAGTGTCGATAATTCATTGGTCGGGTCGGACGCAAGCAGTTTGGCATAAAGGGCGGAGAGTGGTGAAGCCAATTCGTGAATCCGTTCCTGCAGTGCGGTGCGTAGCTGGCTGACGGAAAAGGTTTCTGCAGAAACTTTGGCACTCAATAGGTAACGGTATTTAAAGAGTTGCTGCCAATCTTCTGAGTTCGATTGCTGCCCACCATTAATCACCCAGGTAAACAATTCGGTCGACGGCAGCTGGTTAACCAACTGATGGCTGATACGGGCTCGCTCCGGGGCTTTACCGCCTTCAATAGCGATGAGTATGAGTCTTCCTGTATTCCCTTCCCGCAGCTCATTCAATAACTGAAGCTCCTCCACGGTAGCCCCAGTAGGCATGAATACAGAGAGATCTGAATTCAGCCGGTCTTTCATGCCAAAAATCAGCCACCCCAGGGTGGTGGCCAGCACGGCGAGTATGACTCCAAGAAGGATCCAGCGATTACCCATCGGGCATCAACATCATGTGGGACCTATCGCCGTTCTGTTCGTAAGTATCAACGGCTGTTATTCGTCCGTTGCCACCGTCGATTAGGACCTTTTTGACAAACTGGGAAGCCGGCTTATCCCGTGGAGTTAATAGTAGCGTCCACTCTGAGCTGGAGCCCGTAAGAGTCAGTGTGTAATGTTTTTCGAGAGTTTGAATATCGGCCGCCAACAAAGCGCGCAGTGTTGTGGCGATAGCGGCAACTCCGGGACTCAAACCGAGGTCAAATTGACGCAGAACCCGCTCCCCCTCACTGATACTGACCTGATCACCCTCAATGCGGTAGCTGATGTCACGCCAGCCATCCTCTTTGCGCACCAAAGTATCGGGGGGGATAAAACGTAATAGTCCATGACTTTTGAGTGGCTGATTCAGTATCTGCAAGCGCTTCTCCTCGCGGAAGTGCATGGTCAGAGGTTGCTTGGGCGGCTTAAGGACCTCCAAGATAGAGATGGCAGCCGGCTCTTTGCACCATGCACAGGGTGCGATAAACAGAGCCAGAAACAGTCGATAGCTAGGATTCTTCCCAAAAATCATAAAAGTTAAACCAGTTGTATGGAAGGTCGCGTACCTTGACCTCCAGCCTTTCAGCATAGTGTTGCATCCATTGCTGAATTTGTTCCGAGCGGGAGCCGCGATCGCGAAAGTCGGCGTCCGGCAAACGCTCGAAGTGTATTTCATAGTGCTTGTTGCCACGGTATAGGCCGAGAAAGAGGATGACCGGAACCCTCAAACTAGCCGCCAGTACCGCGGGGCCTACCGGAAAGCGGGCAGTCCCACCCAGTAATTCACAGTCGACGGTTTTGTCGCGGCTTGCGGCACGATCTCCCAGCATGCCCACCACCTCACCATTGGCAAGGCTTTCGTGCACTTGAATAACTGTATCCACTTGTCCCAGCGGAATAACCGTTTCGGCAATTTCTGGATTAACGCTGATCAGTAGGTTGGTTAATGTTTTATTGTGTTCCGGATACATTAGAATCTTTAACCGAAAGGGTCGTTCTTCTATCGCCAGAGCACGCAGCACCTCGAAGCTGCCGATATGAGCGCCCAGCAACAAACAATGTTGGTGATTATCAGCCAGGTCGAGCAGTGCGCGAACGTTATTGATCTCGATGCGGTAATCCCGATGATGTCCGGATAACAGATAGACCCGATCAAGAATAGTGGCGGCAAAGCAGTGGATATGGCGCAGCACCTGCCCGGCATGAGGCTTGCGCTCGAGTACCCGCTGCAGGTAAAGACGCGATGCATTGCGTTGTTCGGCGGCTGCCAGGAAGAAGTAGAGGCTTATCGGGTAGAGCAGCATACGTGCGAATGGCCGACCGACGTGTAACGCAATCCAAAGGATCAGCTGCAGCAGCAATGGACTGCCACGTTCCCGTTGTTGAAACCATCGCCGACTCATCGAGTCTTGTCGAGTCGGATGCGACCCTGCACAAGTCGCAGATTCTCAGTATCGCAATAAAAATCAATATCGCCGTCGGGGCGTTCCTCCCAGGTAAGCAGAAACTCGATGTCCGGGGAAAGCGGTGAGAGAAACTTCACTTTGGGAAAGCCGCTTATCCTGCAACCGGGATATCTGGCTAAAATATTCTCGGTGACCATATCTAGGATTACTACACCAGGAACTATCGGATTTCCAGGAAAGTGTCCCGGAAAGCAGGGGTGAGATACGGCCACCCGCAGATTCACTGAGTCGTTCACGATTTTAACAACGCACGCAGTGCCTGTTGCGTTAACTTTCCCGTTTCGTTTCTAGGCAATGCATCGACAAACAGTAAGGGGCGGGGGAGAAACACTGGATCTATCCATTCCGCCAAGGCATTCTGCAGTTCTTTACGACTCATGCCGGGGGCGACCACAATGGCGGCGAGTCGCCGGGTTTCCCGGCCTGGTGCCGCTGGATCGATGAAGGAGCCGTCAATAACACCATCGATCTGATTCAGCTTTTGGTTCAATTCAAAAAGCGAGGCTCGCTTTCCCGCCAACTTGATCATATCTGAGTGACGTCCTAGCAACCTAAAGCGGCCATCAGACCTAACCTGCAGGTGGTCGCTCATGCGGCAGGGATTGATTAGGTGTCCCCCGGACACGACATAGCCATCTGCGTTGGGCTGCGCGGAAATTCCCGAATAGAAAAGCCATTCGTCACCGTCTGTCGTGCGACGGGAAGCGATCGCTCCGGTTTCGGTGCTACCGTAGATCTCCTTCACTGGAACACCGAACTGCTCTTCGGCAGATGCCGCCAGTTTCTGTGAAAGAGGGGCAGTCGCGCTGATAATTAAACTACAATCGCAGTCGATCCAATTCAGACCGCTGTTAATACAAGCCTTCAAGTGAATTGGGGTTGTCACCAGAACGGCACCGCCAGGAGTCGCTTTCAGTGCCAGGCGTATGTCTTCCGGAAAGAACGGACGATTGCTGATAAATCCGACATTGCAGACGAGTGGTAGCATAATGGAATTGGCCAAACCAAACATATGCTGAGGTGGTACGGTGGCTACCAAATGCCTTTTCCCAATTCGATTTAGCCCAAAACGGGCTGCGGTGAGCTGAACCTCTGCTTCCAGTTCTTTCCAGCATTTATGAACTGCAACGGGTTTGCCGGAGGTTCCGGACGTGAATAGTATGGCTGCCAGGTGATCCCTGGGTATGCCAATATCTGGAGATGAAATAGCGCGATTGATTTTCTTCCCGGGCAGCTTCACCTCAAATACAGGTGCTTCGGGAACATCCGCCAATGGCGCATCGCACAGGATATAGCAGTTAGGGTATTGCTGAATCAGTTCGCGCTGAACACCAAGTGCTCGGTTTGGGGGCAGTAGATTGGTTTGTCTTTTCAGTGCAACGGCAACAAAGGCCACGAGAAAGTGATAGCGATCCTGGCAAAGATTGAGGGCAAAACGGGCATTGTCGGGAAGCGTGGCAGCAAGCGCATGCACATCTCGTCGGTGTTGCTGGAAGCTGATCTTTGTCCCATTCTCCCTAATACACCAATCCTCTGTAAACAGGGAGCTACGTGCTTTCTCATTCACGGATAGTGTTTCAAAGTTCAAAAGGTCTTGATGCATTTTGGATTGATCTTTGCCAGTGAACGAATGAAATCTATGAAGTGAGGATGCTTCAGCTCGGTGAATTGGATGATCCGTATCCGGTATTCCACTACAAAGAACAGACACAGAAAGAGGTAGTTTATAAGGTTGGTGAATAACGACCAGATGAGCGGTGGGGCGAAGAGGGCAAGTAGCGCAGATTCGATCGCCATCAGGATAAAAAAGATGACCCAGGCCACAGTAACTTGTCTAGTATAACGCCGTGTGTCGGCGTCCAACTCATCCCTCATGATCTCGGCAAACTGAGTGATAATTGGTTTTGCACCAGGGAGCAATGTGCTGCCAAATAGCAGTGCCAACAACACGTTTATCAAGATCGGCGGAAGCAAAAAGAAGGTGGCAGTGGATTGGGATGACCAGAGCAGGTAGATTCCTGTAGGAATCAAAGGAAGCGTTATCCAGAGGCGTTTTCGGATCGCTATTATACTGATGACAAGACCAATAACGAGGAGTGCGGGGAGTGTCTGATCGGATAGCACCCCCAAATGAATCGAAAGCGAATAAAGCACCAATAGCACAAGGCTGGAGAGGATGTTAGTGCTTATCATCAAGCCGAGTGCGCCAGATATAATCAGTTAATCCGGCTAGCGAGCCAAAAATGCGCGAATTCTCTTCATTTTTCGATCGAACCTCAATGCCATACCGTTGTTTGAGTGCAAGTGAAAGCTCAAGAGCGTCGATTGAATCGAGTCCCAGTCCATCCCTGAATAGCGGCGCATCTGGATCAATATCGTTCGCGTCGACGTCTTCCAGATTCAGTACATCTACAATGAGATTGGCAACTTCTAGTTGTTGGGGGGAAAGTTTCGGCATCCCTTATCCTGGTTGTTCAAGCCGTGTGCACTATGTCTCTGAGTCCAGGAAAAGGGCCTTGCGCGAAGCATGGGCACAAAACGAACTCTTGTGTAATTTGTTAATTACTCGTTGTTTATCCGCGGTATTTTAATCAACTTTACCGAACAATCAACAGATGGAATTAAGATCGGTTTTGTTCGGTTCGGCCGGGGGTTGGTTTTGCGGCCAGGAATCTTCGACGGGTTGCCATTTATACTGAACACCAAGAAGAAGACCGGGAGTAAGGGAATTAGGCAGTTCATGCCTAAGCGTGCTTTGGAGTACCTAGGATAACTACTAACTCATTGGAAAATAAGGAGTAGTATCTGACGAAGCTAGGTGCTGAGATAGGTGCTCGGGTTCGGTATCCATTTTTCATATTTTCCAATAGATTCCTCAAGGCGAGTACCCGATGCACTGCCTTGTCTCTGTCAAGTGCGGGTTACCGTTTTATTGTTTGTGCTTTAAACGGCGCAAAAGATTTGGGCATACCGGAAATGAGAAAACATTTGCTCGGGACGCAGCGAACTCCACTCGCAACGCACGTTTGTCAGCAGCCCCGCGCCCGATTGAAAAACCGGTATGGGGCAACAGCCAGACAGCGGAATTTCTCAAGCTGAGGTGCCCAAGGAATAAAATTCAGATCAGTCAGGTTATCCGGAGAGCCCCTACATTCTGCGGTATCCAATTGCCCCCAGGGTGCTACATAGACAAATGACAGCGCATCGACTAACTTCGATATTGAGAATGAGAACAATAATATTTTTTAACCACCATTGAATGAGGCCATAACCACATGTCTAAATCGGGTTCGATACTCTGCGTTTGCTCGCTGAGCGCTATTACCCTGATATCTACGCAGGCACTGGCTGACAAGTCCTGCGTCCATAGAGTTAACAATACTCATAAGAAACTCCTGGAATGTGTCACCGTTGACGGGGCAAGGGAACACCAGGCCACACTTCAGGCCATTGCAGATGAGAACAACGGTATCCGAACCTCGGGCACGCCGGGTTACGATGCGTCAGTTGACTACGTGGTGGGTAGGATGGTCGAGGCAGGCTACGACGTTAGGGTGCAGCCGTTTCAGTACCAGACCTTCATCACGCTCTCACCAACGATTCTGGAGCAGGTTTCTCCACCGCCGGCAACGCCTGTGTTAAATAACATCATGTCTTACTCAGGCAGCGGGGACGTAACTGCGGCGGTGAGCACGCTCGGGGTTATCACCGGATGTGACGCTGCGGATTTTGCTGGCTTTCCGGCGGGCCATATTGCGTTGATCAGCCGTGGTGCCTGCACCTTCGCGCTCAAGGCTACCAACGCCAACAACGCGGGTGCGGCTGGGGTGATCATCTACAATAATATCCCGGGTACGCTCAATGGCACACTCGGCAACGGCTTCGCGCTGGATATCCCAGTCACGTCGGTGACCCAAGATACTGGCCAACAACTCGCAGCCGTACCGGATCTTATCATGCGTCTGAAAACCGAAACCCTGCGCGGTGAGACAACCAGCTATAACGTAATCGCAGAAACACCCGGCGGCAATCCGCACAACGTTGTCATGGCCGGCGCCCATCTGGATTCGGTCAACGAGGGACCGGGCATTCAAGACAATGGCTCTGGCAGCGCTGCGATTCTGGAGACCGCTTTGCGGATGGCCAAGGTCAAGCCCCGTAACAAGGTGCGATTTGCTTGGTGGGGGGCTGAGGAATCGGGCCTGGTTGGGTCTACCTTCTATGTGAACAGTCTGTCTCAGGAGGAGCAGGATGACATCACCCTGTATCTCAACTTTGACATGATCGGTTCGCCCAACCACGTGTTCTTCATTTACGATGGTGATGACAGCGACGGTGTGGGCGCTGGCCCGGGACCCGACGGATCGGCGGAGATTGAGGCGTTGTTCGAGTCCTATTACACCCAGGTTGGGCAGCCATTCAAGGGAACTGACTTTTCTGGGCGTTCAGACTACGGTCCGTTTATCGCGGTCGGTATACCTTCAGGGGGGCTGTTTACGGGTGCCGAGGGTATCAAAACTGACGATGAGGCAGCGCTTTGGGGCGGTATCGCAGGCGATCAGTATGATCCCTGCTACCATTTAGCCTGCGATACCTTCGACAACATCAACCTGGCGGCCTATGACGTCAATGTGGATGCGGTGGCCTACGCGGTTCTCCAATATGCCATGAACACCCAGTCCATCAACGGTGTAAGGGGCAAGGGTAACTTCAAGCCAGGAAAGATGAAATATCTGGGTCCGTTCCAGGTCGAGTAATCTGGGCTCGTATAAGTCGTACAAACCTACTCGGGGCGGCAACCAGGCCGCCCCGGGTGATTTTGGGAGAATGGATTCGGGTGCGGAATCGTGCAGTCAGGGCAGCGCTGTTCGCCGCGGGTCTGGCGACCCTCTCCTGGGTAACCACCTTTGCCGGGGGCTCCACTGACCCGGCAGAGTCTATTGAGGATGTCGATGTACTGGTGGACGCGGGGATGTTGACGCTAGAGGCACGGCAGGCGCCGTTGTCGGAGGTGCTGCGAGTGATCGGCATCCAGGCCGGGTTCGAGGTCGTCGTTGTGGGTGATTTTTCCATGCCCGTAACCGCTTCGTTCCGCCGAGTGCCGGTGTTGGAGGCCATCGATCAGCTAACCTACCGATACAACCGGGCAGTCTCTTATACCCGTCCCGTGGGCCAGGAGAGACCGGTGGTATCTCGGGTATGGCTGCTGGGTTCCGGAGTCAGCCTGAGCGCTTCTCCAATCATCGCCGAGGGGCAGGGTGGGGATGAGCTTACCGATGAGGATGGAAAGGTTCGGGGAAAGGCCCTACTGCGCCTCGCCAATCAGGGCGCAACGGCTGATTCGCTAGAGACTGTCATCGGAGCGCTGAAACGGGACCCGGACCCAATGGTGCGCAACCAGGCCGCCATGGCCCTGGGTATAATGGGTGACAGTCAGGCATTGCCGGCGCTCATATCGGCCATGACCGACGATCCCCACCTCACAGTGCGTATTCAGGCTACTCAGGCGGTAGGTCAGATTGGCGGGGAAATGGCGATTCGGGCACTGGGAGAGGTGCTGATTTACGGCGACAACAAACGTCAACGAATCATTACCGCCTGGTCATTGGCGAGACAGGATACCGACCAGGCCAGAGCATACCTTGATCGGGCAGCCAACGACCCGGACAAGCAGATAAGGGATGCCGTACTGGATCCGCCGACGTTGGTGGAGCAACCAAATTCTGGACTGCCGTTTTCAGGACCCGAAGCCACGGAGTGAGAAGGCTGGTGCCCGGGGTGGACTTTGGCAAGGAGAGTTCGATGCGCGCGATTAACCGAAACCGTTACCATAACGGACCGGCCTTGTGGTCTCCGTGCTGTTTGATTTCCCGGCATGGCTCGCCCTGTTGATACGCCAGCGGTGAGTCACGGTTAGTTTCCATCAAGGTCTTCTTCCAACAGCAAATGACGATCCGTTCTACGCTGTTGGAACCGGACAAGGGCGCTATGCGATGTGGATTCTTGGCGGAACAGCTCCCGCCTCTACACTAACCTCGAGCCGAATCGCGATAAATAGCAATCGGACTGGTAGATCCAGATCCTTCAACCAGATCAGTGCGTGATCATAATGATGATAAGTTCGACCGGGCCATGCACGCCGTAAGCCAATGTCTGTTCGATATCGGCGGTCTTCGACGGACCGGAAATGAGCAATGCGTTGGTGGGCATACCCTGGCGCCAGTTTTCCTGTTCAATAAGATCCGCAAACGTATTGTAGATATTCTGGGCTTCCAGTACCGCAATATGCACGGGAGGTACGAGGGAAAAAGATCTGGGTTCCGCCGGGGTGGGCCACAGCACTAACGTACCGGTTTCCGCGATTCCCCATCGCGTGGAAGTAATCGCACCATCAATGCCGTAAAACAGCTCTTCCTTCCACTGGTTCACCGGTTCGGTCCTGGCAATCAGCGGGGAGTGATCCTGATCTTCCCAGGCTTGGGAAAGTACCGAGCCCAGCGGTCCGTCCGGGGCATAAAGTAGCGTTGAGATGTGCTTTTTATCGACCAGACGTTTGAGTAGATCTAACCACGATTCTTCCGACGTGAGATGGACCTCGGCACGCACTGATTCCAATTTGCTACGAAACTGCTCGATTCTTCCCGGAAGATCCCAGGTTGCCGACTGGATCTCAGTTGGAGCAGCGGTTGTGGGAATGTCGGGTTTTTCGGCACGCAGCCGGGCGAGAATATTGGAGCGTGCATTACTCATAATCGAATCCTTGCTGGCGTGCCAGAGTATGTAGAGATTTTTCCGCAATCCGGGGTGCTTTTCGTACTCGGGTCCAGGCCCCGAGCCGCCGGGGAAGCAAACTGCGTAGGCCGGTCGCCAGGCGTATCCCGAGGCGGTAGAAAACAGGGTTTGCGTGCATCCAGCTCCAACCCTTCCAAATCCGGGCCTCCCAGGGATTGCGCTGGCTACCCTGACCGATGGTAACTCCGGTATGGTCCAGGCGGACCCGCTCGAACCGCAAGCGGTTCAATAGCTCCGGGATCGGGATGCGAACCGGGCACACCTCGGCGCAGGCGCCACAAAGGGTTGAAGCGGTAGGCAAATCACCGTGCTGGTCGAGCCCGGATTTTTGAGGTTCCAGGATGGAGCCGATGGGTCCCGGTATGGTGGTACCGTAGGCATGGCCCCCGATGCGAGTGTACACCGGGCAGTGGTTCATGCA
>JAGRGP010000126.1 GCA_020445415.1 Gammaproteobacteria bacterium | reverse complement strand
CGTACCAGGGACCACCGCCCCAGGGACCCCAACCACTACCCCACCACGCACTCGCGGATGTGGTTAAAATGGCAAGAATTCCCGCTACAACTAAACTGGTCAGAACTTTCGGTATCGCTCCTATTTTCATCTCAATTCCCCTCTTCAACGTCGCAGTGATGAGTTGTCTGTCACCCGACAGAACTATCATAACCACAGTATTAGTATAGGGTAATATAGAGCGAATTGTGAATTGATGCGGGTCAACTAGCAATACGGATTTAATCCAGCACGGCCAGCAACATCAAGCCATTCACACGCAGCTGGTCGATGATAAATCTAGGGGCCAGAGAATAGGAGCAGAATTAAACAGCGGCCACTGAAAACGAACCGCAGCTAGTGCCTGGTCATGGGGATTAGGATTACCAAGGGGCCGGAGAGCCGATCGCCAACGGTGTGCCACGGACAAGCCGGCCACTCGGTATTCCTTAAACGGTGATATCCGCCTGCAGATTTACCAGCGATTAGCTAGAGGCTTCCGTCACGGATGGAGTCTTGGGGGTAGCAACGGCCTTTTTTCGGGGCCGCCGAGTGGCTTTGGGTTTAGCGGCGGTACGCTTGGCCCAATCCCTCTCAAACTTGTCGAGTAACTTTTCCATCGCCAAATGCTTTTTATGTGCAGCCTTTGCCGCGTTATGGGCGGACCGTGCATTCTTTATCTCTTCACGCATGGCCTTAATCTTGGTTCCAATGTCCAGTACCGCCAGTCGTGCGCGCTCCACCTGGTTTTTGATAGCCTGAGTATTTTTCTCGGAGGCTTTCTGCATTGCCGCAGCTTTCTTCTCCTGCAGCGCTTTCTGCCGCTCTATGGTTTTACTTAGCTGCAACTGTAGTTTTTCGGCTTCTTTCTTTGCCTTGGTAACTTCACTTTCACGAGTCTTGGCTAATTGAATCCGAGCCTGGGCAAAAGTTTTTTCTGCGTCTTGCGTAGGAGATTTTTGCTGTACCGCAGGAGCTGCCTTTTTTGCCATTCTTTTACCGGCAACTCGTTTTTTAGCGGTTCGTGTCGCGACTTTTTTCTTTGCGGATTTTTCTAGTACCATCATATATTCCTCTAGATCTGTATTTAATTAGGGTGAAGCGGTCGGTTCGAGCATCCGCGCCCATAATGCCAAACACTGGATAAAATCACTAGAGCGTACCCAATCTATTTTTGCTGTGTTGTGATCTTTAGGTACTAGCATGATCTCTTTATTTGGCGAAAACTAAAGATTCGCTGTTTCAATTACTCAGTGGTTAAGCCAGTCGGTTGGAATTGTCGGAGACAAAAACCGATGTGGTTTTATCGACCATTGATTCGCATACCTTAAGCCCATGCCGTGCCCACTTGTAGACAATGCTCCCAGTGCAATCTGCTACCGGTTTTTTACTCAGGGTTAATTCGATCCCCTTGTCATCCTCAGGTTAGAAAATTTCTAATATGGGCTGGATCTGTTTACATGGAAAAATATCAATTCGTTTTCTATCTTATATCCCATGAATCTAGAAAAGATCATCTTCGGCTTTTTCATTGTCCTCGCCCTCACTTTGAACGTTGGATTTGTCGTGGGCGAGTTGGCCAATCCGGGTCATCACAGTCTGTGGATGTTATTCGCGGCACTTCTCGTTAGCTTGCTGACTACCGGACTGAAGATTGGCGACCGTTCGCAGATCGGTGCGGTTCTGCTCTCCACCAGTTTGGTTTCCAATCTCCAGTTGATTTTGGCGGTGTCCGTATGGGCGGTACTGGAGGGTGGAATGGATGTGGTGCCTGGTCATGACAAGATGGTGGCAATTGTTTCCCTCGCCTATGGCGCGCTGGTGGCGAATGGGGTTTCGGTACTTATGCTGGTCTCCGATACGCTGATGTCTCGACGCTGAGGGCTAGGGACAAGGGGTAACCACGTTGGCGGCAACTTCCGAACTAGACCGGGTATCAGCCATCATTCTGCGCAACATGCGCACTCCATTTCTGGTTTTGTTGGCGACCTACGCGATCGGAATCACGGGTATGGCACTGATACCGGGCGAAGAGGGTGCCGAAGGGCATGGCAGGATGAATCTCTACCATGCGTTTTATTTTTTTACCTACAGTGCTACGACGACCGGATTTGGGGAGATCCCCAGAGCATTCAGTGATGCGCAACGGTTGTGGGCTACCATTTGCCTGTACATTGGCGTGATTGCGTGGCTGTACGCCATTGGCTCGTTTATACGGCTTATTCAACATCCGGAATTATTGACTGCCCTCGCGGAGCGACGCTTTGCCAGAAGTGTGCAGCGCATCTCCCACCCTTTCTTTATTATTTGCGGTTTCGGAGATACTGGAAGTCTGCTGGCACGTGGACTCAGCGAAAATTATTGCACGGCGGTCGTCATCGACAGCGATACGGAACGCATCAAGGCGCTGGGCTTGCGGGACTACCGCATAAGCATGCCGGGGTTGTGTGCCGATGCAAGCGTTCCAAAACATTTGATTGATGCCGGTGTTACGCGGACGGATTGCCGTGCTGTGGTTACCCTTACACCCAGTGAGGATACCAACCTGAAAATCGCGGTGATGGCGCGCACCTTGAATCCCTCCGTGCGCATTGTCTGTCGCTCCACGACACAACAAAACCGTGAGTATCTGGAAACGGTTGGGGAGGTGACGATTGTCGATCCTTATGAAATTTTCGCACGTCAACTTCGTACGGCGATCTGCACACCGTTGCTTTATGCGTGGGAGGACTGGCTGGTCGGAGCGTTGAGTACTGACTTGGAGAAACCTCCGGTACCCCCTCTGGGTAAATGGATACTCTGTGGTTATGGACGCATGGGAAAGGCGATTTCCTCGGCACTTAAGGAGCGAGATATCGAGACCGTGGTCGTCGATCCCGATCAAGTACCGACGGATAGCGAATTGCACCGGGTCATGGGGCGGGCCGGGACCAGTACCTTGCGTGAGGCGGGAATCGAGGATGCGGTTGGCATTGTTGCCGGAACTGACTGTGATGAGGATAACCTGGGTATTCTGCTAAGTACCCGGAAATTGAATCCGCTGGTTTTCTCAGTGGTACGCCAAAATCATCACGAAAACGAACTGGCTTTCAGCGGTGCTCGGGCCAATCTCATCATGCAGCCCAGTTTGATCACCGCGCGCCGAATTCTACTGGCGCTGACCGCTCCCCTGTTTCTCGACCTCAGAATCTATCTGCGCAGCATCGAAGGGCGAGCGAGAATTGGAGAAGTTGTAGATCGCACCGAAAGGATTTTTACAGGGAGACGGCCAAGATTCTGGACGCTATCGTTGGCTAGCGCGGGCACCGCAATTGTAAGTTTGCAGCGGCGTGGTGTCCCGATCACACTGGGAGATGTACTGAGATCCCCGGTTGATCGAACTCGCCGCCTGGAAGTGTTGCCGTTGGTTTTGCAGCGGAGGGGGACGAGTATCATGCTTCCGGATGATGGTTTGGAACTCACCGACACAGACACCATTTTGTTTTGTGGTACCGTTCCGGCTGGCAGGATGCTTGCCTCCAGCCTGCAGAACAGTTACACGCTTTATTATCTTCACACCGGCCACGAGGAACCCCGGGGATATTTTGCTTTTTGGCTGGCCAAGCAGCGAAGAGCCGGCGATCGACCAGCGCGGTCCTAATTCGCTGTGAGCTTAGACAGGCGTTGACTGCGCTGGGCAATTCCACGGTGATGCCGTGAAAATGTCTGATCCAGATCATGGAAAGCCCCGCAATTGGTGTACGGCGCTTGTACCGCAGAAGATCCGGCACTAGATTGTAAGTAGGGTCAGGTGGAGGGTTGTAGAATGCTAACCTATCAAGATTGTGTGGGCCTCTGTGATCTGAGTGAGGAAGAGGTCGAGGCGATCGCGGAACATGAACATATCCCCGAGATCGTCGCGGCGGAATTGGGGTGTTACTTGGTTCACTCGGAAGAGGGTGTGCCAATGATCCGCCGTATTATTCTCGAAGACATCGAAACGGCGGTGAGACGGGGAGACAAAAAGCATGCGCTTACCCTAAGGTTGGCGTTGAAGCATTTTGTCGATACACACCCCTTGGCGAAGGTGGGTGCGGCCTAGCTAAGCCCGGTTAAATACGCCGGTCAGTATGGAAAAGTCGAGTGGCGGGGTGGGGTGTTCGCTCCACGGATTGTAAGTCTGCCGTTTTCTGCGATCAATCGAGGAGGAGCCCCTTCCTGCTGAACAGGTTGGGATAGCAGGGACCGGTGGGTGTGTCCTCACGGGTAGGTGTTTGGGATCATAAGGTTTTGGCCTCTTAACGATTCTGATAAGGCATGAATCTTGAGTTAGGGGGCAGGCATTTCGGATTTCACTGGGTCTTGCTTAACACCTCCAAGCATTATTTTGTGCAGTGCACAAAATAATGCTTGACGAAAGCGGTGCCTAAGTATAATAATCGCAGTCACAGTTTGTGCAGTGCAGCAATTGTTAGCAATCGATCCACATACAAGGTGATAAATATGAGCAATCCGTTTGATTTTTCTAGTATTTTGAAGGCATATGATCCGCAGGCCTTTCTCAGTCAACTGAAGGGTGGTTTTTCTGCTTATCGTCTTCCGAATATCGATAGCGAGTCGTTTATTGAGTCCCAAAAAAAGAATTTGGAAGCCTTGGTCGCCGCTAATCAGGCTGCCTTCTCGGGCACTCAGGAGTTGCTCCGTTATCAGTCAGAAATCCTCAAGCAGGCGATGGCCGATGCGACAGAGGCGGCTAATAGTCTGGCAGGCTCCACAAGCCCGAAAGAGGTTGCCGAGAAGCAAACCGAACTGGTTCAGGCAGCGTTTGAAAAGGCGGTAGCCAATTCCACCGAGCTCAGCGAGCTGGTGAAAAACAACCAGGAACAGATTGCTCAGGTTGTCAATCAGCGTTTTGCGGATGCCATCAAGGAGATCAAGGAAGCCATCAGCAAAATGGGCTAATGCTGCTTCGGTGATGCGGCGGCCTGCCCCGAGTACTGACTTGACAGGGTAGGCCGTTTGCATTGTTATTAGCGACCTAATCGCGTGGCGGACAGTGTTTAAGTCGGCCACATTCGTCCCTCCGAGCAGTAGTCTTAAGTAACTGTTAGAGAACCACCCGACTATGAGCGCATCGACCAACCAAGACCTCAATACTCTGGATTTCGTGCAGCTTGCCCAGGGTCTTCAAGATAATTTTCAGCGAGTGGAAGACTTAATGGTGAACTTTTCCAAGACCTATGATGATTTGGACTTGGATCCGTTCAAACTTAAGGATCTATATGCTGAGTGGTTTACCGTGGCTATTCAGGATCCTCAGAAATTACTGACGTCTCACGTCAATTACTGGCATAAGTCGTTGGATTTGTATCAGCGCAGTGCACTGAGTTTCCTGGGTATAGAGTCATCGCCCGTGATCACGGAAAGCCCGGCGGATCGCCGGTTTCGCCATGAAGATTGGGCGAAAGAGCCTGCATTTGGATATATCAAGCAGTCATATCTGCTCGCCTCTCAGTGGATGCGTGAACTGGTATCCGACCTGGATGGCCTGGACGAGCGGACCAGCGAAAAGGTGCGTTTTTTCACCGAACGCTATCTGGACGCGATGTCTCCCACCAACTTCGCGCTGACTAACCCGGCCGTATTGGAAAAGATCGTTGAGACTCGGGGTGGCAGCCTGGTGCACGGATTAAAGAACATGTTGGAGGATCTGGAGCGTGGTAAAGGAATGCTTCAGATACAAATGACCGATGCAGAAGCCTTTGAGCTGGGCCGGAACGTCGCTGTCACCCCCGGCAAGGTAGTGTTCCAAAATCGCATGTTTCAGTTGGTTCAGTACACTCCGACGACCAAGCAAGTATTCAGGCGGCCGTTATTGGTGGTACCACCCTGGATCAATAAGTTCTACATTATGGATCTGCAGCCCAAGAACTCGCTGTTGCGGTGGTTGGTCGAGCAAGGGCATACGGTATTTGTAATCTCCTGGATCAATCCCGATGAGAGTTATCGCGATACCGCGTTCGATGATTACCTGAAGGAAGGCGTTATCACCGCGACGGATGTTGTGGAAGAGATCACCGGCGAAAGCGAAATCAACTCGATTGGATACTGTATCGGCGGAACCCTATTGACCACGGTTCTGGCCTACATGAAGGCCACGGGCGATGATCGAATCAAGAGCGCTACCTATTTCACCACTATGTTGGATTTTGGTGATCCGGGTGAACTGGGCGTGTTTATCGATGAGGAGCAGATCAGTTGTCTGGAACAGCGCATGGAGCAGGATGGGTATCTGGAAGGCTCGGCGATGGCGGGTGCCTTTAACCTGATGCGGGCTAATGACCTGATCTGGTCGTTTTATATAAATAACTATCTGTTGGGCAATGATCCCAGGCCATTTGATTTGCTCTACTGGAATTCGGATTCAACCCGGATGCCCGCCAAGATGCACAGCTGGTATCTTCGCAACATGTACCAAAAAAATCTGTTAAGCAAACCAGGTGGCTTGACGGTGGGCGGTGTTGCTATCGATATTTCAACCATCGATATTCCGGTCTGCTTCGTATCCACGGTGGAGGATCATATCGCGCCCTGGAAATCAACCTATGTCGGCGCTCGGCTTTTCTCGGGTCCCGTTAGATTCATCCTCGGGGGATCTGGCCACATCGCGGGTATTATTAACCCGCCGGAAGCGGAAAAGTACGATTACCGGGTGACCGACGGGCTTCCATCAGATCCTGACAGTTGGGCAAACGCGGCTGAAAAGCATCCGGGATCCTGGTGGCCTGAATGGCAGCGCTGGGTTTCCCAGTGCAGTGGTGACATGATTGCCGCTCGCCAGCCCGGCAGTAGCAAGTACAAGGTACTCGAAGAAGCGCCGGGTTCGTATGTCAAGGCGCGTCTTGGCGCCGAAGTGAAGGTAGAAAAGCCCTCCTCATCCGAACAGGTATCCGTCAAGATGGACAAGGGAGCAGCCAAAGTAAAGGATAGCCAGTCTCCCGCGGTATCGAAAGCGCAGGCAGCTACCACGCCTTCGTCCCCTGGCGAGGCCACTTCCAACACCACCAGCCATTCAGAGGCTAGCAGTACTAAGCAGCCGGTACCGGTGGATGATCTGACCCAGATCAATGGAATCGGTCCTGCATTGGCGAAATTCCTGCAGTCCAAGGGCATCATTAGTTATGCCATGCTCGGGGCAATGGAGGCGGAACAGATCCGGGCGCTGCTGGACAAGGAGGACTCCCGTTACCGCCGATTCAATCCCTCGACCTGGCCGGCACAAGCCAGAGCGTTGAAGGATGCCGCCGGTAAGTTGGATATCTAGCTGAATCGCTCGCCACTCGGATAACTGCCAGGCAATGCCTGGCAGTTATCGTTATGAGGTCTTCAATGGAAAAGTTGTTTGACGGACTACAGCCCTTCCTGCAGCAAGTCAACGAGTTAATCGCTCAGTTTGAGTCCTCTGGTATGGCTAGCACCGCTGAGTTGGCGCGTACTAACCTCGACAGCTTAGCCCGATTCGTAAGTGATGTTCCGGATATCGCGTTTGCGGAAGATAGGCATATCCAGGCCGAGGGTAGAGCCATACCCGTACGAGTTTATTCGCCCGCTCCTCAATCGGCACTCCCCGTGCTGATATATTTTCATGGCGGGGGTCACATGGCGGGTAGTGTGCCGCTCTACGACCCGATGTGCCGCAAATTAGCGCTTGCTGGACATTGCGTAGTTATCTCGGTGGAATACCGCTTGGCTCCGGAGCATCCCTATCCGGATGGCCTTGATGATTGTCGCCAGGCGGTAGTAAACCGCCATCAGGTACTCCAGGATATTGGAGTGAACTCGCGCCTGATTTTAGGTGGAGACAGCGCGGGAGGATCGCTCACCAGCAGCTTGACCGCGCTCAGCGTAACCGATTCGCAGCTGCAATTCGATCAGCAGGTCCTTATCTATCCTTGTGTAGACTACACGATGAGTTTTCCCTCCATGGATTCGAACGGCAGGGGATTTTTGCTGGAAAGGTCCAGAATAGCCTGGTACTTCGATCACTATTTCCAGCAGGGAGAGGATCGCAAATCGGTGTCGCCACTCTATGCGTCCCTTCCGCGTCAGATTCCCGCCACTTTGTTGATAACGGCGGGTTTTGATCCCTTGCGTGACGAAGGTTTTGCTTATGCAGCGAAATTACGAAAGGCAGGTGCCACAGTCAATCATCTAGATTTTCCAGACATGATTCATGCCTTCATGAATGTCGAGGACCTGGCGCGGGATCAATGCCGCCGCCTGTACCGAACCATCGGCGAATTCATAAAGAATCCACCGCGTTCCAGCTAGCCGGTTCCGGTTAGTCGCAGTACACCACCAGATCCCGGTAGGCGTGCCAAGTGGCATGGGCCGCCAGCGGGAAGCCGATAATCAGGCCGAGGTAGAGGGTAAGAAACCCAGACAAGATGATCGCCACCAGGATTGCCGCCCAAAGCAGCATCGGCGCAATGTTCATACGAACTGCTAACCAGCTGGTATTGATGGCTTCGAAGACCCCCACCTGCCTGTCGATCAACATCGGTATGGAGACCGCGCTGATCGCGAAGACGACCAAGGCGATGATTCCGCCCGCATAGGTGCCGACAACCAGCAGCTGTACACCCCCCCAGGTTCCCAGCAGCATCGTTACGAACCCCATCCAATTCGCGGGAGTTGGCCCTGGTTGAAACAGGACAAAAACCAGGTTTGCCACCATCGCCCAAACCAGCAGGCAAACCACTAACACTATTCCCATATTCAGCAGTTGAACGCTGTTTCCAGTCCAGGCACTGATCGCGTCCCGGAGTCCCGGACGCTTCTCCCCGCGCTCTAGGCGCTGGCTGAGGGAGTATGGGCCTATGCCGAAAAATGGGGCGACCAACAAGAATCCAGCCAGCAATAAGGGAAGCAAGTAGTAGCTGCGGGAGATCAGTACCGAAAAGGTTATCGCAATGCTGAGAACGGCCAGATTTGCGCCATAAAGCAGGCTGGCCACTGGTGCCTTTTGAATATCACTCCAGCCGGCGGACAACCATTGCCAGACATTACTCGTGGATATCTCTCTGATCCGGATTCCGGTGGCTACGGGCTGATGCTCTTCGGTCGCTGTTGCTGCCATGGTTATCCCTGTCAATCTCCTCGAATTGGACTGGAGCCGCCGTCTAAGGGCTCCGTTTACTGTTCCCAGTGCGTTTCACGCCTGACCGATGGACCGGTTGATCCTTGCAGACAGTACACCAGTCCTCTCGGCTCGAAAAGTGGGACGCTGTTGGTGGGTCGAGATGAGCCCCTGTTTTTTGTTAATCTCTGAGCAATTTCGACTGGTTAAATCTTAATATTAAATTTAATTATATTCCATAACTTACTAAAATAAATAATATATTATATGTAATAAATATCGTCTCGAAAAAAATGTTGCACCGCACAAATAAATGCGTTATGCTGCAATGCAACATAGAGCTGAATCGTTCTACCCACAACTGATTGAGGTATACATCATGAACACTGAAATTTTTGATTCCTTTGCTGTTCTTCCTGAGAAGGTCTTTGCTCAGATGCAGCAGTACGCTGAACTTTCCATGGCCAATTGCGAAAAAATCTTTGCCTTGCAGTTGGAGATCGCCAAAAGCTATTCCGATTTGGGCGTAGAGCAATTCAAGACCTTTGTCGAAATCAAGGACGCCGAGTCGCTGCAGGCTTTCGTTAGCAAACAGAGCGATGTGGCCCGGGTGGTAGGCGAGAAGATCATCAGCGACGTTAAAGCAGTAACCGATCTGGGGATCGAAATTAACTCAGATGCCAAGAAGCTGGCTCAGGAAAGCATCAGTCTGGTCACCACGAAGGCCGCATGATTAAGAGGCTTTACATTTTCCGCTGAGCGATGGGTGGCCGCCCTCCGAAAGGATGGCGGCCACGTCGTTTTTCGGATCGGTGGTGACCGTAAACACCTTGTTGAGGAGTAATCCCATGAGCTTCAATTTAGCGATGAAATTGTACCCGGTTTTTTCTCCCGACGTGTTTGACAAAGAGGTCGGTAGGTCGATGCGACAGGCCTGGCTGGCGGGCTACGGGCTGTTGCAAGGAAAATGGGTTCAGGGTGGGCGGCAGTTTTTGGACCAGTACCGACTGTGGGTCCAGCAAGGCTGCGAACTGCAGATCCGCTACCTCGAGCAATACCGCAAGTGGTTAAAAGACGGCAGTGACACGATCCCCCAGATCCCATTTTTGGGGCAGGCCGCGGTGGAGGCCGCAGCAGAGGCCGTAGCCGTGGGAATCAGCATGCCGTTGTTGCCCCAAGAGCGCACCCCGGTGGCAGACGACCTCACGCGCATTCAGGGCCTTGGCAAGATGATGCAGCAGCGGTTGCGGGAAGCCGGTATCGTTACCTTCGAGCAGATCCTGGCATGGACCGAGCCAGACATCGCGCGCATCGAGGCCGATGTTTTGGGAAAGCGCTTTATCGGACGGATTGCCCGTGATCAGTGGCAGGCCCAAGCGGCGAAACTGATTCACGGAGATTAATAAGGTTGCCAGCCCGCGAGTTTCCGCAGGGGCTGGCCAGGCTGCCCGGGAATCGAGCGTGGCTCACGAGCCGGCGGTGATGACTTTGATCATGTTGGTGCCGCCGGTGGTCTGGCTATATCCGCACGTTGCAACCAGAGTTTCTCCCTCTTTCACGATGCCCAGCTCCAGGGCCCTGCGCGTGGCAAACGCAATCCGTTCATCATCGGTCGCGGAGGTCTGATCCAAGACCGGCACCACACCCCAGTTCATACATAGCCGTCTAGCCACTGCCGGGGATGAGGTGACCGCCAGTATTGGGCATTCCGGCCGGTGCTTGGAGATCAATCGGGATGTGAAGCCGCTTTCTGTCAGGCTGATGATCGCGCCTACCGCGAGCTCATCCGCCATGCGTACCGCTGAATGACTTACGGCCTCGGTGACTACATTGGAGGGGTGGGGAAGGATATTCTGGAGATAACCGTACTCCTTTAACGACGCTTCGGCGCGGGCTGCCAGATTGTCCATCGTTTTAACCGATTCAACCGGAAAGTCTCCCGCGGCTGTTTCACCCGATAGCATAATGGCCGAGCTGCCATCCAGGATGGCATTGGCAACGTCGCTGGCTTCGGCACGGGTGGGTTTGGGATTGCGTTCCATGGATGCGAGCATCTGTGTCGCGGTGATAACCGGTTTACCGTTGGATACCGTGAGGCGAATGATCTTCTTTTGCATGCTGGGTACATCGGCCATGGGCAGCTCCACTCCCATGTCCCCTCGGGCGACCATGATGCCGTCAGCTGCCGCGATAATCGATTCCAGGTTTTCGACACCCGCCCGGTTTTCGATTTTCGCGATAATCGGGATAACGATACCGTGCTCATGCAGTACCTCTCGAATACCGTTCACGTCGTCGGCGCTTTGGATGAACGAAGCGGCGATGTAATCCACATCGTTTTCCGCGGCAAAGGTGAGTTCACGCAGTACGTCCTCTCGGCTTTCCGGACCAATGGCACTAACGGAGAGCCGGGTATCCGGTAGGTTGACACCTTTGCTTTCACGCAGTATTCCGCCCACGATCACCCGGCATCGAACCTCCCGCTCCGCAGTTGCGCGTACCGTCAATTCCATTGCGCCATCATCCAGCAGTATGGTGTCTCCGGGATTAACCTCCATCGACAGGCGTTGATAAGTGACCGATACGCCACCCTGATCCCCCGGTCGGCCGTCGGTGAATAGTGAAAAGTCGGCACCGGTTACCAATTCGATACTTCCTCCCGGGATGCGTCCGGTGCGTATTTCGATCCCCCGGGTATCTATCATCACCGCTACCGGAGCGCCAAGTTTGGTCGCAGCCTCGCGGATGCGGGAAATGCGCAGTTTGTGTTCCTCCAGGGTGCCATGGCTGAGATTAAGCCGCGTAACGCTCATTCCTGCCTTGATCATGGCCTCCAAAACGGCCGGTGAATCGGAGGCAGGACCGATTGTTGCGACAATCTTGGTTTTACGAATAGAGGTGCGTTTGGACATATTGCTGGGAGCGCCGGTCGAGAGATTAATTGATGGATATCCGGCGGGATTCGCTAGGCTATCCGACTGTAAGCGGGCTAGTGTAGAGAAACCGCACGGGTGAGTATAGAGGTGAGATTACTCCACCGACGGTTTACCGTAGCCGGCGCTACCCGTCGTTGCCTATCGGCCGGTTGAATCCGGGTGTTGAGAAGGTTCCACCGGTAGTATGCTGTCGAGAAGAAGCTCCAGCATTGCCTCGCCATCACGGGCCAGATGCAACGGGTGATGGCCAGGTTCCAGGTGCTGGTGTACCAGTCCGAAGAGGTAGCTCATGAGGCACTGGGCCTGCAGTTTCAAGGACAACTGCGCCCGCAGTAGGTGTTGTTGTTCGAGATACATCAGGGCCCGATGAATCGCACCCTGTAACTCATTGCGTCGGCTTCGGAGAAAACGTCGTAGATCAGCCTGTTCGCCGGTAAATTCCACACAGTGCATCATGATCCGAATGGCCAATCCCGCAGCGGGTTGATTCGCAACCCGGCGCATGAGCCCAGTAATCGCGTCTCGAAATGCCAGATCCGGATGGTTGCTGGAGCGGATCTCCGACAGTTGCTCCAGAAATGTATGATGAAGTTCTCCGGCATTGCGTTCCCACAACAGGCGGATGATGTCCTCCTTGTTGGAAAAGTGCCAGTAGACGGCTCCCCGGGTCAGGCCGGCTTGGGCGGCGATATCGCTCAGTGTGGTCTTCGCGATACCCTGGTGGATAAACAACGCCGCCGCCGCATCCAGTAACACCTGACGGGTATTCTCGCTATCTTGCTTGGTTTTTTTGGGCATAGATTTCACCAATTAGGTGGATCAAGCTGTCGGTCAGGGCAGCATACAAACATAATTGTATGTAAAATTTCAAGCCGACCGTGAACATGATCACTTCCTGTAATTTCAACACCGTTGACACGGTAAAGCTTCCCTAGAGGGTTGCCGTTATCACTGCAAGGTTGCATCCGGCTCGGCGGCAAACCGATGTTGGTATCCGTGAGTCGAGAGTCATCGGCGTGTTCAGAATTGAATAAGCGTGGGGGTGAGGTCCGCGGTGTGGCGTGGAGTGAGGCTAACCCACGGTACCCGAGGGGGCCAGGCGCCGTTAGCGGTAGTACTGGAGGGATTTCCGCCGGGCGGGGATTGCCGATGTTTGAGTCATGCATTCTGAAGGATTGTCCGTGTTGATCAAGGCAGGTCTAATGAAACCTAAAGCCATTCGGCGGCTAGGATCAAGGCGTTACGGGCCTGGAACATTCTGCCTGCTTCGGCGGGGAGTGGAGAGACTGGATTAGATCGGAGCTGCCCTCATGGCGAAAGTGCCGAGCAAAGGTGTTGCAGAGAATCTTAGGAAGTTCATTCCGTTAAATACCTTGTCGCCCGGTGCACTGCAGCGGCTGAGCGCGGATATTCGGTTTGAAAGCATTGGTATGGGCGAGTTTCTGTTCCGTAAAGGGGACACTGACCAGCAGCATATCTACCTGTTGTCCGGCAGGGTAAGCCTGATGAGCGAGCGGGTGGAACTGGATGTGGTGGTCGGGGGTAGTAATCTAGCCAAGTTCCCGCTTGCCCATCGGATACCCAGGGAGTGTTCTGCGATCGCCAAATCTCAGTGCGAAATCGCGAGAGTCGAGGGTACCCGGCTCATGCCGCTGCTCAAGGAGGCCGAACGCGTCTCGAGCCAGAAAGACCATTCCCAGGACACCGGCGGCGACTGGATGACGCAGTTGCTGAGATCTCGGGTGTTCCAGCAGATCCCACCGGCCAATATTCAAGCGGTTATGCGGCGTATGACCCCGGTTGAGGTGGAAGCGGGCCAGGAGATAACGCGGCAAGGTGAATCGGGTGACTGCTTCTATCTGATTAATCGGGGCTCCTGCCAAGTGAGCCGGACAACTAACGACGACGACACGGAGCTGCTCGCGGAACTGGGTCCTGGGGAGTGTTTCGGAGAGGAGGCTTTACTGTCGAACCGGCCCCGGGGTTGCACCGTAACCATGATAGAGAGCGGGATACTGCTGCAGCTATCGGCTGAAGATTTTTCCAACTATGTCAAAAACTCGTTGTTTCGATCGGTAGCCTTTCAGGAAGCTCAAGAACTGGCAACGGCCGGTGCGGTATGGCTGGATGTGCGCCGGACCTCGGAGTTTCGGACGATACATATTCCCGGTAGCGTCAATATACCTCTCAGCCAGTTGCGTGAGCGGCTGGCCGAACTGTCTCAAGAAAGTTGCCATATCGTCTGTTGCAAGGATGAGCAGTCCAGTACCACCGCTGCCTTCCTGCTGATTGAGGCAGGTATAGAAGTTGTCTTGTTGAAGGGTGGCATTTCCGGGCTCTCCCAGGAGATGCTCGATACCTACCTTGCAGATACTGACAGCTCTCATAGCGGGGATCAGGACGGCATGTCCAAGGCCGATGCTGAATCGGACGGCGCACTTCCCCAGGGGCAGGGTGAACATGCCCTAATCCAAGCGCTGGAGCAGGTGCGCGGAGAGCGTGACGATGCTAAAGAGCAACTCGAAATGGCCTTGGGAAAGATTGCAATGCTCGAAAAACTGTTGGTGGAGCAACAGTGTGAAGCCGCGGAGGGGGGAGCCAATACCCCCCCGGATGTCGTCGCCTTGCGGGCCGAGTTGGCAACCTTGAGCGTGGCGTTGGACGAATCCTACGAGGATTACGAAAAGACACTGGCAAGAGCCGAGGCCGCGGAAGCCGAGTGCGATAGACTAAAAAGGGCACAGCCCGCCGGGGCGGGAGGTCAAGACTGAGGCCGGGGATTCGGCTCAGTTTGCCTCGAAGCGGATCTCTCCATACCAAGCGGATGCCTGACGCCGGGTGTCATCGCTATCGGTCATCAGGGCTATGAGATCGACGCGCTCGACATCTTCGCCGAGCAGATCCTTGAAATCCTGTTTAACGTTGCGGCGCTCATGGTACCAACGGGTTGGCTCTGGCTGACCAGAGCGCACCGCCAGCATCATCGATTGGGCCGCATAGGCACTGGGCCAGGCACTTTCCGGGGGCTGGTTGTTAGACCAGACGTAATTAATGGCAATGGTGTCCCAGGCCCGCCAGCCACCATTTCTCACAATATAGATCCTCGCCGGGTAATCGTCACCGGATTTGCGACGTTCGTCCAGATTGTGGATAACACCGTCTACCCGCCAGCTCCAGTAAAGATAGGGTGTCTTATTGAGATCGACGCTAATGCGCCGGGTGAGTGCCGAGGCCGATCCTCGGCTCTCCGCCCGCACCACCGCCTGACTGTTCTGGCGGACAAACGTGTAGCGAGTGAGTCCCTTGTTGAAGTTATGCGGTTGCCAAGCGGCGGGGTCACTAAAGTCGAGCCGGTACACGGTATCGGTATCTTGATCCGCTTGCACCGGCAGGGCGGCCAAGAGGAGCGCGACGAAGATCGTGCCTGTCCGGCAAACAAGGTCCCCAGTGGATGGATGGCCGTTATCCCACAGAAAGCTTTTCATTGCTTGGTTGCCGTAAAACTCGCCAAGTCGAGAGTGACCTTCTTCACGCCCTCTTCGTCTGCCGGTGAGATGGTAAAGCCCATGGCTTCCGCCATTCCCAGCATCTTGCGATTGTTGGCGAGGACCTGGCCGATCAGCTGCCGGGTTCCGCGATCCCGGCAGTAGCCAATCATCTTGGATAGCAGTTTCCAACCCAGCCCTTCACCCTTCATGTCGGAACGCACCACGACCGCGTATTCGGCGGTATGATTGTTGGCGTCAGTCACAGTGCGTACCACCCCCAGGGTTTCCGGCCGCCCCTGTCCGTCGGTTCCCGTAGCGATAAAGGCCATCTCCCGGTCGTAGTCGATCTGGGTCAGTTTCGCCATTTCCGAGTGGGGTAGGCTGCGCACGGAGCCAAAAAATCGGAACCGTATGTCCTCGGGCGATAGCCTGGAGATGAATTCGTGATGGCGAGGCTCATCTTCGGGACGTATCGGCCGCAGAAGCACCCGGCGTTCGCTGCGAGTCTCGAACCATTCCTCCAATTGCTTGGGGTAGGGACGGATTGCCAGTTGCCGAGTACCATCGTCTGCCGCTACTCGGATGCGGGCATCCAGGGCAAGCACGCCGTTCTCGTCAGACCACAGAGGGTTGATATCCAGTTCCAAGATTTCGGGGATATCTATGACCAGTTGGGACACCCGCATCAGCGTTAGGCAGAGTTGGTCCATGTCCACTGCCGGCCGGTTTCGGTAACCTGCCAGCAGGCGGGAGATCCGGGTACGGTTGATCATATCCCTGGCCAGGTTCATGTTCAGTGGGGGGAGTGCCATGGCACTGTCCTTGACCACTTCGACCTCGGTTCCACCTTGACCGAACAGAATCACCGGACCGAAGATCGGATCGCCGATAACGCCGATGATGAGTTCGTGAGCACCGGGCCGCTTCGCCATTTCCTGTACACTGAAGCCTTGTACCTTGGCGCTAGGTTGGCGTTGCTGGACCAGCTCCAGCATTCCCTGAGTGGCCTGCTCCACCGCCTCCGGTGTCTTCAGGTTGAGCACCACTCCGCCCACATCGGATTTATGGGAGATGTCTTCTGAGAGGATCTTGACGACGACGGGATAACCAATATTACTGGCTAGTACGGCGGCTTGCTCCGGATCGTCGGCAATCCGTGTCTCCACGGTGGGTATTCCATAAGCGGCCAGCACCGCCTTTGCCTCGGGCTCGGTCATCATGCCGTTTGGGCGATTCAAGGCACGTTCGATGATGGCCTTTGCGGTAACCGTGTCGGGTGTGAATTCTTCGAGTACCGAGGGCGGTGTCTCCATCAACATCTCACGATTGCGTCGGTAGTTGACCATATGGATAAACGCGCCAACCGCGTGGCTCGGAGTTTCGTAGGTGGGGATACCCGCATGGGTGAGTATCTGCCGGGCGGGCAGGACCGCCTCGCCGCCCACCCAGCTGGTTAGCACGTTACACTCGGCTCGCTTGGCGGCGTCAATGATCGCCTGGGCCGCCTCAATGGGAGAGGCCGTGGCAACCGGGGCGTGCATTACCAGGAGCGCGTCTACCTCGGGCGCGCGGGCCAAGATCTCGGCGGCCTTTAGGTAGCGCTCGCCCGGGGCATCGCCGATGATGTCTACCGGGTTGGCTTTGGACCAATTGCCTGGCAGGGCCCCATCCAGAGCGGAGAGGGTAGTTTCGCTGAGATTGGCCAGTTTTCCACCGCTTTCGATGAGATCGTCCACTGCCATGACGCCGATTCCGCCGCCGTTGGTCATGATTGCCAACCGCTCACCGGTGAGCGGCCTGGCTCTGGCCAGGGTTTCTACGGCGGAGAACAGCTCACCAATGTTATACACTCGCAGCATACCGGCACGCCGAATCACCGTCTCGTAAACCTCATCCATACCTGCCAAAGCACCCGTGTGGGAGGCCGCGGCCCGCGCTCCCTCGGTACCTCGGCCCGACTTGATGACAATGATAGGTTTGTTACGAGAAGCAGCCCGTGCCGCGGAGATAAATTTGCGGCCGTTGCGCACCGATTCGATGTAAAGCAGGATCGCGCGGGTACCGGGGTCGGTTCCAAGGTAGTCAATGACGTCGGCAAAATCCACGTCCAGTTTGTCGCCCAGGGAGATGAAATGGGAAAAGCCCACGTCATGGGCCCGTGCCCAGTCGAGTACCGCGGTGCACATGGCGCCGGACTGG
>JAGRGP010000125.1:21037-21967 GCA_020445415.1 Gammaproteobacteria bacterium | reverse complement strand
ACTTGGTGCGACCCTCGATCTTGAGGCAGTCTACCCCTATCTCCACCAAACGCTGCACATGCTCCACGGCGCGCAAATCCTTTGAATTCATGATGTAGGTACCCATTTCATCTTCGAAAACCGGCATGAACTCTCCCGGGCGCTCGCGCTCTTCCAGGAGATAGACATGGTCGGCTCGCGGGTGCCTTTCCCCGCTCAGCGGAAGCGATGAGCCGACTTCCTGCCCGGCACAATCCACACCCACCTTGTAGTCCCAGCGGCAAGAATTGGTGCAACTACCCTGGTTGGCATCCCGGTGATTGAAATAGCCCGAAAGCAGACAACGCCCGGAGTAGGCAATACATAATGCGCCGTGGACAAATACCTCGAGTTCCACATCAGGACACTCCTGGCGGATCTCCGCGACTTCCTCCAGGGAAAGCTCCCGGGAAAGGATGATACGGGTCAGCCCGGCGCGCCGCCAAAACTTCACCGCAGCGCTGTTGACGGTATTCGCCTGTACCGAGAGGTGCACCGCCAGCCCCGGCCAACGCTCGCGTACCAGCATTATCAGACCGGGATCGGACATGATCAGGGCATCCGGCCCCAGCTCGATAATGGGGGCCATATCGGCGAGAAAAGTCTTGAGCTTAGCGCCATGAGGCATCAGGTTGCAGGCTAGGTAGAACCGTTTGCCTAGCCTGCGCGCCTCGGCGATACCGATACGCAAATTAGCTTCCAAAAAATCGTTGTTCCTAACCCGCAGACTGTAGCGGGGCATACCTGCATAAACCGCATCGGCGCCATACGCGAACGCGTATCGCATATTCTTCAGCGTCCCAGCGGGAGACAGCAGTTCCGGTTTGTTCATTGATTCCCAATCTAGGCATGTCGGACAGTCGCCATCTTAACCCGGGATACGCGCATGAAGATATGCAGCGTTGATCGGGA
>JAGRGP010000125.1:0-21024 GCA_020445415.1 Gammaproteobacteria bacterium | reverse complement strand
CTGGCATGAGACCACGGAACCCTGACCCGGTTAACTAGGGTGCGTATCGATATCACCTAACGCGCTAAGGATTCGGTTTCTCGCCTACCATGACTGGTTGACCCGTCTTCCCAAATCGGGCAGCCGGGTAAATAGAAAATCGGCATCCCCGGGTGTTGAACAACAGGCATTCCCCGCCGTCAGCAACCGGTCCGAAATTACCGGCACATCACATCCGCTCATGCACAACACCGCGCCCAAAACTATACTGTTGGCATATGCTTGAGGCCAAGACAATAGCTGCCATCGGGGGGATAGGTGCCGAGGCTCCTGAGTGATTTTCTTGGGTTAGCGATGGGGTTGGCGGCCTGTGCGCTGGCCTCCGCTGCCGGAGAACTCCACAGTTACGCCATCATCCAAGACGATGCCTCACTGCTGGTGTCCGGGCGGCGGGTGCACCTATCGGGTATATACCTCCCCGAGACAACCAGGCACTGTCGCAGCACTCTCTTGCCGGTGCGCTGCGCCAGCCGCGCGGTGCTAGCCCTCGAGTTCAAGATTCAGGGATTCGTCCATTGTTTCCTGGCTACCGAGAACCCGGACCGAAGCGTCAACGGCCGCTGCTATGTGGGCCGGTCTCGATTCAACGAGGGAGTGGATTTGGGGGGTTATCTGATCGAACAGGGCTGGGCGCTCGCCCTGCCCGAGGCACCGTTCGAATACCACGCCAAGGAACGCATCGCCCGCCACCAGGGTGCCGGTGTCTGGGGGTTCACGGTCGATCGCTTTGGCCGAGGACAATAATTCGCTGACGCGTTTTAGAGTTCTCTCACTGCCGATCTGATCCGACTCAGCGCTTCCCGAAGCTGCTGGCGCGGGCATCCAAAATTGATCCTCACATGGTTCCCGTCGCCGAACGGAAGTCCGCCGGAAAGTCCAACGCCGTGACGCTCGAACCAGGCAACCGGGGAGCTAACCGGCAAGGCACTCACATCAATCCAACCCAGGTAGGTCGCCTCCACGTGGGTCATCGACAACCCGGGGATGCTGGCGATTTCAGCTTCCAGAAAATCCCGGTTGCCCCGTAGATAGTCGATCAATGCATCACGCCAGTCACCACACTGCTCATAGGCCGCGCGCATCGCCGTAAACGCCAGGGGCGAGCTGAGTATCGAGGCATTCTTCAGTGCGGAGACAAAAGCCCGGCGCAGTGATCGATCGGGAATGATGGCGAAGGCACAATTGAGCCCCGCCAAATTGTACGTCTTGCTGGGGGACATCAGCGTAATCATTCGCAGGTCTTGAGGGGCAAGCATGCCGGCCGGAAGGTGGACCCTATCCTGGTCTAGGATCAGATCGCAATGGATCTCGTCCGATACCACCACGAGTCCGTGGCGGCCGCAGATTTCCAACAAACCGGACAGCTCATCCCGCTGCCAGGCGCTACCCACCGGATTATGGGGATGGCAGAGATGCATCGAACACAGGTCACCAACGCAGGCTTGTTCGGTTATTTCAAGGTCGTATGTGTACCGATTATTCCGCCGTACCAACGGTACGGTAACCCGGCGGCGGCCGGCCTGTTCCGCCACTTCGAGAAAATGGTGATAAATCGGAGTATGGCAGAGAATGCCGTCTCCCGGGCCGCCTACGGCCCTGGCGCTGGCCAACAAACCGGGAACCACGCCGGGTAGCCAGACGATGGACTCCCCGGTCACCGCCCAGCCATATTGCCGCTCGAGCATGCCTGTTACCGCAGCTTGGTCCGCCTCGCTGGCCTGTGTGTATCCGAAGACTCCGTGATCCACACGGGCACGAAGCGCCTCGATCAGCGCCGGCGGTGCCCGAAAATCCATATCCGCCACCCACATCGGCAGTATGCGGGGATCCCCATAGCGGTCCCATTTTAACGAACCGGTAAACCGGCGATCCACCGGGGTGTCGAAATCGAACGTCATGGCTGTCTCGTCCAGACTCGGGGTGATAGCTGAAATCACAAGCCTAACAGCCGGATCCGACCCGCCGCCAGCGCAATTCGCAACAACTCGGGAAATCGATACCGCTGCACCTATACTTAACCTAGAAACTGTCTTCACCACTTCGGTAGGAGGGGTTCCATGAGGGAACAAAGCTCGGCACCGAAAGAACAGTGGACCCCAGAAACTGAGCCCGGACCAGGGCAACCGGTTAACGGCGCGATTACTCCAAAGGCGCCCTCCAGGATGGACAATCTAGCGCCAGATCCATTACCGCCCACTACCTTCAGCCCCCAGGTCGCCATGGCGCTCGACCGTCTTTTTTGTGCCCATATCGGCAATTTTACCGGGGGTCTAGATCCACGGGTGATCCCCCTGGCCTACCTAGACTGGTGGGTGAAACTCGCCTGGTCACCCGGTACACACGCCCGGTTGGCGGAGAAGGCAATCCGCAAGGCAGTGCGGCTAGGGATCTACATGAATCAGACCCTGATGGACCCGCAATCGCCGCCCGCCATTTACCCCTTGCCTCAGGACCGCCGTTTCCGCTCCCCCGGATGGCATAGCTGGCCATACAACCTATTTCATCAGTCGTTTCTGCTTACCCAACAGTGGTGGGCAAATGCCACCATGGGAGTTCCCGCCCTGTCGGCCAGTCATAAGGATATAGTGACGTTCGTGACCCGTCAGCTATTGGATATTGCATCTCCATCCAATTTTCCCCTTACAAATCCCGAAGTTGTGGAAGCAACCGTGAGAGAGGGGGGGATGAACCTGTGGCGTGGATGGGCAAATCTATTGGACGACTGGCTGAGGCACAGTCGTGGACAGGCGGCGGCCGGATTGGAGCAGTTTGAGGTGGGTAGGACCATTGCCATCACACCGGGAAAGGTGATCTACCGGAACCATCTAATGGAGCTCATTCAGTATTCGCCGAGTACCCAAGAAGTCTACGCCGAGCCACTGCTGATCGTGCCCGCATGGATCATGAAATACTACATACATGACCTCTCGCCGGAAAACTCCCTGGTACGTTACCTGGTGAGCCGGGGGCACACCCTATTCATAATCTCTTGGCGCAACCCCACCAGTGACGACCGTGACCTGGGAATGGCCCAGTATCTCAAGCTCGGCATAGGGGAGGCATTGGAGGCCATTGGTGAAGTACTCCCCAAGCGTAGGGTGCATGCCGTGGGTTACTGTCTGGGCGGTACTCTGCTCATGATAGCCGCTGCCGCCATGGCTCGGGATGGCGACCGGCGCTTGAAGAGCATCACACTGCTGGCGGCGCAAACCGATTTCAGTGAAGCGGGTGAACTGATGCTGTTTATCAACGAAGCCCAGGTGAGCTTTCTGGAAAGTATGATGTGGGACCGCGGGGTACTGGATACCGAACAGATGTCTGGCGTCTTCCAGTTACTACGATCCAACGATCTCATCTGGTCGCGGCTGGTGCGCGAATACCTGTTGGGAAAAAGGCAGCCTCCCCATGCCCTGATGGCCTGGAACGCCGATCAAACCCGAATGCCTTATCAGATGCACTCCGAGTACCTGCGCCGTATCTTTCTCAACAACGATCTTGCCGAGGGCAAGTATCGGGTCGAGGGCAAGCCAGTGGCAATCAGCGATATCCGGGTGCCGTTATTCGTGGTGGCAACACTCAGGGACCATGTTGCACCCTGGCAATCCGTGTATAAGATCCACTTGCTCGCCAACAGCCCAGAAGTGACCTTTGTTCTCACCAGCGGCGGGCATAATACCGGCATCGTCAGTGAGCCCGGGCGCCCCGGTCGAACCTACCAAATCGGAACTCGGGCGCGGGGCGCCGGATATATGGATCCCATTACCTGGCAGAACACTACCTCGTACCGAGAGGGGTCCTGGTGGATAGCCTGGCAGGACTGGCTGGCAAGCCAATCCGGCGGCAAAGAGCAACCCCCACCGATGGGTATACCCCGTTTGGGGCTTGCAACCCTCGGCGATGCCCCGGGAAGCTATGTGTTGCAACGATAGTCTTTACTATCGCCCCGCCATGGCCGCGCTTCGCTGACATCACTTCAGTCCCCCAACGAGCCAAGTGCCTGGACTAATGCGGCCCCCGCCTGAGGGTTCAAGCCGTGACTCGCCGCTACCGGAGTCACCAATGATTTGCCCCGCAAGGCTGGGACATTGTTCATATCCTGGCTGAACGCTGGAACCAACTCATCGCCGAGCCCTGCCGGCCCGGTTGTGACGATGGAATGGTAGGTAATATCGGGATGGGGCTGCCCGTTCAGCCAAAACAGTAGGCTGCCCGGCTCGGCAGGGGCGAGATCGACTAGCACCCCCCGGGATTCCTTCACCACCCGGTACGCTCCGTTACTGAAAAAATTCTGGACCAGGCAGAGCGGCCATGGGGTGTCGCTAGCATCCAATGCCTGAACAGCGCGCAGGGTACCCAGGTGCGGACTGGCGATGGTGATTAGTGCCTTCGCGTTGGGAACCCCTCCTCGCACCAGCAGAACGCGGGCTACCACCCCTCCCGCGGAATGAGCGGCAATAACCAACGAATGGCCGGGATTCAGTCCGGCTATCTGCCGTAACATACCCTGTAGATGATCGGCTTGAACCAATAAGGGCGCCAAGGATGGAAGCTCGACCGAATAGACCCGCTTTGTCCGGCCGCTATCGGGCACTGGCAGGAACCGGCCGCCTGCAACCACCCCCGCCCGTTGCCAACCATTAGCGGCAAGGACCTCGTTGATACCACCCACCTCCCAGGATGCGGCACTGCCCAGGTAACCATGCACCAGTACCAGGACATCGGCACGGGCAGCTGTGCCCCCAAGCATTACCGCCACGCACAACAGAAAACTCACAATCTTAGTCATGCTCAACCCCCATGTGGATAGTCAGTCCCCGCGTGCCTTCAACTCCCACTCGCCGGAGCCTTCTCGAGGGGCATGCAGGGCCGCTTATCAAGAACAGAATATATAGAATATCATAATTTAATTGATATCTTATTTATAGTCCTGCCGAAGATATGTCCACTGCCAGCCACAAGGCTAGGCAGGGCAGTTGACGGTCTGCTAGAAACATCGGTTTCAATCACATCCAACAGGTGGTGACACTACATAAAACGCGATCAGGCCAAGTGCTCGTGTCTCAACCTGGGGCTGGCCGGCCCGGTAGCAGCGTCTCTCCGGGTCTCCACGACCACACGCGAGGAAAGTTTTCCTGGTGGCATGAACCGGGAGAGTTAGCGAGCAAAGGCGGGCCGTTCGATCGCGCCAAACCGGGGCCACGGATGGGGATTCGGTAAGGGGGATCATTGCAATGATCACGTTGCCGCGGCCCGCTACCGTAAACCGGTAGACTTGGGTGAAAGAGATATCATGCTATGATAGAGACCCGAGGCGCGATCGCACAGGTCCAATGCCTGCACTGCAAACCAAGACGCGGCATTTATTCCAAAGAATAGGGGCTTCAAGATTCACGGCCATTTTACAACCGTGGGGCTGGATCGGGTGTACGATTTCGTACAGAAACCGTGGGCGGAGAAACAACGCCTGGTATCGCCAGACTTGATTTGGCGAATCCATGACACGGCCAAGGTCACGAGCAACAAGGACATCGCCTCCTGCCTCGGGGTTATCTGCCTGAAACATATCGACGTCCGCACCTGATTCTGCTTCCTGGACAACTCACCCATGTCTGCTCTTCCCATCGCCACTAACCACCCATGTGCACGTTGATCGTACTGCGCCGCCCCCAACATGCCTGGCCATTGTTAGTGGCGGGTAACCGGGATGAGATGCCGGACCGGCCTTGGGCGCCTCCGGGGCGCCATTGGAGCGACCGACCCGAAGTGGTAGCGGGACTGGATGAGCTGGCCGGAGGCAGTTGGATGGGGGTCAATGACAGCGGCCTCGTGTGTGTCATCATGAACCGGGCGGGAACCCTAGGACCCGATCCCCGTAAGCGCAGCCGGGGCGAACTGGTTCTGGAGGGCCTGGACCACGGCACAGCCCGCTCAGCGGCAACGGCACTGTCGGCGCTGGCCCCAACCGCCTACCGTCCGTTCAACCTGCTGGTGGGCGATGCCGGAGATTGCTTCTGGGTCCGCAACGATGGAGACCGCGTTACGGTGTCCCCCATTCCCCCGGGCCTGCACATGTTGACCTCGCTGGAACTGGATGACGAAGCGGACCCCCGAATTCGACATTATCTACCCTACTTTCACCGTGCCAGCGAGCCAGATGTGGAGCAAGGTGACTGGCGCGATTGGGAGAAACTCCTTGGCAGCAGAGACTACCCACCCGGAGAGGCCAGATCGGCGGCCATGTGTTTCAAGTTGGACACCGGCCTGTCCACACTTTCAAGCTCATTGATCGCCTTACCGGGCGGTTCGAGATCGGCGAATACATTGATCTGGCGGCACACCCTCGGCCCGCCGGAGAAAGGACGGTTCGCACCGGTGGACCTGGCCCAGTAGGCTTGACCCTACCCTTGCCGCGCGGGCAAGGCGAGACTGCACAGCCTCCCAAACTGTCATATCATGAGCCTCAAACCGTTGAAATTCGCTCATGAACTACCGGCCATTCATGGAGGGTCGCCATGTCCACACAAACCACCCGGGGAAGCTGTCTCTGTGGCGCAGTCAGTTACCAGATTCAAGGACCGTACCACTTCTTTCAGTACTGCCATTGTGGCCGCTGTCGAAAGGCGAGCGGAAGCAGTAATGCCGCCAACCTGATGATCCCCGCCGCCAATCTGACTTGGCTAACCGGCGAATCGCTAACCAAACAGTACAAGCTTCCGGCAGCAGAACGCTTTTCCACCCGGTTCTGTACCCAATGTGGTTCCCGCCTGCCCTGGACCACCCCCAATGGAGAGTTTGTCATCGTTCCCGCCGGGTCCCTAGACGAGGAACCTGAATCCCTTCCTCAGCGACATATCTACTGGGGCTCCCGTCCACACTGGTGCAGCACGATGGACGCCTTACCGAAGTTTGACGAAGTGCAGTAATACCCCACCCCAAGCCTCGATAAATGGGATGTTGAAATGGTTTTTACCGCCCTCACGGAATGATCACAAAGTGGAAATATAGGGCCAAACGCAGGCGCTGGCGGCACCCCCGCGCTATCCTGGCAGCAGGACTCATTGGTGTGAGTGGCATCGGGCTGGTGCTCTCGCGCACCCCCGACCCACCCAAACATCAGGACAATATCTGCGCTATCTTCGAAGCGCGGCGGGGATGGTTTCGGGAAGCGGTGGCTGTTGAGGCCCGTTGGGGAACCCCGGCCCATGTTCAGTTGGCAATCATCAAACAGGAATCAGGATTTAGAAACGATGCCCAGCCTCCCCGCCGTACCCTGCTGGGATTCATCCCGTGGAGTCGGCCATCGACCGCCTACGGTTATCCTCAAGCAATGGATGATACTTGGGACTGGTATATGGAACAGACCGGCAACCGCGGCGCTCACCGGGATGATTTCGGTGATGCCACCGACTTCATCGGTTGGTATACCGACATGAGTCACCGCCGGCTCAAGATCGCCAAATCCGATACCTACCGTCAATACTTGGCTTATCATGAGGGCCACGGGGGCTTTAGCCGCGGAAGCTATGAAAAAAAGCCCTGGCTCAAGATAGTCGCCGCCCAAGTAGATACCCTGTCTAAACGGTATGCCGCGCAACTTCGCCAATGCCGGGAAACGCTGCAAAATGCGTGGCAATGGTGGCCGTTTTCATGAACCGGGCAGTGTGAGCGGAATGAATGGCGAAGCTACTTCGAGGTGCAAACCGGCCCCTTGGCGGACTCAAGCTTTCCGGCCCCAACCGGCCCGCGCATTCACTTCATTCAACGCCCTGGCCGACAACCTTCAGAGCGGATCATGGCCTTTTTGAAACGGCGGCCATTGCTTCGCCTGTTACTCTACTTTTCGGCTACGATAATTATTCTTACCCTGCCGTTTCGCTGGTTGCCACCGCCTGCCACCAGCTTCATGGTACAAGCAAAATACTGGGGCCTGGCCGGTGAAAAGCCATGTCAACGGATAGCACGCCACTGGACACCCTGGTCCGCCATCAGCCCGTCGCTACCCTTGGCGGTGGTCGCCGCTGAGGACCAGCTGTTCCCCGTCCATTGGGGACTCGACCTAACCGCCATAGCCACCGCGCTCGAAGAACGTCAGAGGGGCCGCCGAATCCGCGGCGCTAGTACCATCACCCAGCAGTTGGTCAAAAACCTCTACCTTTGGCCGGGCCAAAGTTGGCTGCGCAAGGCTATCGAGGCTGGACTGGCATTGGTATTAGAGGCTACCTGGCCCAAACGCCGAATTTTGGAGGTCTATATCAATAGTGTGCAGTTTGATAGCTGCATATTTGGCGTGGAAGCCGCAAGCCAACGGTTTTTTCATAAACCCGCCGCGCTGCTGACCAGCCGGGAGGCGGCCCAGTTGGCGGCGGTTCTCCCCAACCCGGCGAGGCTTTCCGTAAACCCGCCATCTCCCTACGTCCAGCAACGCACGGACTGGATCCTGGGACAGATGCAATCTCTTGGGGGAGCAAATTACTTGGAAGGACTGTAGATGCATCCCGATACCCTGACAATACAGGCAACCCGCATCAACAGCGATCCATAACACTCATCTGCCTCGCTGCAGACCGCCAGTGAAAAATCAAGAATGTCGCGGCGACCATGGGACAATAGTTGCCCCCAAACTGCATAGGATTGTTTTACTGTCTCCGTGCCCGATGGGCTGACATTGATTGATATCAACAGACCGTGCGCCAGCGACGGCACGGGAAGGGCAAGGCATTGGCTATTTTCACGGTTGGATTATAAGCTGTGTCCCTTGTCCGTATTCCACGAGTGGGCGGCGGGGTCCCATTACCGACTGGGGCTCGGTATCTCCGGTACTTTGCGGACTACACAGAATTATGGCTACAGCTAGGTAACGAACACGAAATGAGCGGTAAACCAAAGACACAGAATATGGCACTCTTCTGCGACTTCGAAAATGTCGCGCTGGGAGTGAGCGATGCCAAGTACGCAGCATTCGATATCCAGAAGGTTCTTGAACGGCTGCTGTTGAAGGGCAATATCGTGGTAAAAAAGGCGTACTGCGATTGGGATCGCTATAAGCAGTTCAAGACCGCCATGCACGAAGCAGCCTTCGAGTTGATCGAGATTCCCCATGTACGCCTGACTGGCAAGAATTCCGCGGACATCCGGATGGTGGTCGACGCACTTGACCTCTGCTATACCAAATCCCACGTGGATACCTTTGTTATTCTCAGTGGCGATTCCGATTTCTCGGCGCTGGTAAGCAAGCTGCGGGAAAACAATAAAGTGGTAATTGGGGTGGGGGTAAAAAACTCCACCTCGGATCTGCTTACTTCCAACTGCGACGAATTCATCTACTACGACGACTTGGTCCGGGAAACTACCAAGCCAAACCGGGCAACCAAGAAAAAAGCGGTTCGCAAAACGCCGCAAAAACCCGGTGAACAAGGGGAGGAAGAGAAGAAGCAGACGGCGCTCGACCTGGTGTTGGAAACCGTCGAGGATCTTTTCGAGGAGCGCGGCGAGGAAGAGAAGGTCTGGGGCTCGATGGTCAAGCAAGCATTGAAGCGCCGTAAACCGGGATTCAGCGAAACCTATCATGGTTTTCGCACCTTTGGAAAACTATTGGAGGAAGCCCAGGCGCGTAAGCTGCTGGAGCTGGAACACGACGAGAAGTCCGGTGGCTACATCATCAAGTCTTTTGCCCATGATGATTGACGCGCGGCGGACATCTACGTGCATAGCTTGTTTCCCGGCAACCGTTTCCCGGTGCGTCCTGTAAAGCTCGCCAGCCATCTACCACAACAGGGTTTACGCTATACAAGATGAGCGGGTCCGACCCCTACGATCAATTCAGTTACGAGAGCATACCGTTCCAGGATTCCCATCCCCGACACCTCGCCTGCCTGGGCCGATTGTTCGAACTTCCCGCAGCGGAACCCGAGTTCTGCCGGGTACTGGAGCTGGGATGCGCCACCGGCGGCAATCTGATTCCCATGGCCTGGTACCAGCCTCGAGCGCAATTCATTGGCATCGATCTTTCGGCCAACCAAATCCGGCAAGGACAGGCTCTGATTAGCGAACTGGGGCTAACCAACATCGAACTGAGACAGGGCAACATACTCGACTTGGGCGCCGAGCTGGGCGGGTTTGATTACATTATCGCCCACGGCGTCTACTCGTGGGTACCGGAACCGGTTCGGGAACGGTTGCTCAGCCTCGCCCGGGAGCTACTCAACCCCTCGGGACTGTTCTACCTGAGCTTTAATACCCTCCCGGGCTGGCGCATGCGAGGTATGTTGCGCGATATCCTGCGCCATTCGTGCCGCGGTATCAGCGACGTTCGCAACCGACTCGGCGCCGCTTACGCCGCACTGACACGCCTGGAAACCGCGGTGCAGGAACTACAAGCACTCAGCGCCCGTTACCTGAGAGAAGAAATAAAGTACCTGCGCGCAGCCCACCCAAGCTACCTGCTGTACGAATACCTGGCCGAGGAGAACCGGGCATTTCTGTTCAGTGAGTTTCTACAGACAGCGCACCACCATCGATTGGATTATCTGTGCGACACCCAGCTCTCTTACCTGTTCCCCTCGACCTTTGGAGAAGCCACGGAACGCGCGTTGGAGGACATCGCCGATGATATGGAATTGGAACAATGGCTGGATTTTGTTTCCACCCGCAACTTCAGGCGTAGCGTGCTATGCCGGGACGACGCGACCCCAGCGGCGGAGCTATCGCTCGATGCCTTCGCCGAGTTTTCGTTTGGCTCCGACCTAACACCCCCTAAACGGGTCGATTTGCGCCACCATAAACCCAGTGTATTTCACCAACCCGATGCTACGCCGGTGGAGGTAAGGCACCCCCTGAGCAAGGCATTATTGTTGGAAATGCATGAGAGGCAGCCCGATCTGCTTCACCTCCGGGAATTGTTGCCGGGGGCCGAACAACGACTATTTGCGGCAGGCGGGCGGGAGCATGCGCAGGCATACGACGGGTGTCTCATGGAGCTGTTCAGCCTTTTCGCTCACCGCGCGCTGACGGCCACCCCAACCGACAGCTGCTTCTCCGACAGCATGGGCCCCGCCCCCTGTACCAATCGCCTCGCCAAAGCCCAGGTTAGGCGTGGATACACCTACGTCGCCACCGCCCGGCATACCAGCCTCGATCTGGATAGTTTGTCGGCACGATTGGTACTTTTATTGGATGGCAAGCGAAATTCGGAGGAACTAGCCGGGTTGCTGATGAACGAACTGCAAGCGGGGACCCTGGAACCCCCCCCGGGGTTATCGTTAAAAAGCTGGTCGCAAGAAAAACTCCGGACGCGCTTCGAGCAGAGCTGTAGAGAGTTGATCGGGTTATTCTCAAGACAAGGGGTGTTAACGTCGGCCAGTGCTGAGTGAGAGGACGCGGCTATCCCCCATCTGTGGACCGCCCATTCCCCTTGGTGCGGTCCGCAGGACTATCCTGGGCATTCAAATAGCGTTCGAGTTTCTTTTCTGCATATTCCAGGGACTCCCGCATTCTAATCCGGACTTCCTGGCTTTGCCGTTCATCCCATTCATCGATCAGATTTTGCCAAAATGCGACCTCTTCCCGAAGTTTCGATTCCGTATAGTCCATATCTCGCCATTAACCTCAACCATCAAGTGCCTGAGGCAGGTAGCGTACCGGCAGGCTCTACTTTCCATCTTGTCCTTATCCGCCTTCACTATGGACTCGCTGGCAGCTTCTGATAACGCCTCTCTTCCCGGTCGCCGCTTCGGTATACCATGCCGTTGACCTTCGCGAGGGTCAATAGCTGTTTCCGATAACCTAAAGCATAGTTTCTATAGAGCCCGATAGACAGGGACCAAACTGAAGCCGGAGAGATACCATGGATTGAGGACCTCTTCGGCAATGGTATACTTTCCGGTCATAGACTATGTACCTTCGGATTTCCCAATGCCCGTAGCCAGAACCACGATCAGCAAATGGATGCTGCTGCTCGCCGGATGGATTGCGCTAGCCTTCGGCCTGCTCGGTATTGTGCTGCCGGTACTGCCAACCACACCATTCCTACTGCTAGCGGCTTACTGCTTCTCACGAAGCTCAAGCCGTATTCATCAGTGGATTGTGAGTCACCGGTGGTTCGGTCCCCCCATTCTCCAGTGGCAGGAAAAGCGTACGATCAGCCGTGTCAACAAACGGCGTGCCCTGTTGCTGATCTGCCTTTCGTTTTCCCTAACCCTATGGCTCACCCCTCTCCCGGAGCTTGCCCGGACGGCGCTGGTCATCCTGTTTGTGGGATTGATCTGGTTGGTAGCCAGGTTGCCGGTGCCCCCGAACACCCCGGTAGCCACCGACCATGTAGCGCCGAAACTGGCGGATAGCTATGAACAGTGACCCCACTCCCGAGCTGCCAAAGATCGGTGTCAGCGCCTGTTTGCTCGGTCATCCGGTGCGCTACGACGGCGGGCATAAACGGGACCGCTTCCTGGTCGATATTCTATCGGAACATGTCGAGTTCATACCGGTTTGTCCGGAAACCGGTGTCGGTTTACCTGTACCCCGCCCTCCGATCCGCCTTGTTGGAGATCCGAATACCCCCCGCCTGGTCGCCGTTGACGACCGCGCACTGGATCTGACCACAACGATGCAACGTTACGCCACTGACCAGGCTGCATCATTGCCACGGATATGCGGCTATGTCCTAAAAAAAGACTCCCCTAGCTGCGGCATGGAACGGGTCAAGGTCTACGGGATATCGGGAAAAGGAGCAATAAGAAAAGGAACCGGTATCTTTGCCCGGATCCTGATGGAGCAATTTCCCTTGTTGCCGGTGGAAGAAGAAGGCCGGCTCAACGACCCGGTGCTGCGAGAAAATTTCGTCAACCGAATTTACATCTATCAGCGCTGGCTTCGTTTTCTCGCCCAGGGGGTCAGTGCGCCGAGCCTGATCGATTTCCACGCTGCTCACAAGTACCTGATTATGGCCCACTCACAGGCGGCATACCAACGCATGGGTAGGCTGTTGTCCGATCTCTCCGGAAGCAAGCCCCGGTCGATTTCCACGGCATATGGGCAAGAATTGATGACCGCTGTAAAGCGCAGGGTTCACCGGCGGCAACATGTAAACGTCCTGCAACACATCATGGGCTACTTCAAAAAGCGTATCGACAGTGGCGATAGGCTGGAGCTGGCGTCCAGTATCGAATCCTACCGGAGGGGTGAAACCCCCTTGATCGTACCGATTACGTTGTTGCGCCATTTCCTGCGGCGTTATCCTGACGACTACCTTCAAAAGCAATACTATTTGTTCCCCCATCCAGAAAAACTGGGACTGCGAAACGCCTTATGAGACCGGGAACAGATACTGTGCTAACAAACCCAAACCGTTACACTCGAGGGTGCTTGGCAATATCCCGTTGGGTGGCACAATTCTTTGTACAATGGACGGGTAACCGTGGCCAGCATCGGCTATTGAATACCGTTGGATGCAGTCAATACGGTGCGGTTGTTACCTGGGCCTTTCATTTCACCCCTGGGGCGGCAGTTGCGCCACAAACTTCTGAGTTACCCTGCAGCCATGGATAACAAGACCTTACAGACAGTCGATCACTTGGCAATAGCCGTTTCGGATATCTCCCGCGCCGTGCACTGGTACACCTCCCGCTTTTCCTGCGAGCTGGTCTATCAGGATGCCACCTGGGCGCTGCTGCGTTTCGCCAATATCAATCTGGCGCTCGTGTTACCGGAACAACATCCGCCCCATCTCGGAATCATTCACCCAGAGGCGGAGAAATTTGGTCCACTTGCTACTCACCGGGACGGAACCCGATCGGTTTACGTACAGGACAGCGAGGGCAATCATGTCGAGTTCATGGCGAACTGAAATCATGTCTGGACAGTATCAATCGCGGTGGGGGGAGAAACCTAGGAACCGGCTCGGGCGTTCGGCGTTCTAACACCGCGCAATACCTGAATCCCAGCGGTGAATCTCCAGCTCCTGATAAGGTCAAAGATTATATAGCGTGGAGCATGAACGGCGGCCGACCATGAAAGTTCTCGATCCCCAGGACCTTTCGAAGACCGTAAGCCTTGCCGATTGCGAGGATATGTCCTCTTTTGGTGCCTTGTCCCGCCACTTTGTAGAAACCCTTCTGCAGAGCGCGGAAATCATGGAATTTGGCGGTGATGAACAAATTTTCCCGGCGGGAGAAAAGGCGAGCTGTTTTTACATTTTACTCTACGGGGGAGTATCCCTTTTCTCGGGAGAACCTGGCAAACAGCGCAAAATCGCGGACGTGAGCCTTGGCCAAAGCTTCGGTTTCGCTTCCCTGATCGGACTCAGGCACCGCTCCTACCAGGCCCGCTCCAGTGGCCAGAGCATTGTGCTGCGGATCACCAGCACCCTATTTGCGTCGCTTTACGAACGGGATCAGAAGGAGTTCCCAGTTTTTTTCCTAAACCTTTCCCGTGACATGAGCCGATTTCTTGCCTATCTCGCTGAGCAGGCAAACTGACAGAAGGCGGCGTCGGGGTTGACATACAACCCAAAACCCCAGAGAGTCAGGAAGTTAGCAACGCTCCCGGGGTGGGAGTTTAGATGCCCGCTTCTCTTGGTACATTCGCGCATCCGCCGTATGGATGAGTTGGCTGGGCTCTTGGTAGTCGTCGGGCCCCGTCTCTACGATACCGATGCTCAGCGTCACATTCTCTAGCTGATCGGATACCTCCTTCCTCAGCCGCATACAGTAGGTATCCCGCGCCTGCTCGGCACGACAGTTGGGCAGGATAACGCAAAACTCGTCCCCACCGTAGCGGAAGCAACTGTCCTCGGCCCGGGAGATCTTTCCAATGGCGTCGCCCACCACCCGCAACACCTCATCACCGTACAGGTGACCCCGTGTATCATTGATGGACTTGAACGAATCGACATCCATGAATACCAGTGAAACCGGCTCGCCACGTCGTGCCGCCCTGCGCAGAGTACGCGTCAGCACTTCGTTCAAGTAACGTATATTGAGCAGGCCGGTGAGCGGGTCGATGCGGGCCAGTTCTTCCAGTTGTCGGGTCCGTTCCCGAACTTTCTCTTCTAGCACCTTGGCATACTGGTCCAACTTGTTTTTTTCGGCTTCGACCTCCGAAACCAGACTCCGAATATACGTGTCGAATACCAGATTGACATCGAATAGAAATAGCTTTTCCATCGCGGCCAGTGTCTGTTGAAGGGTATCGGGACCGGAAATCTCTTCGCTGAGCAGCTCTTGAAGCAGCCCTCTCAATCGACAAATCCCCGCGAGAAAGAGTTTCGGTTCCACTCCGATGCGCTTGTGCACCAAGCCAATCCGCAAACGATTCTTGACATAATCATGATCGTAGGGGCCATTGAACAGATCGAATACGTAGCGCTGCTGGGTAGACTTTAGCCGCCCCAGGGTATCCGCATCGCCGATCAACAAGGCAACTTCGGGAATGCTGGTCTGCTCTTTATAGAACCGCTCGATCAGTTCGCCGATTCTCGCCTCGACCAGCGGAGAGGCCGCATTTAACAGCTCTTGATCTTGCCGTCGAATTGAAAACAGATCCTTCCGGTACTCGATTTCGAGGTCGGTCATGCGCAGTTGTTCAAACAGCGTCTGGTCCGTCTGTCTCATTCGTGCTCCCAATTAGTCTGCTGTCGGTCTGCCGCCGCAGCCATTGAACTTCGAAGGTTATCCCATACTACGGCAAGGGATGCCTAGGTTGCCAAACGCTAATCCCTGACGACAACATGCCATTTTCCTGCTGTCACGGTCAATCGAAGGGCTTCTGCCCGACAGGCGAAACCGATGAGCCCACAGATGGATGCTATACCCACTGTAAAGGCGAACTGGCTGCCGATCACAGAATTCGAACAACGGCCTTTACGTTTTTGGTTTCGGCCCGCTAACCCGGATATGAATGAGGGGACGAAGGGGCGTTGTGCGGCTCCCGCCCGGGAAAATGGCGGAGAGGCAGGGATTCGAACCCTGGGAGGACATAAGCCCTCACTTGATTTCGAGTCAAGCCCGTTCGGCCACTCCGGCACCTCTCCAGGAACCCGGTTCAGACAACACGCCCGATGGTATGAACAGCAGTAAGTCCTGCTTTACAATGGCGGCAATTTTACACAAATACGTGTGCCGGAACTATTCTCTTTTCATGAGCCTGCATGAGACCGAGACAGATAATCATTGTTTTTCTGGCCGCCCTACTGCTCGGCTGTAGTGTTCCAGACCCCCTCGTCAACCGAGTCAAGGTACTCGGTGAACTGAGAGTGGCAACCCGTAACAATCCAACCACCTATTACGAGGACAGGGACGGTTTCGGTGGGCTGGAGTACGAGCTGGTGACCCGTTTCGCAGCTTCTCTCGGTGTCAAGGCAAAATTTATCGTTCCGGAACGGCTGGAGGAAATACTGCCCATGGTCGTGCGGGGTGAGGTGCACTTCGCGGCGGCGGGCATGCCGGTTACGCCGAGCAGAGAGCGCCGAGTTAGGTTTACGCAGGAGTATCAGTCCATCACACCACAGCTGGTCTACCGCCTAGGGACCAACCGCCGTCCCAAAGACATCTCCGATATCCAAAACGGCACACTGGAAGTGGTCGCCGGCAGCGCCCACGAAGAATTGCTCAAGACACTTCAGCAAACCTACCCTGAGTTGGAATGGGTATCCCAGCAAGAATGGGGGTCCGAAGAACTACTGTCACTGGTTGTCGAACAACTCATCGACTATACCGTTGCCTCGTCCAATGAAGTGTTGCTGAGCCGCCGTTTCCACCCCATGCTCAAGGTTGCCTTCGACCTGGCCGAACCCCAACCACTGGCCTGGGCCTTTCCCCATGCCGAGGATAGCAGCCTCTATCAGGCGGCCCAGGAATTTCTCTCCGAGCTGAAGCGAACAGGAGAACTGGATCAGATTATCGAACGCTATTACGGATACGTAGAAAAGCTGGATTTCGTCGATACCCGCACATTCCGGCGCCACATCGTACAACGGCTACCCACCTTTGAGCCCTGGTTCCGGGAAGCAGCGGACGAAACGGGCATCGATTGGCGTTTATTGGCTGCCATCGGCTATCAGGAATCGCACTGGAATCCTGAGGCAATTTCCCCCACGGGTGTCAAAGGCATCATGATGCTGACCCGGGCAACCGCTAAGCAACTCGGTGTTGAATCGAGAACCGACCCTAGGGAGAGCATATTGGGGGGCGCCCGCTATGTGAGAGTCGTAGAAGCCAAACTTCCGGATCGCATTCAGGAGCCAGACCGGATCTGGCTGGCGCTAGCCGGATACAACATCGGTTTTGGTCACCTGGAGGATGCGCGGATACTCACTCAGCGGCATGACGGTGATCCAGACCGGTGGGCGGACGTTAAGAAATACCTTCCGCTGCTTGCCAAGAAGAAATACTACTCCACGGTAAAGCACGGCCGGGCACGTGGACAGGAGCCAGTGACCTACATCGACAACATCCGTAGTTATTACGATTTGCTGGTGTGGGAGGAGGAGCGGCAGATCACATCCGAAACGGAAGAGAAACCCATTGTCGGCACGACTCCAGCGGCACTCTGACCCTCTCACCCACTCAATCAGGCGCACGGCGAGCTCGAAAGAATGCACGAAGCTGTTCAGCGCAGGTTTCGGCGAGGGTGCCCGACCTCACTGCGACGCGATGGTTGAACCGATGATCCGACGGCAACAGGGAGAAGACACTGCCGGCAGCACCACCTTTGGGATCGCGGGCCCCGAAGACCAGCTGTGCCACCCGCGCATGAATGATCGCCCCGGCGCACATCGGGCAAGGTTCTAGCGTGACATACAGGGTACTGTTCGGTAGCCGGTAGTTACCTTCCCTGGCAGCCGCATCACGCAAGGCTACAATCTCCGCATGGGCGCTTGGGTCGTGGCTGGCAATCGGCCGATTCCAGCCCTCGCCAATAACTTTTCCCTCCCTCACGATGACCGCGCCTACGGGTACCTCGCCCTCCGCCTCGGCCCGCCGGGCCAGCATAAGTGCCCGCGCCATGTATTTCCTATCGAGTACATCGTCCATCATTGGAGCCCCCTTTGCTCAAACGGCTCACGGGTCTCAGCTATAGATGTCATTCGTGCCAGGTCTCCATGCCCTCGCCCCCATATACCGGCTGTTCGGCAAGACCACGACTATACGGGCATCCAGCCGAATTCCCAAACACCCTCACTGCTAGGAAATCGAGCGGACTCCCCCGACAACCGATTCCAAGCTAAGCCCGGTCGGCGGAGACAGCTGTGCGTGTACCCATTTCGGCGCGTGCCGCCGCGGCACGAGCAAACTCCGGTATCTTGGAAGCCTCCACGGGGCGGCTAAAATAATAGCCCTGCAGACAATCACAATTGAGTGACTGGAGTTTCTCGACATGCGCCAATTCCTCTACCCCTTCCGCCACCACGCTGCAACCTAGCACGTGGGCCATGTCGATGATGTTGCCAAGCAGAGCCATGTCCCGCTCACTGGCCAGCATGTCGGTGACGAATACCCGGTCGGTCTTTACACGATCAATCGGCAGCTCCTTTAGCGACGCCAGAGACGAATACCCGGTGCCGAAATCGTCAATGGCGATACGCACCCCCAATTCACGCAGCTGGACCAGTGTCTCACGTGCCTCGATATGGGTTTGCACCGCGCTTTCGGTAATCTCCAGCTCGAGCAAATGAGGAGACAGCCCCGTGGTATTAAGCGCACTACGAACCCTGTTGACAAACCCGCGGTCCAACAGTTGTAAAGGTGAGATATTCACCGCTACCGAAAAGATATTTTCGTCCGCGTCCAGCCACCGAGCCGCTTGATTACAGGCCGTGACCAGCACCCATTGTCCCAGTTCGTCGATCAGGCCGGTATTTTCAGCCACGGTGATAAAGTCGTTCGGCGGAATCAAGCCCCGTTCTGGGTGTTGCCAACGAACCAGTGCTTCCACTCCACATACCAAGCCGCTTAGCGCCTCCACTTGGGGCTGGTAATGCAACCGAAACTGGCCGGTAGACAGGGCCAGCCGCATTTCTTGTTCGATAGTCAGACGTTGTTGGGCCGCGATCGTCATCTCGGGGGAATAGCGAGCGTAGTGTAGCTTGGTATCTGTTTTGGCGGCATTCATCGCGCTCTCGGCCGCCTTCAGAAGACTGAAGGTGTTATCTCCGTCAACAGGATAAAGTGCGATACCGATACTGACACGGGGACAAATCATTTTTTCACATAATTTAACCGGCATCTGCACTTCCTTCATGTAACGTTGGACGATCGAAAACAGATCGGAAGTATGTGCCACGCCATTGACCATCAGCGCCAGTTCATCACTGCCAAGACGCGCGGCGAAATCACTGGCGCGCAACAAGGAGCGTACCCGGCATGCGATAGTCTTCAGCAGCTCGTCACCCGCCTCATGGCCTAGTGTATCGTTTATATCCTTGAAACCATCGACATCCAGATAAAGTACTGCGAACTGGTTGCCATTGATGCGGCTAGCAGAGATATTGGTTTCAAGTCGCTCGTAAAAATGGTTGCGAGTTCCGATACCGGTAAGTTGATCGTAATAGGACAGGTTATGGGTCTGCGCGAGAAGCTCATCGAGCCTGATCTGGTGTGTTTGCAATTCGTCTCGCTGCGTGGCGATGGTGGAGACCGCGTGCTCCAGATTGATGCTGGACAAGATACCCGCGATATAGTCCTTGACCACGCGCTGCCCCTGCACCGCTGCGAACACGATGAACAACAGCTCTATCACCACCAGCAGCCAGCCATATTCCAGTTCCTGCATCGCGGCCGCTGCACTCAAGGTGACCAACGGCAACCACATGATCAAGACAAACCGCCGCCAGAGGGACAATTCCAGCGTGAGGCTGGTGAGCGCACTGGCGGTGATTGCAACAGACGCAACCAAGGCAAGCTCTGAGACATGATCGACTCCATGAAACAGCAGAATTAAACCGACTAGGCTACCCCAGGAAAAACCGGCGAGGTCAACCGTCACCTGGTACCGGCGAGCCAGATGAAGAATGCTCTCCGATTTGGCTTCTGCAAGTTTCCGTGCGATACCGATACGTAGCAAGGCGACCGTAGTCATGATCAGGTATAGCGTGGCAATCGGCAGCCAATGGGAGTACAGCTGAGGACTGGCAACCAGCAAAGCCAGCATGGTCAGCGGTGCCGCCAGGGGAATATAGCCCGTACGCCTACCCAGATCCTGCGCTGCCCTCATACTGACCGCGTGAACCTCCGCATCGTCAGGCATAGCGCGTGCGGCCAACCAATGCTCGGCAGCCCAGTTAAGGTCTACTTGAGTATTACTTGCAGTCTTTCCGCTGTTCACGATGAATTCCGCTTGACTTAATGGTGTGCTCATTACTTTTGACAGTTATGGCTTGCGACCTTGATTCGATGATTGAATTATCGAACGATGGGTTCTCATTCCCCATCAGGGGGGGCCTGAATTGGGTGTTCGAAATCCCTGAATCGGCTGCGTAGAAGTAAGCGGTGCGTGATTCGGCCACACGCGGGGGGATCATATAAAGACTGTTTAGGGGGTTATCTGTACTAGGGATATATAGCTTTATAAATCAGTCATTTATCGACGGATGTAATACCCTCTCGAATAGCATATTTGGTCAGTTCCGCAACGCTACGTAGATCAAGCTTATCCATTATCTTTTTACGGTGGGTTTCTACCGTCTTGACACTGACAAACAAGCGCTCGGCGATCTCCGCGGTGGAATGCCCCTCGGCAATCAATTGCAGCGTTTCCTTCTCTCGCAGGGTAAGCGGTGATACCGCCTCGCCCTCCGTCCCCTGTCCCTGTGCGATATCCTGAAGGATTGAACCGGATGCCTGAGGACTGACGTACAGCCTGCCGGTAAGCACGGAACGCAAGGCAGCGGCCATCTCCTCAAACGCATTTTCCTTGACAAGATAACCCATGGCTCCTGCTTCCAGCATCTGTTTCACATAGCGGCTATCTGAGTGCATCGACAATACCAGCACC
>JAGRGP010000124.1 GCA_020445415.1 Gammaproteobacteria bacterium | reverse complement strand
AATGTCTGGATCAACGTCGATCGCAAGCGCCGGGATCTCGCATTGCTGCGTTTGATGGGGGTTGCTGACGCCGGCGTGTTGCTGGTGCCGGTGTGGCAGGCGCTGACGACGGTGATTGCCGCCTTTGCGCTTGCATATCTGTGTTACCTGCTCGGTGCGAGCACATTCAATCGTCAACTGGCGGCCGGCCTGCCCGAACATGGGTATGCCTGTATCCTGAACCCGTCCGACCTGGCGACCATGTTCGCGCTGGTGCTTGCCATTGCGGCCGTGTCGTCTTCGATCGCCGGTCTGCGCGCAATCAGGCTTGACCCGGCGGAATGTTTGCGGGAGTTGGCCTGATCGGGCATACTACTTTTCGAAAAGAACAGCCACCTCGCCACTCTCAGCAGTGTCTGTTGCGCGTGGTTAAACTGCGGAAGGACTATAGAAATAGAGGGGGGAAAACTAGCTAGTCGACCCTTAGAAATTACCTAACATTATGAATTACAATAATAAATGTCGAATTTCGCCTGAGTATTTCGACCGGAATATGGTAAAATACAAGCTCACTTCCCGGTCGGGATGGTGATAAAAAATGCTCTCAAAATCCGACTCTGATGCACCTGTTCAAAACCAAATTTTTGGTAACGATCTACTTTTCCAGCTAGACCCCAAAGACCCGTTGATAGTTCTTGCAGAAGCGATTGAGTGGTCACTCTTCGAATCTGAGTTTTCGATCTACTACAGTCCTGACACCGGACGCTCGGTGATACTGATCCGTCGGCTGGTGGGTTTGTTGATATTGAAGTCACTGGAGAGTTTTAGCGATGAAGCGGTTGTGCTGGCTTACAAGCGCAATCCCTACTACCAAGTGTTTTGCGGGGCACGCGAATTTGAGCGCAAGCCGCCGTGCAGTAGCGCGGAGCTGGTGCACTTCCGGCAACGTATTGGCGAGGCGGGCGTACAAAAGCTCTTTGCGGGGTCGGTGCATTTGCACGGGCACCATGCAGAGGCGTCCGAGGTGCACGTTGACTCGACGGTGCAGGAGACAAACATCACCTATCTGACCGACAGCAAGCTGGCAATCAAGATCATTAATCGCCTGAACAAACTAGGGAAGAGGTGTGGTACTCAGCAACGCCGAACTTACGTCAAGGAAGTGAAGGAGCTGCGTTTGGCCTGCCGTCATTTTCGTCATGTAAAACGTAGACGTAAGGCGGTAGGGGCATTGAAACGCCTGCGTACGATCGCACACGCATTGATGCGAGATTTGCAGCGCAAACTGCCATCAGTAATCCTGAGGGGCTGTGAAGCAGACTTCGAATTGTATGAGCGAACTCTGAATCAACAGCCGAAAGACAAGAACAAGATTTACAGTTTGCATGAGCCGCAGGTGTACTGCATTGCCAAGGGCAAAGATCACAAGAGGCCTATGAATATGGTGCCAAGGCCTCTGTGGTGAGCGCGGTGAAGAAGGGCATTATTTTGGCAGCAGTCCATCACGAGCTACTGATCCACGATGGCCACACATTACCAGAGGTATTGGAGTGGGCAATGGTGGTACGAGCCAAGCCCATCAAGCCAGCGGTATGTGATCGAGGCTATCGAGGAAAGCGCCAGATTGGAGAGACCACAAATATTCTTCTCGGAGCGCCGCTGATACGGGAAAATCGCTATCAGTGGGACAAGAAGCGCAGGTGCTGTCGTCGACGAGCAGCGATAGAGCCATTGTGAAGAGCGATCACCATCTTGGCCGCTGTTATCTCAAGGGCAGCATTGGTGATGCCATCAATGCTGTTGTGGCGGCTTGTGCCTGGAACCTGAAGAAATGGCTGGCGATGTTTTTTGGGCTATTGAAAAAGCCTATTTTGTTGCATGAGTGGTCCGGTTACGATGATGAAGACGGGCTGCAAATATGATGGCTGTTAATGACAGCTTTGATGATTGGGCTGACGATCGTGGGAACCAGCTCAACCATACCCCGGCACGCTCTTTTTAAGGGTTGAATAGCTAGCATGCCATACTACCAGCGGACGAGTCGTTTGAAAGTCTGCGTGCGACTAATAGTATTCTGCGTCTGTTTTATGAGTACAACGGCTGCGGTGTCTGCTCCAGATGTCCAATGGAAAATCAAGTTCTTCAACCCGAAACCCATGGAAGGCGACGTGATCCTACCACTGCCCTGCGGCGGTGCGATGACGTTTCGGCGCATCAACGTCGAATCGACGGGACCCTTGTCCGATGTGCGGATCGACCTGGGTTCCAGTGATGACCTTTGGGGATATTCTGAAAACACCCTTGCGCATTATATTGCTGGCAGCTTTGCTGCCGATAAGGCACCGACACGCTACTTTCTGATCGGCAAATACGAGGTCAGCCAACTGCAGTATAAGGCAGTGGTCGAAAACGATTGCCCGAAACCATCGATGAAACTGCGTCTGCCACAGAATCGAGTGGGATGGTTCGATGCAGTCAGTTTCGCTGATAAGTTGTCACAATGGCTGTTGAAGAATGCTCCTGACAAGCTGCCAAGAGAACAAGATGAATTAGGTTTCGTGCGGCTGCCGACTGAAACGGAATGGGAGTATGTGGCACGCGGCGGGGACGCTGTCTCCATCGCTGATTTTCGCGAAACTACCTTTCCGATGCCCGATGGCATGGAGCGGTACGTATGGTTTGCGGGTACGCGTTCCGCCAATGGCAAGATGCAGCTGACAGGCCTGTTGATGCCGAATCCGCTCGGAGTTCACGACATTCTTGGCAATGTCGATGAAATTGTCTGGGACGCGTTTCGTCTGAACCGGCTCGACCGCCTGCACGGTCAGATTGGAGGATTCACAGTCAGGGGTGGCAACTATTTTACGTCGGAACAAGATATTCGCACGTCCCAGCGTGAGGAGGTGCCTTACTTCGATTCGGCCGGTCCGCGGCGCAGCAAGACGACGGGTTTCCGGGTCGCGGTCAGTGCGCCGGTCGTCGTATCTAAGGAACGCCTGACCGAGATAAAGGATGGCTGGGTGGCGCTGGGCAACGAGCAGGCCCCGTCTAACGGAGCATCGTTGACAGCGAAACTGTCCGAGAGTGTCAACGACGATCCGGTGGCGGAACTGGCTACTCTTTCTGAGTTTGCCACCGACGAAAATATGAGGGCCCGCTTGCAGCGTCTTGGTTCGATCATGCGTGCGACGCTGGATGCACGTAACCGTCAACGTGATGCCGCTGCCCGTTCCGGCCTGCGGATGGGTGGTGTCATCTGTCAGCAGGTCGGCCAAGACGGTAAGGTGGTCACTGTCATGAGTAGGCTGTACAAGCAATTGTGCTCAATAGGAAGCGAAGCCGACCGGTTGTACTCGAAAGAACAATGTGAAAAGCGCAAGCAACGGCTCGATGAAGAAGAAGGTCGTTATCTACGCAATGTCGGAGTATATGCCGATTCCATCATCGAGGTGGCTCGAAACTACGATGGAGAGGTCCTAGCGGAACAGAAAAAATTGCTGTTAGCCAAACTAGAAAATAGCGAAGGCGGAAGACGGCTTGGTGAGTTTGTGAAGGTTTACAGTTTGCATGCGGAAAAGTACGCCGAGAACTGGTTGGTGAAGCGGGACGCGTGGTCTGAAGGTTGTCGCGAGGCGTTTCCGCAAAGATAACGCGATGGCGATTCCGCAGCTTGCATTCTGCGACGACGCGACGGGGAGCTGGATTAGCTGCTATTGATAAGTATGTGGAGGTGGGGAATGAGGACAACGGATAAGTACTTGGCGAGACGGCGTAGCCTTACGAAGGGTTCGCGATGGCAGTTGATATTGGCCCTGATCTGTAATGTTTTTATTTTAAACGCCTGCAACACCAACACGGTAATTAATTCCGTCGTCGGGCCCGTGGCAGTCCCCGAGGCCCCCTCGGATCGAAAGCAGCTTGTTCTGAGCGTGCAGAGAATGTTGGCGCAAAAGGGCTTCAACCCTGGACCGGTAGATGGCATTGATGGTCCCACCACACGGTCAGCACTGCGTAATTTTCAGGATGCTAAAGGACTTTCGAGGACTGCAGGTGTCACGGCGACAGCCTATCATCAGCTGGCGGCCGATGGCAGGGCCACGATGGGCTCAACACAATATTCGTCTGCCGTTCAACAGATGAAGAGTGACTCGATGTTCTTTAATCAGTCGTACCTGGAAGCATGCGGTGTCGGTCTCCTTGGCGGTGCGGTGATCGGCTACATCTCCGGAGACGATTCCAAAGAACGTGAGAAAAACATGATGGTTGGTGCCGGTGTCGGCTGCGTTGCAGCGATGGGCGCTAACTATTGGCTGCAAGGTCAACGTGAGCAGGCAGCCTATAAAGAAGCCGATATGAAGCAGATGCTGGCGACCCTCAAGGACGAAAACCGCAAGCTCAGCAGCCTGGTCAACAGCAGTAAGGAAGTGGTTGCCGAGGACCGCCGCAAGATTCAACAGATTGATGATGCCTATCGGAAGAAACAGATCTCGCTGGAGGAAGCGAAAATACAAATGGCGGAGATCGACGACAACAAGGCACACCTGGAGAAGACATTGGCCAACCTAGAAGAACGTAAAAAGAACTGGGATACGCTTGGTAACAAGGTGCGGGCCAACCAATCCTCGGCCGATTCCAAGGCTATGGATACTGAGATTGCCAGCCTGGAACGCAAAATCACCACGTTGAAGAGCGAGCTGGACGCCCTTGAGCAGACCCGCCGGGTTTCTGCAATAGGCTAGAAGAAGCCAGGAGGAATTATTCTACATGAAACACAAGATAGTGATGAGTGTGGTCGCGGCGGCTTTTCTGCACGGTTGTGCGGCCAATCCTGCAGACTGTGATCCCAGCAAGCGGACCGGCTTTATAAGTACCGCCGGCTGTATTGGCTCATATGGACAGCGTCAGCAGGATCTTGCTGACCAGATTGAAAACGAGAAGAGCTTGAATGCGTCTCTAAAGGACATGTTGGCAAGTATCGATGCTGAGAAGGCAACAGTCGCTGGACAACGTTGGAGCCGAGAGGCCAAGCTGGCGAACCTGAACCATTCCTGGGGTACCCTCAAGGCCTCGTTGCAGGCCAAGGCGCAGACCAATGCCGATCTCAGCGGGCGTATCGACACCTTGCAGAATAAGATGGACTCGGTAAACGCCGCACAGGACATGGCACCGGCCGAGAAACAGCAACGGCTCGACAGCCTGCGTCGCCAGGTCAACCTGTTGATGACTGAAATGGAAGCTGGATTCTACTGAGGGAGGCTCCGTGAAACCAGGATTGTTGAGAGCGATCTGCATGCTTGTGCTGGCGGCTAGCTCCGTGGGTGGCAGTGCGGGCGACTTGATAAATGTCACAGTACATGCCAACGAATCTAAATCGGATGGTTTGCCTTGGGATGGTTGCCCGAGTACGTTCTGGGATCCGCCGATACCGGGCAAGGGTCTATTTGGCAACATCATGTACAACCCGGCAGAACCCAATCCACCGGAGATGCGCCTTCAGGTCCTGTCCGAGGACGGTAGCTCTGTGGTGCATCCGAACAATACATGCAACGACACGGTAAAGTGCGAATTCGAGAACATTGCGTACTCCGAAGAGGTGATGGGCTTTATCCTGATGGACGTGGATGCAGCCACGCCTGACTTGATCGAGGCCGTGGTGCTCGTTCCTTCGAAGTCGCCAAAGTGGCAGGCCCGTGCCCAGAAAATGCGTGAGCGCGTGGAGGCCCAATTGCCGCGGTTCGCGATGGCGGAAGTGAATTTTTGTCGTGGTCCTCGCGCACCGAAGAAGATGAAAATCGAGCCCATTGCGCTCGACGAGTGTGAAAGCGGGGTTGGCTGTGAACTGGGGAATTCTTTCTGGGTTGTCGACAAGACCGACGGCACGAGAGATGCGTGGAAATGGTAGCTCATCGAGTTAATGTCCAGGCGAAACCCACGAGTATAGTGGCATGTTGTTGAACGGCTGTGGCTTCCAATCGTCACACCGGATTAGCTAGCATGAGCCGCACCGAAATACCATCGTACAGCGAAAAAAGTGGTCCGTTACCGTTGGAACGGCGGCGGGCCATGACCCTCTGGTTCCTCGTCACTGTGCTCGTTTGCGCGGTTTGCATGGCGCTTCAGCCCTCGTCGACCTTTGCCGCATCCGGACAATGGGCCGGTCTGCACTACGTCGCCCAAGCGAGTGATGGCAAACCCAGACCGCGGGACAGTTCGCGTGGAAAGGCAAAGGGTAAGGAGAAGTCCATCGTCGAGCGGGTTCGAAGGGACTTCCCAACGTGGCGCGGACAGGAACTCAACAAGGTCCTACGGGAGGTCTCCCGGCGCGACCCGGCGCGCGGCAACAAGTTTCTGAAGGAAGGCCTCTCGGCGCACGAAGGTGGTACACACGACGGCCACACGATCAGGCGCCATGTCGCCGTTTCGGCCAAGCACCTCGAAGCCCGTATCGAACACGAAAAGCAGCGTTCGGCAGACAGAAAGCAGCAAACGCGCAAAGACCATACAGATTTGAAAATGGAGCACATCTCCAGTTTCAAATCGTTGAAAGAGGCGAACCGACTGGTCGAAAAAACCCTGACCGACCCACAGAATCAGGGCCGCTTGAAGAACTGGGCCAAGGACAAGTCGAGTTCGAAGCAGTTTCTCGAACTCACACTGAAAGATGCCGGCTCTATCACCGGATTGGCGATGGATCCGAAGAGTAAGAAGCTGGCTGAAGCGCAGGGCGTGCGGGTCGTCCTGCGTCGCAGCAACGGCAAGCGTGGCTGGTCGATTGTGACGGCGCATCCGGTGGTGAAGGCGGAGGCGCCCGGGCATGAGAAGGTCGCGGTCAGTGGGCAATCAAAGCACAAAGAAAACCGTCTGACAAAAGATGATGGTGCGACCACAAAAAAAGAGATACAACTTGCTCAAAAAGGTGTTGATAGAACTTTCACAACGAGGAAAAAGGGTAGCGATTTCAAGTATGCTGGTAAAACAATCACAGAGGTTGCCGAAGGCTTGAGAACAGGGCGTATATCCCCTAAAGAAATACCAGTTGAGTTCGTCGTAATAGAAGGAGAGAGATATGCGGTCAATAATAGATCTCTGCTCGCGTTTCGTCGTGCGGGTATGCAGCCAACGAAAGTAATTGATGTGACTGCAGATCCGATAAAAATGAAGAGAGTCAAGGAAAGGCTCAGGGAGATGGATGAGCTTAGACTTCCACGTGATGCGACACGGATACGAAAAGGCGAACCAAACGCGAGCAGGATCGATTAGCAGAGATGAAATGAGAGAGAAAGCCGTTACGCTTTTTGAACTTCCGTATCCAACAGCGGATTGCGATGAAGGACCAAGAATGGATTTCGTCCCGGGTATGTTGAAGTTGAGCTACGACTACGAGAATGAAGAAGGCGTTTCATGGGTTACGCTTGAGTTTGATGGGGCGATTGCATCACAGTTTATTCCCGACATCTCTGTAACAGAACGAATGTTAAGCGCCTACAGCAGAGTATGTGAGTGTTTGAACTCTGAATGGATCGCAGACTTGACGCTGGAAGCGCAGAAGCATGGTGCAACGTTTCCGAATGATCGAAGGCACCTTTTTGTGTATTTCGATCACGCTGGATGTATTGAAGTGTTGGCAAGTAACGTCAAGATCGAGGAATAAGTTATCGATTGGATTTGCATGGTGCGTTACACGAACAGCTAGCAGCAGATACAGCTTCAGTATACATAGCTGTTTTGTAGTAATGGTCAGTCGGTTTACAACGATCCCTTCAATCCGCTCGCAGTTTATGATGAGTAATTTTTTACAGAAAGCTCGGTGATATCATGTTTATGTTAAGTGATATTGAAGAATGATCTAGAGAAAGGATGTAAGTGGCCTTGATTCGTTTGCTCCGTACCAATCCATCGCGCTACCAGTCCCTTGATACCACGCAACTCAAGGCGCGATTCGTTCGCCTGCAATCGCTGTTGAGCAATGCATCGCCGGCGACCAAGTCGGTGTTCGCAGAACCTGCCCCGGTTCAGGGCAGTGACAACATCGATTGGTTAGCCCACTTGGGCGGTCAACCGCAACCGTTATCGAAGATGCCGCAAGCCGACGCGGCCGCCGCGCGCAGTAAGTTGAATGCTGCCCTGAACGATGTCCTGCGCATCGCGAACGAACGCGCGGGTGCCTCTCCGGATGATGCCGCATTCCTGCGTTCTATCGCCGCCTATCCGTCAGACGACGACATTTTTGTATTGAACGGCCAACCTGTGATCGCCGCCTGGGGCCATGGGCTGGCCGGGAAGCAGCCGATGGGACCATCTCCTGCTGCCGCTGCTGCTTCTGATGTTGCTGGAGCCGCGGTACTGGCATCAGGTGCTGCGCACGCAGCCGGTGATGGTACTGAGGCCGCTCAGGCTTCCGGAAGGGGGTGGGGACGCAGATTCCTGCTGTTGTTCCTACTGCTCCTGGCGTTGGCGCTACTGGCATGGTGGTACTACCGCGATTTCAACTGGCCGCCCTGGTTCGATTATGCAGCGTTCCACGAAGCGGCGGGGCTCAGCGAGCAGGAACTGATCGCGCTCGCCGATGTGCTCGAAGAAGACATCGAAGCGTTGCGGCAGAAATGCACGCCACAGCCGGGCGTGGCGGTACTGAAAGGCGAGGAATCATCGCTACGCGACCGGGTTGCCAGTCTGCAAAGCAAGGTCGCAGCTCAGGGGAGTCTCTACGATCAACACCAGATACCTTATTCACAGGAATTGCGCGCGCTGCAGAGCCGCGTACCGCCGTTCAACGAACGGATATCGGCGATGCTAAGGGAATGTGACGCGATCGTGGAAGACCTGGAGAGAAAGCGCGCTGAAGACCTTCGCCGAAAGCAGGAAGAGGAACGCTTGCGGCACGAAGAGGCGTTGGAACGTGAGCGTCAGGAGAAGTTGGCGCGTGAGGCCGAGGAGAAAAGGAAAGCTGAGCAGGCAAAGAAGCAAGAGCGGAAGCAGGACGAGTTCGACAAGCGTCGGACGGCGGCCGGCGGCGAGGAGGGGGAGCTGACTGTAACGTTGCTGTGGAACACTATCGACGACCTCGATCTGCATGTCACCTGTCCGGACACGGCACATATTTACTACCTGAGCCGTTCAGGCTGTGGAGGCATGCTCGACGTCGACCAGAACGCGCGCTATGGTTACAATGGCCTACCGATGGGCCGCGTGACTCGTGAACCGGTCGAGAATGTATTTTGGCCCTCCGCCCGGAACGGAAAGTACCGGATCAAGGTTGACTTGTACAAGGAGGGCACGCGAACCAGGGCGGCGCGGCCATTCAAGATCAAGGTGCAGAAAGGCGAAGATGTGCAGTATTTTGAAGGTGAGGTGTCGTCCGGGAATCGCGATGCGTATTTCGACTTTTCTTATCCCTAACAAAGTGTGGTAGAAATAAAATAACTGGGGCACACTCGCAAGTACATGGACGTGAGACTGCTGGAAGAGATGGATAAAGAGGCTAGCACTTACTCGGTAGCACCACGAACCAGCGGAGCCACCACCGAAAGAAAAAGCGAAAGGTTCTTTACAGTACCAGGATAATCCCCAGTTAGCGGATTTATCATCCTAGCGGCCGGCACCGGCTGTGATCTCAGTCACAGTCGGGTATCAAGTTACTGCGACTGAACTGTTCGGCCCGCTAAAGTGTCTATAATTAAACAACGGTAATCTAGCGCTTAGCATTGGTTTCCTGATTAGGCAAAACCGTTGTTAATTAAAGTAATAAGCGACTACTCGGTGCTTTGAACTATGCGTCGCCGAGGTGGATGGAACCCACGCTTTCTGTGGAGGAGCTAGTGATGAGAGAGTACGCGAATGCCTATCACCCCACCAGTGGGGTATCTGATTATCCCTTTGCCCCAATGGATTGGAGTGAGAGGGCAGCCAGAAGAAAAGCGCGCGAAGAGGGCTTGGAACTCAGCGCTTACCATTTGGAAGTAATCCGGGTGCTCCAAGCTTATTTTTTCAGCCACGAGCGTGAAGGGGTCGACATAAGGGATCTCCACACAGCTTTGCACGAAACATTTCAGAAAAAGGGTGGGATTCGTTATCTTTATGTGCTTTTTCCACTCGGTCCGGTTGTTCAGGGCTGCCGCTTGGCGGGCTTACCAGTACCCTTAGGTGTTCCAAGGCCCTCATTCGGAAGCATCCAATAGCAGCCGTCGCCGTTGCGCTTGTCCCGTCCCAGTTCCACTAGGTTCACCGGGCGGGCGGGATAGTTTTCGCTAGCCACTGCACGCTACAGGATTCGCCGCCTTTTTCGGTCGGGATGGCCGGGTAAGGGCGAACTGTGGCAAACTTTTGCAATGCTAGCCACTCCTAGGTTTTTGTCCCTTCCCAATGCTGATCTTGATTCCGCCGATGTGGTGATTCTGCCGGTTCCCTACGAGCGGACAGTGACCTACCGGCGGGGTACTGCAGAAGGTCCTGCCGCTATCTTGGCTGCCAGCGAGCAATTGGAGTTTTATGAGGAAGACCGGGCTTGGAGTCCCGCCTTGTATATGCGGCATTCGGTACAGGCGCCGGTGAGCGTAGTTAGCGAGACCGAAGCGGGATTCCATGAGCAGCTCTTCAGGGAGGTGGTCAGCCTACCGGAACACCCGCTATTTATCGCTTTGGGTGGTGAACACTCGATTACCCCTGCACTGGTGTTCGCCCGGATGCCAGAGGGTGGCACAGTCGTGCAGATAGACGCTCATGCCGACCTGAGAGCGGAATACCACGGATCGGTCTTCAATCACGCTTGCCCCATGTATAGGATCTGGAAGCGGGGCTACCGGCTTATTCAGATCGGTATCCGGTCGCTGCACGCCGAAGAAGCGAGGATCATCGATGAGGCCGATGATATCACCACCTACTTTGATCGGGGGCTAGGATATCCCGACCGCTGGCAGGCATTGCTTTCCCATCTGGATAATCTCAGCGGACCGGTCTGGTTGACGATTGACTTGGACGGTCTTGATCCCTCCCTGATTCCCGGAGTCGGGACCCCACAGCCAGGAGGGCTTTCTTGGTATCAGGTTCTGGATATCGTCGATTCCCTGACCACCCATTCCGGGATAGTCCTGCGAGGTATTGATATTGTGGAGTTGATTCCCGATGCAAATAAGGTGTCTGACATCGTAGCCGCGAAATTGGTTCAGAAGTGTATTTCCTATTGGGGCATGGCCCGTGGTTTTCATCGGCGTAATCCAGAAGGTTCACAATGCGGAATTGACGATGAGTGAGGCCGAGTGGAACCGTGAGCAGGCCGCCCGGCTGTATCAAATGAGTGGTTGGGGCCGAGATTTTTTCGCGATCAATGAGCTAGGAAACATCCAAGTAGTTACGGATGGCACGCACCCTATCGATCTCAAATCGGTATGTGACCGTATGGCTCTCCAGGGCCTGAACCCCCCTTTGCTGCTGCGGTTTTCTGATGTGATCAGACGACGCATGGAGCAGATTCACCAGCGGTTTTTAATTGCCCGACAGGAGTCATCTTATCGAGGGCGCTATTTTGGCGTCTATCCAATCAAGGTTAATCAACAGCATCGGGTTATTAAGGAAATCGTCGATTTTGGACGCCGTTTCCAGTGGGGCTTGGAGGTGGGTTCCAAGCCTGAACTCCACGCCGTGCTCGCGATGCTAGACCATGTTGAAGGGCCGATCATCTGCAATGGTTATAAAGACCGCGCGTTTACCGAATTGGCGCTGATCGGCCAGAAGATGGGCCATCAGGTATTTCTGGTTGTGGAGAAACCCAATGAGCTCAGTTTGATTCTCGATGTCGCCCACTATCTGAAAGTCACACCGTTGATTGGCTTGCGTTGCCGGCTTGCAGCCATGGGAAACGGCCATTGGGAGAATTCCGGCGGCGATCGTTCTAAGTTCGGGCTTTCCGCATCGGAGATGCTGGAGGCTATCGACCAGCTCCGGCAGAGGGGGAAGCTTGAAAGCCTTCGGTTGCTCCACTTCCATATCGGCAGCCAAATTCCGCAGATCCGCCGTATTCGGGAAGCCGTGCTGGAGGCCGCCCGGTATTTTGTTGAAGTCAGGCGGTTGGGGGCACCGGTTTCCTTCCTCGACGTGGGTGGGGGACTCGGGGTTTGCTACGATGGCAGTATCGCGGGCAGCCCGGAGTCCGTCGACTACACACTTCAGGAATATGCCAATGACATCGTTTGGACCATAAAACGTGTCTGTGACCAAGAGGGTATGCCTCACCCCGATATCATCTCTGAATCCGGAAGGGCATTGGTTGCCCACCATGAGGTTCTTGTGGTCGATATACTCAGTGTTTCCCAACGCTCGAGAGAAGCCCGGATCAGTAGGCCCGGGGTAGGCGCTCCTGCGCAGCTTCGTGAGCTCTGGGAGACATTTCGGGATTTAACACAGGTTTCGCCGCGGGAGGCATTGCACGATGCTAGCGCCTACCGGGACGACATTATCAAGTTGTTTAATTTGGGACACGCCAGCCTGTCGGACAGGGCGCAAGCGGATGAAATTTATTGGCAGCTCATCTTCAGGCTCATGCGCTCCCTGGATAGTGAGCAAAAGGCCCAGTTCGTGCCCGGGTTAGCGACGCTGGCAGCCGACCGCTATTATGGTAACTTCTCGGTGTTCCAGTCGCTCCCTGATGCCTGGGCGTTACATCAGGTATTTCCGGTGATGCCCTTGCATCGGCTCAACGAAAGGCCGGTCAGGCAGGGGATATTAGTCGACATTACCTGCGACTCCGATGGTACTCTTAACAACTTCCCCCTGGGGGATGGGACGTCGCGTACCCTGCCGCTCCACCCCAAGATTGAAGGAGAACCTTACTATATCGGAGTCTTCCTGACCGGCGCCTACCAGGAGATTCTCGGGGACCTCCACAATCTATTCGGCGATACACATACTGTCCATGTTCATTTGGATGAAGATGGGCAGATCCTGGAGCAGATACATCCAGGCGAAACGGTGGAAGAGGTGCTCAATTATGTCGAGTTTCCACACGCCATGCTGGCCGAGGGTATGGGCCGCCAATTGCAGGCCGCTTGTGAGAGCGGGCTATTGAGCTCTCGGGAGGCCGATAGCTTTCTGCGCTTTTATCGCGGTGGGCTAAAGGGCTATACTTATCTCGACGACAATGTCACTTTACAGTTGTCTGGCATACTCTCCACAGACCAAGGTATTGGGTAATCCCTGGCACCGAGATTCCAAATCTACCGGGTGTGATCCGGAAAGATCACACCCGGGGATTTCCAACTA
>JAGRGP010000123.1 GCA_020445415.1 Gammaproteobacteria bacterium | reverse complement strand
AATTCTCTGGAGGGAATTACAGCAGCGTTACAAGCGGGTGCCGCCTATGTCGAGCTCGATGTGCAATCGCTCGCGGATGGTACCTTGGTACTGTTTCACGACCCTACGCTACTGCGTACCACCGGTAGCACAGGTGAGATCTTCGAATTGACCCGCAATCAACTTTGCGCACTCGATGCCAACGAACCCACCCGACTGGGAACCACCTTCCGCAACATACGCATACCCTTGCTGGAAGACTTCGTGGAGCTACTGAGCAGGTTCCCAGGAAGCGGAGCCTTTGTGGAGATCAAATCCGAGAGCCTGATCCGTTTCGGACTGCAACCTGTCATGGAAAAGCTGCTACAGACCCTACGCCCGGTCATCGACCGCTCGGTGGTGATTTCGTTTCGCTCCGGGGCACTGGGCTACCTTCGAAAATACGCCCCACAAGTGCGGGTGGGGTTGATTCTGCAACGCCTCGACGAGGAGCGCAGAAGACGCACGAATCGACTCCGACCCGAATTTCTGATCGTCGATAAATCGCTGCTTCGCCCCAAACCCCCTCCCTGGACGGGTAACTGGAAATGGGTAGTTTACGATATCGTAGACCCCGAGCTAGCGCTTCGTTACGCCAGGGCTGGTATTCCCCTCGTGGAGACCCGTGACATCCAGGCCATGCTAGAACACCCCCTGATAGGGCTCAATGCTGGCCGTGGCGGTACGGAAAATCCCCAGCGGGCCCCAACCCCGCCCGCAGTTAATCAACGCCCGGCTCCAAATCCGAAACTGCCAGACATACCCTAAACGCAGCACTGCTCCAGGGCACGCTCGTTTGGGTCAGGTCGGGTCTCGCTGGACCACGACACTGATCAACACCAGCACCGCGGACCCCATCATCAGCAATAACGAAACCGCATTGAGCGCCGGAGTCGATCCCTCCCGCAAGCGGTCGAACATGGCAATCGTGAGCGGCGCCTCAGAGCCAACCAGCATTAAGGTGGTATTGAAATTCTCGAACGACATCAGAAAGCTCACCACACCCGCGCCAATCAAGGCCGGAGACAGATAGGGTACGGTGATGGTAACGGCGGCCTGCAGCCGGTTGGCGCCAAGATTCAAGGCGGCCTCCTCCAGGCTTGGATTAAATTTCCTCAGTCTGGCGGAAACAATCAGGGTGCATATCGTGGTGATGAAGGCAAACTGTCCGGTTACCACCAGGGGCAAACCGGGGCGCAGGCTCTCGATATCGTAGCCCGTTAGCGATTCCAGGTCATTGGCGATGCCGCTACTCATCAACAGAATGGAGACCCCAAGGATCACCCCGGGGATGACCAGTGGTGTCAACATGAGGAGATATAGCAAATCCTTGCCGGGAAACCGTTTGCGCTCGAACAGAAACGCATTGCAGGTAGCCAGTAACAGGGATCCAAGCGTGGTAAACAGCGCAACGGTTGCGCTAATCCCAATACTGTCCATCAGTTCACCGTCGTACAAGATACCCAGCTTTGGCTCGGTATCGCTAAAAAACCAATCCAGCGTCCAGCCTCCCCAGGGCAGCGACGGAAACATACTGTCATTAAACGCAAAAACCGCAACCACCAACAACGGCGCTAACAGATAAACAAAAAACATCAATACGTAGGCACGGTAAGTGGCACGAAAATAGCGGCTTTGGGGAACCGAGGGAATCACGTCAATGCCTTAACTCATAACCTGGGCGAAGGACTGGCGGCTCAAGCGTAGTCCCAACCAGACAATCAGTGACGACAACATCAGCAACAGGATGCCAAAGGCCGATCCCTGTTCCCAGTTGAAACGGGTAATGAACTGTGTGTAGATCTGCTCGGTAAACCAGAGGCTATCTTTACCGCCGAGCAATGTAGGGGTTAAGTAGTTACCCAAGGTCAGCATGAATACCAGGATACATCCGGATACCATGCCGGGCATGGCGTGGGGGATGACAATTTCCCACATCACATGCCAATGACTGCCCCCCAAATCATATCCGGCTTCGATCAGGCTATCGTCGAGGCTATCAAGGGTGGTGATCAATGGTACAACCATGAACAGCATGGCACTGTAAACCAATCCCACGGTAATCGCCCCGTCGTTGTAAAGCAACTCGACCGGCGTTTCACTCAAGCCGCTCCATTGCAGTAGGTTACTGACCAGGCCGGACTCGCGTAGCAGGATCATCCAGCCGTACGTCCTCACCAGCTCGCTAACCCAGAAGGGGATCAGGCACAGCAGAAAAAGTGCATTCTTGATTCTGCCCCGCAGCATCTTCGCTACATAGTAAGAAACCGGAAATGCGATTAGCAGTGTCAGCGCAGTGGCCAGAATAGACAGCAATGCCGTGCGGGCAAAAGTGCGCCAGTACAGGGGCTCCTGAAAAAACTCTCGATAATTACCCAGACTGAATGCGTACTCACGGGGCGCTACCCGCTCGCGCAGTGAGATCAATAACAGATCGACATGAGGAAGCAAGATCAGCAGCAACAACCACAGCAACAAGGGCGACAACAGCAGCCACAATCCGAGATTGAAGCCGGATCGCCTCATGCCCAGAACGGAAAGGCGTGACTGCGGTTACTTGGCCAGCTCAGATAAACCGGGGCCCCCTCGGACAGGCCGGAAAACTCGGCCGCTTGCGGCAGGTTGACGGCAACTTCTTGATCAGACCCGTGCTGTTGCACCAGAACCTGGCTGCGGGAACCGTCAAACAATATATTGACCACCTGCCCTTCCAAGCGGTTCTCGTGCATTTCCTCATGTGCCGCTGATAAAGAGAGGCTAATCATTTCTGGACGGACGAACACCTCCACCTCCTGCCCGGCCCGATCCCATCCCCGTCCAGCGGCACTTGCATACAGGCTCATTCCTTGCTCCGTCCGCACCTGCAACCGTCCTTCCAAGTCCCGGTGGACAATCCGTCCCCGCCAGCGATTGTTCTCACCCACGAACGAGGCCACAAAAGGTGTTTCCGGACGATAATAGAGATCTTGGGGCGAACCTACCTGCTCAAAGACGCCGCGATTCATTACCGCCACCCGGTCCGACATCGCCAGAGCCTCGGACTGGTCATGGGTAATGTAGATGAAGGTAGTGCCGAACTCGGACTGGAGTTTCTTCAACTCGACCTTCATGTGCTCCCGAAGCTTCAGATCCAACGCCCCCAGCGGCTCGTCCAGCAACAGCACATCGGGCTCCAGTACCAGGCAGCGTGCGATCGCCACCCGCTGCTGCTGCCCTCCCGACAACTGATCAATACGCTTGTCAACCGAATCTCCCAGGCCAACCCTCGACAGGACATCTTGAACCCGCCGGTGAATCTCCACCCTGGGCGTTTTCCGGCGACGCAAGCCATAACCCACGTTCTCCGCCACGCTCATATTGGGAAACAGCGCAAGATGCTGAAACACCATGTTAACCGGACGGCGGTTTGGGGGAACCCCTAACATGGATCGGCCCTTAATCCGGACCTCTCCCCGGTCGGGGGTTTCAAAGCCCGCCAGCATTCTCATTAACGTGGTTTTACCGCATCCGGATGGGCCCAGAATAGAAAAAAAAGCCCCCTTCTCCACCACCAGGGAAACACCATCAACCGCCGTGAACCGGTCAAAGGTCTTAACCAGCTCGCGGCATTCCAGATCAATCATCCGCTATCGACCACCGATTCCCCGGATGCCGGGGACTGCCCATCACAAGGTACCCTGCCAAAAAGCGCAGAAACGCCGTTACCCGTTTGCTCCCAACGTTCCCGGTGGGAATCATCCGGCTAAAGCCATCAACGCCTATTTAGCGGCCTTGACGCGATCCAGTACCTTGCCCTCCATTTCCTCGAGCCCCGCAGGAACCGGGGGGTACCATTTGATATTGTCAATCGCCTCCGACGGAAAACTCTCTTGGAAGCGTTTCTTGAGCCCATCCTCAACGTATTCGGACGATCCCTTGGACGCTGTGAAGTTACCGGCGGACGCGGTAATCATGGCGGCAATCTCGGGTCGCATTACAAAATTGATCCATTTGTACGCCGCATCTTCCGCCTTGGTCTTTTTAGGGAGGGCAAAGGTGTCGATCCAACCCAAGGCACCCGACTTTGGTGCCACGAAACGAATATCCGCGTTCTCCTCATTGAGTTTCCAACCACCGGCATCCCAGCCCATTGCCGCCACTACTTCGCCGGAGCGGATCAAGTTCAACAGATCATCACTGCCACTCCAGTACTTTTTGACATTCGGTTTACAGGCAATCAACAGCTTCTCCACCTTGGCGAGGACCTGCTGATACTTGCCCGAATCACCATAGGCGGCAAACGGATCCTCGCCCGCCGCGAAGGCGAAACCGATAAGGGTGGGCCGCTTGAGACGGTAGGAGACCTTGCCGGTCAACGCTTCATCACACAAATCCTGGTAGTCGTGCACGCTGCCGGCCGCCTTTTGGTCGACGATCAGCCCGCTGGTTCCCCAAACATGGGGAACACCATATACCCGGTCGTCAATAGAGGTATTTCTGACCGTGGCGTCAAGCATCGAGGGAATGAACAGGTCGCTGGTAATACGGGAGAGATCGATGGGTTTGTAAATATCGAACTCGATCTGGGCACCGGCGATCCGGTCTTGGCTGGGTTGGGCAAGATCAAACCCGGCACCGCCGGTCGCCCGTAATTTGGATATCATATCCTCATTGTTGGACTTGGTAACCTTTACCTCAATACCGGTCTCTTTCTCGAACAGGTCTACCACTTCCTTGGGCGCATAACCGCCCCAGGTCAATAATCTGAGGGTTTCCGCTTGGGCCGAAAGCCCCAGTGACAGGGTCATCCCGAGAAACCAATACAATGTGATTCTCTTTACTATCTTCTTCATTTCATTTATCCCTGATTGAAAATGGCATACACCTTCAAGTTGCGCACCCAGCGCTGATGACGCCAGTGTAGCTGCTCGCAATTAATAATTACAGTTGGCATAAAATGGTAATCAGAACCGCCGTTCAGGCCAATATTCCAGTTGACCGAAGCTGATGAATCTGATCCCTGACCCTGGCCGCCTCCTCGAATTCCAGGTCCCGGGCATGGTGATACATTTGTTTTTCCAACGCCTTGATTCGACTTGCCATCTGCTGGGGAGACAAGGCGCCGTACTCGGCCTGGGTATCGGCTACCTTGGCAAACGCTCGGGGAGACAAGGGGGCACCGGGGCGCGCTCCCTCCATGATATCCGATACGGCCTTGCGGATGGTGGTGGGGGTAATCCCGTGCTCGCTATTGTAAGCAGATTGTTTGGCGCGCCGCCGCTCCGTCTCTTCCATGGCACGGCGCATCGAACCCGTTACCTTGTCGGCATAGAGAATCGCCATGCCGTTTGCATTGCGAGCCGCCCGGCCGATCGTCTGGATCAATGCGCCTTCGGATCGCAGAAAACCTTCCTTGTCGGCATCGAGAATGGCAACCAAGGATACCTCCGGCATATCCAGCCCTTCGCGCAATAGATTGATGCCGACCAATACATCAAACTCACCAAGCCTGAGGTCGCGAATAATCTCCACCCGTTCCACGGTCTCGATATCCGAGTGCAGATAACGCACCCGAACGCCGTGCTCATTGAGGTAATCGGTGAGATCCTCCGCCATGCGCTTGGTCAACGTAGTAACCAATACCCGCTCCTGCCGTTCCACCCGCAACCTTATCTCAGACAACAAGTCGTCGACCTGGCTGGATGCCGGCCTCACCAGCAATTCGGGATCCACCAGCCCGGTGGGTCGAACCACCTGCTCCACGATCAGTCCCGATCGCGTGGTTTCATAGGGGCCTGGTGTAGCGGAGACATAAATTGTCTGAGGTGCCCGCCGTTCAAACTCGTCGAAACGCATCGGCCGATTATCCAGCGCCGAGGGCAGGCGAAATCCGTACTCAACCAACGTCTCTTTGCGGGACCGGTCTCCCCGATACATCCCGCCTACCTGGGGTATGGTGACGTGACTTTCATCAACCACCAGCAAGGCATCATCCGGTAGATAATCGAACAACGTGGGCGGCGGTTCTCCCGCTCCCCTTCCGGAGAGATAGCGGGAATAGTTCTCGATACCGGTGCAGTACCCCAGCTCTAGGATCATCTCGATATCGAAACGGGTACGCTGCTCGAGCCGCTGAGCCTCGACCAGACGATCCTCATCCCGCAGTTGTCCCAACCGCTGAGCCAACTCTACTTTGATCCGCTCGACCGCCTCCAGCAACGTCTCCCTCGGGGTGACGTAGTGTGACTTGGGATAGACCGTGTAGCGGGGCACACGACGTATCACCTCACCAGTGAGGGGATCAAACAGCGAAATCGTCTCGATCTCGTCGTCGAACAGCTCTACCCGTACCGCCTCCCGATCCGACTCCGCGGGAAAGATATCGATCACGTCGCCCCGCACCCGATAGCTTGCACGGTGCAATTCGGTATCGTTTCGCTTGTACTGGAGCTCCGCCAGGCGACGCAGGATGGCACGATGGTCCGCCTGATCACCGCGCACCAGATGCAAGACCATGCTGAGATAGGACCGGGGGTCGCCCAGGCCGTAGATACACGAGACAGTCGACACGATAACGGTATCATGGCGCTCCAACAACGCCTTGGTGGCCGACAGGCGCATC
>JAGRGP010000122.1 GCA_020445415.1 Gammaproteobacteria bacterium | reverse complement strand
CACCGGTGCAATCGCTCATCTTCTTCTTCACGTAGTCACCCGTATTGTCCGGAAACAGACCGTAGGCCCAGATCGCCAGCACGTTTTTGTCCGGCTCATCTTTGTTCTGTTTCGGCTGGTAGTTACCGACGGGTTGACTTCGGTACTGCGGCTGTCGATTACAGGTTGCACTCATGAGCCAGCTGGAATCCTTGATCGTCATGATGCCGCCCGTCACGGCCTTGTGAGAATAAGGATCCACACCGGTAAACTCCTTTAACAGATCCGCTATCGGTGAGTCGGTCGCCGTAATGGTGAAGGAAACAAACTTGCTTTTATCGATATCGGAACAAAATACCTCGGGCCTGCCAAAAGCAGGGTCTTTGGCGGCAATTTTTTTCCACAAGGTCCAGCATGCGCCTTCTTCCCTGTTAAGAATAGCGGGCTCATGGGTATTGCCTGCCGTGGAATTCTCCGTCATTGAACCATTGGTGACGAATACCAGGTCATCAACTGTCGTGGTGATCGTTTCGCGGTTATCGGTTGAGCCGCGAAACAGATGAATGGCCGTCACGGTTTTTTCACCGTTAACAATGTCAATATCCAGATCGGTGACCTGGGTGTTCATGTCAAAGTTAACGCCCTTGTCGTCGAGCCAGATCTGTAGTGGCAGGACCATGGACTCGTATTGGTTGTAGGTAGTAAACAGAATATGTTCCAGTGTGCTCATCGTGGGCATTAGGTGCATGAAGCGCTGCATGTAACGCCGCATCTCTACGACTGAGTGCCAGGTCTCCATGGCGAACATCGATGTCCAGAAATACCACATGTTGGTTTTGAAAAATGAATCTGAAAAAAACTCACGCACGGTCATTGCGCCCAGTTCTTCTTCCGTTTTCAGGGTCAATTTTGTAAGTTCCATCACATGCACAATCGACAATCCCAGCGAGGGGTCGCGGTCCGGGTCTCCACAGTGACTCATCAAACGGCATTTGGAGGAATTGGGATCCCATTGGTTGACGTCGCGTATCCGCTTCAAAACGGTTTGCTCAGGATTAGAGACGAGTTTAGGTCTTGGGTTTGTGGGCGCCTCGTCAGGATCTTTGCGCATTAAATCCGGGATGAATGAAAAAAGATCCCAGGTGCACTCATAGTGAGCCTCCATCTCGCGCCCACCGCGCATGAGATAACCATCGATGGCATTACCACTGCCATCCAGGCAGCCACCATTGATATCGAGCTGCTCCAGAATGGTGATTTGCTCGCCGGCCATATGGCCATCTCTTATCAGGTAGGCTGCTGCTGCGAGTGATGCAATGCCGCCGCCGACAAGATAAGCGCGCTTCTTCTCGATCCCCTCATTTCGAGCGGCAATAACATTTCTGTAACTACCGATCATAACGCGCCTCCGTCAATAATTTAGTTCTGTCTGAGAGAATATCGCCAAAATAAAATGTATCTTTACAAGACAAGACAAAAAACTTTCGGGAATATAAAAGGAGCAGAAGGATCTCGCCTTTGACCAGTCCTTGATTGGCGTCGAAGTATCTTGGTTTTTATTCTGGGCTTGAAGATCGGCATTCGATCGACAACGGTGAACTCAGTCCGATTCCTCTACGTATTTCTTCAACGCTTCAAGCCGATCGTCCCACTGGTTTTCCAGCTTCGTAATAAACTGCCGTGCGATTTGGAGAGTTTTCGTATCGAGTGCTACATCTGTTTGCCTTCCCCGTTGCTTGAGATGCACAACATTCGCATTTATAAGAACTTGAAGTTGCTTTCTAGCCCCTTGCCTTGAGATTCCAAGATTCTTGGACAGCTCGCCTACGGTGCTAGGTGACCTATGAGAAAGCCGCTTAACGATTTCCAGGCGAATGGGGTCGCCCAGTGCTTTGTATATCTCTGCCTCTATCATTCACGCAGCTTCACAATGCTTGACCAGTCGACTCAGCATGAAATCCCAACCACCAGAGTTCTGATCGAATGCAGATTCCATCAGTTCTATCGGGAGGTTCGCGAAGCCTGATTCTGTAAGTGTAACTAGGCAGGTTCCGTCGGCTTGCTCGGCGATTCGAAATTCTACCAACGTATTCGGGACTATCAACACATCCCCCAAGAAGTGATTGGCTCCGGGTACCCAACGATATGCGAAGTATTCGTGTGGTTGTGCGGCGATGATACAGATCTGATTCTTGCCATAATCGCCAAACCCAAAGATAGGTTGTTCCCCCACCTCATAGTTACCCTCCAGCGTCTCAGGAAACCACTTCGTCACCTGTTCTGGATTGGCGATTGCCTCGTAAATACGTTCTTTCGAGGCCTTGATGGTTATTTCACGACGGATTGTGTCTTGCATGTTGACCTCGCTCGGTAAGTAGGGGGTAACAATGTAGGAAGTAGATCATAGTCAAGGTATATATGCAACTATATGGTTGCATATAATTACAAAGTGACGGGGGTTTCTTGGCTGGTATTGCTACCTGAAACAACAGGTAAGTCATTGATATAAAATTGTAATAATAGGTTATTTATCATTGAGTTAGAGTCACCGTGATTGGTAGGAGTTGTTCGGCACTGGCTGTCAACCTTAGAAAGATATCGATGGATCAGAGCAAAAATGGCGTCTATTATTCCAATACACCTAAGGGGAATTGTCCGGTGCGGCTTTCCAGCAGAGTGTTTGTCCGAATCCGTGACCGAGACAGCGATTTGTAGTCTTGATTGGCTTGGTTTGGACTCAGCCCCCGTCACGCATTTCCGTCGTCCGCGCATAGACTTCTCTTTGGACTAAAGTAATGCGACCAACAAATCTACTAACCGGAACAGATGCCGCTTACATTCGACGACTGCCAGATCGATATCGATACCTTCCAACTTAGGTGCAAGGGCGAGCTTCGAGCAATGGAGCCCAAAGTGTTCGACCTCATCGTCCACTTCGCACGGCACCCTAATCAGGTCTTCAGCCATGAGGACCTGATCGAGGCTGTATGGCAGGGCAGGTTCGTATCCGAAAGCGCCATTTCCACCTGCATCAAGAACGCCCGCAAGGCACTGGGTGACAGTGGCGAGACCCAGCGCTACATCAAGACGGTACGAGGTCGCGGTTTCCGCTTCGATGCCCAGGTGCGCGAAATCGGAGGGGCCCCGTCTGATGCAAAGCACGACGCACGGCCAGAAGTCTCGACCCCAGCCCTGCTGATCCAGCCCTTTCGCGTCCTTGCCGACGATGGGGAAATGTCCCAACTCTCGAGCGCTCTGGTCGCTGACCTCGGTCGTATCCTCACCCGCATTCCACTATTGCGTATCAGCGTGCAGCCCATGCCCATCGACGTGACCGCCGTCGGACCCACACCCCGCGAACTGCACGAGGTGCACGGCGTGGACTTCGTGCTCGACGGCACCTTGCAACGACTGGGCGAACGCTATCGGTTCAACGCCCAGTTGCTGGACGCACGCAGCGGCTTTCAGCTCTGGAGCGACCAGATTAACCTGGACGGCCCGCTCGACAAGGCGCTGGATGAGGCGCCCATCGCGGTCATCGCCCGCCTGGAACCGCAGCTGCAAAAGGCCATCTACGCTAGCGTGCGCTCGCCCGGCGGAGATGCGGGCTCGCGCCAGCTGTTCCTGGAAGCGGCCAGTCTCATGGTCCTCAGCGGCTGGGGACATGAAGCCTTCATCCAGGCCGCCGAGCTGCTGCGCAAGAGCCGCGACCTGGAGCCCGATTTCGCTCTCGCCCACGCCTTCTTGTCGCTGGTGATGGGATTCGGCGACCGGGTGGGGCTCATGTCCGACCGCGAGCAGGCTAAGGCGGAATCCGGGCAGGCGGCTGAACGTGCGTTGGCCCTGGACAGCCTGGATTCAACGGTTCTCGGCTATGCCGGTTGTGCCCTGGCCGACATCGGCCAGGCCGAACGCGCCCGACCGATTCTGGAGAGCGCCGTGGAGATCAGCCCGGCCAACGCCCAGGCATGGGCCGCGCTCGGCGCATTGGACGTGGTACAGGGACGGACGGAGCAGGGGATCGAAGGGCTGAAACATGGGATTGCCATCAGCCCGCTGGACAGCCGGCTTTCCGTGTGGGGCACCATCCTCTCCGTGGGGCTGCTCCAAGCCAAACGCCTGGACGACGCCCTGCACGAAGGTAGACTCGCTTGTCGACGTGGCCACCGCAGTTACCTACCCAGAGTTGCCGTGGCGGGCATCTATTTGGTGCGCAAGGAACCGGATCAAGCGGCGGTGTCCTTGCAAGAGGCCTATCGCCTGAAGTCGGATTTGAGCCCACTGCAGATCCAATCCGTCGTCGGACGGGAGCTCTCCGTGGGATTGCGACGGTTGAAATCGTAACAGCGAAGGCCGGTTCTCACTCCAGAGGTTACTAATTTCAGAGGGAGAGCGAAGCGAAGCTGAACAGGTCTGCCGCTCTTAAGTCTGACTCCCGCTGGGAAGGGTTTCGATCAGACTATTTTTTGCGATCGGAGAGATAGGTTGAGAGAACCCACTCAACCCCCAACAAATCCCCAGACTCTCCTCAAGCACTGAACCCCACTCACCTCTAACCTTCTCCTCAAGCGTCGCCACCGCGCCGCGAACAACAATTTTCAACATTGAGGAGAAAGATAATGAAATCAGCAATATCCGCCATCGAAAACAACACGCCTGACTATACCGCCATAAAGGCCAAACAGCAGGCCACCTGGGGCTCGGGCGACTACGGCAAGGTCGGCGTCACCTTGCAACTGACCGGTGAAGAGCTGTGCGAAGCCATGGATCTGCGCGCAGGCGAAACCGTGCTGGACGTAGCCGCCGGCAATGGCAATGTCACCCTGGCCGCCGCGCGTCGTTTCTGCAAGGTAGTCTCCACCGATTATGTGCCCGAGCTACTCACCCAGTCCGAGGTGCGTGCCAAGGCTGAAAATCTGGCCATCGAATACCAGGTAGCCGACGCCGAGGAGCTACCTTACGGTTCCAACACCTTCGACCACGTGGTTTCCACCTTCGGCGTCATGTTCTCGCCGGACCAGGCCCGCGCCGCTGCCGAATTACTGCGCGTCTGCAAGCCGGGCGGAAAGATTGGCCTGGCCAACTGGACGCCGGAGAGCTTCGTCGGCCAGCTCTTCAAGCTGATTGGCCGCTACCTGCCGCCGCCGGCTGGTCTCGACTCCCCCGCGCTTTGGGGCACCGAGTCCTTCCTTACCCGGCACTACGCGGGCAGGGTCAGCGCCATTCAGGTTGAAACCAAGACGTTCATGTTCCGGTATCTCTCACCGACGCATTTTCTGGAGGTTTTCCGAACCTATTACGGCCCCACACACAAGGCCTTCCAGGCGCTGGACGAGACACAGGCCGAGTCCCTGGCGGACGATATCCTGACCCTCATCGGCAAGCTCAATCGCGCCGACGACGGCTCCATGGTTGTCCCCAGCGAGTACCTGGAAGTAGTCATCAATAAGTAGCAGCGAAAAACGACGGGCTACAGCAGTAGCCCGTCGGGTTCGAACGAATCACAAGGAGAAACAGACATGCAAAACGCACCAGCCACAGACCGCACAGAGCTCGAACGCCGCCTCATGAGCGCACAACAGGAGATCTGGTTTGATGGAGACTACGGCCGCATCGGCATCACCCTTCAAATCACCGGCGAACGCCTGATGGAAAGCATGGACCTGCGTCCCGGCGAGAGTCTGCTGGATATCGCCAGCGGCAACGGTAATGCGGCTCTCGCCGCCGCGCGTCGTCATTGCCAGGTCACCGCCACAGACTTCGTCCCCGATCTGCTCGGTCAGGCGCAAGCGCGGGCGGCGGCCGAGCATGTCTATATCGAGCATGCCCAGGTAGATGCGCAGAATCTGCCCTACGCCGCCGGGCAGTTTGACAACGTCTGCTCCACTTTCGGCGTCATGTTCGCTCCGCACCAGGCCAAAGCCGCGCGCGAACTGCTGCGCGTCTGCCGGCCAGGCGGCAGGATCGGACTGGCGAACTGGACACCTGAGGGTTATATCGGCCGCTACTTTCAGTTGCTGGTCGATCATATCCCACTGCCTTCCGGAATCCGCTTGCCCACCACTTGGGGTACGCGCGAGTTCATGGCCAAGCAGTATGGTGAGCGCGTCGGCGACATGCAGATCCGTGAGCGCACCTACACCTTTCGTTACCGCTCACCCGAGCACTGGTTCTACGTGTTCAGTACCTTCTGCGGCCTGACCCTGAGCGTGTTTAAGCAGCTCGATGCCGAGCAGAACGCCGCCCTGCGCCATGAGGTACTCGCACTAATCGACGAGTTTAACCGCGCAGACGATGGCACCATGGTGGTCGAATCGAGCTACCTCGAATGCGTCATTACCAAATAGGGAGAAAAACCCAATGGTTATGATCGATGATCGGGTAACAGGGGTCGGAGTACGTAATCGTCTACCGATCCCTTGTTACCCGCATCGGTACGTCTCCGCCCTGAGTCGGGAACATCTGGCCGGTCACGTAGGTCGAGTAACCTGTTGGCAGCACAAACCTGTCTCTTCGCACGAACGCTTCGAAAAATCGAGGTAATCTCTCCGTGTCCGCTGTTGTTTATTGCGGGAGAGCGCGCCCACTCGTTTGAATTCGGTCAACAGGCGTACGATGTGGCCGTTGAACCCAAGGAGCTGTTTGTTGTATCCGGCGTCGGACGCGTTGATCGCTACGCTGGTGTTAAGGTGATTCCTTGGAACAAACTATAGTCGTTCTTTTCTGAGTATCTGAACTGAGATAGGTTTAAATCGCTTTACCAAAGATAGTGCCAAACAGGAGATAGTTATGATTCTCAAACGAAATGGCTCACAGCCCGCTATCGAAGGCCCGCCCGACTGGTTTACCGGCCGAGTGCGTATCGACCCGATTCAGACGCAGCCCCTGGCGCCCTCCCGCGTCACCTCGGCGTTGGTGACCTTTGAGCCCGGCGCGCGCACCAATTGGCACAGCCACCCGTTGGGTCAGCTGCTGATCGTGACGGCGGGCCAGGGCTGGACTCAGTGCGAGGGAGAGAAGAAAGTTGAGATAAACGCCGGGGATACCATTTGGTGCCCGCCCGGTCACAAGCACTGGCATGGCGCTACCGCTGGCACGGCGATGAGTCACATCGCGGTTCAGGAGATGCTGGATGGCAGAAATGTCGATTGGCTGGAGCCGGTTACAGACGAGCAATATCTGGGATGAGGTGGACTGAGGCGCTTCTGCAAGCCGCGACATCGAGACTATTGCTAATGGCATTCGTTGAGACATTTGCATCAAAGCCGTTCGCATTAAGGGCACTCCATTACCAACCGCGTTGCCGTCGGGCGCAATGCGCCGGTACCGTAACGGCGTGGGGCATGACGGATGAGCGCTGGCTTGTTTGGTTCTGGCAGTTAACAGCCATGGCTTCAACTTACTGTCGCTCACTTTCCGAATTTCCATATGCGTAGCGTGTCGAGGCTAAAACCCATGAGGATGACTAGAGTCTGGATCTTGCAGGTGTTATTGATAGTGTTTTGTGTGCTCTTGACAGCGGTTGATGTACCGGCCGCCCCGGAGCCAGCCGTAGATGCCAATGGTCAGTTGCATCGCGACCCCGAGATCATTCCGGAAGATCTGGCACGCGATGACGCGGAGATTCGCTCGCGCCTGCGCGCAATTTTCGGCCAATTGGATGAACTCAAAGGCGTGAACATCGAGGTAATGGCCGGGGTCGTCAACCTCAGCGGCGGTGTGAATTCCATGGAAGCCGAAGAACGGGCGCTGGCACTCGCAGAGAAAGCCAAGGGTGTGGTGGCGGTCGAAAATGCGCTGCAAGTCAACCGTGATGTTGAGCCACGATTGCGTACGACATCGAAGGAGATCTTGTCGCTGCTTAGCAAGGGAATAGCGGCGCTACCTCTGTTTCTACTAGCGCTCGTCGTCCTCGCAGCTTTTTGGTTCGCCGGCCGATGGTTGGCCAGGCATGACAAGTTGTTAAGGAGGATCAGCCCTAATCCGTTTATCGCTGAACTCGTGGCGCAGCTGTTACGCGCCTTGTTCGTGATAACTGGCATTGTTCTGGCGCTTGTACTACTCGATGCCACCGCGTTGCTCGGTACGATTCTTGGCGCGGCCGGAATTATAGGACTGGCGGTCGGTTTCGCAGTTCGAGATACCGTCGAGAACTATATCGCCAGCATCTTGCTGAGTTTACGCAACCCATTCGAGGTTAATGACTATGTCGACATCGAAGGCCACCAGGGTAACGTTTTAAAGCTCACGTCACGGGCCACCATTTTGATCTCCCCGGACGGCAACCACATCAGAATCCCCAATGCGACCGTATTCAAGGCCGTAATCATCAACTATACACGTCATCCAGAGCGCCGCTTTGAGTTCGATATCGGTATCGATACCGAACAGGATTTGACAAATGCGCGTGCACTTGCGTTGCAGACGCTTGGCAAGGTACCGGGAATACTTTCCACACCCCAATCTATGGTGACCGTCGAAGCCCTGGGTGACTCCAACGTGGTGCTACGCTGCTACGCATGGCTCGACCAAGGCCGGTTTGATCTTCTAAAAGTACGTAGCGAGGCCATCACGTCCGTAAAACAGGTATTCGACGATGCAGGGATCGTGATGCCCGAACCGATTTTCAAGGTCAGGCTCTATAAGGCCGATTCCACCCCGAACGAACCTGTCGACGCTCCGTCGACGACAACTGAACGCGTACCGAATGACATTGAGAAAGCGCGTGTCGATGTATCCGTGGACCGCACCATGGAACGGCGCGTAACTGAAGAGTGCCAGGCCGCAGGCGATGACAATCTGTTGTCTCCCTCAGCACCGCACGAAATCTGATTTGTCGCGATCGCGCTAGGCATTCGTCGGCCAATCTCGAATTTCCTATCACGCGAAGCGCGGTGTTCGGGCTCGTACCGTCTAGCCGCCGCTCTGACAGTATACCCGGTCCTGTAATACGCGGGCAGCAGGATCTACGGCATGATGGAGCGACTCCGGCAGCGGCAAGACTTGGCGGCGCGCTGGTTGCTTGAACTCAAGCAGTACCACGAGCGCTCCCTTCAGCGCGTAAAGGTTGCCACTCAATCTCACACTGGGTCGTCTACAAGTAGCGGTTCTAGTGTCACTCTGGAGTAATACATTGATCGCATTAATTGCGTCATTTTCACCGAACCGGATCGCTGCATGCATGAAATTCTCCGCGCCCACTTGTACAAACCCGGCGGCGAGAGCTATTTTGTCGGACATGCATCGGCAGAGCAAGAATCTTGGCTGATCAAGTGATAGAAGTTGTTGCAATCGGTGTGGGTCTGCGTCTGTGGCAATTGTCGCCTGACACACGATACCGGTAGGTAGATTGCCAAAGCCGAATTTAGCTTTGAACGTTTGGACAAAATGATGGCGGGAGGCTATCCTGCGATGATACATACCACTGTATCAGTGGTATTTCGGTTGCGGTGTGAACGTCATTTGCTGGAATGGTGACAGGTGGAAACGCATACGCTTACTTGTCAACGCTCCTTCGTTGCTACAGAGACAGCGTGCGACTGAACCGGCAATGATTAACGAGTGTGTAATGTTGTTCGCCTCGCTCACTGGGTCGGCACGGTGCGCAGTGCCTTATACACGCGGATATACGCAACAAGGAGCGCTGTGATGGTTAAAATATATGGAGGTTGTTATTGCGGTAATATTACCTATGCTGCTGAGCTTGCCGACTCGCCTCGGTCATATACGACCAGAACTTGTGATTGCGATTTTTGTACCGCGCATGGAGCATCTTATGTTTCGGATAGCAAAGGAAAACTAGCGCTGGAAATCAAAAGTGAAAAAGAAACAAGTCGATTTAGGCAAGGGAGTGGAATTGTAGATTTCCTTATTTGCCGGAATTGTGGGGTTGTCGTTGGCGCATGTTATGAAGAAGGTGGAATCCTCTACGGTGCCATAAATTCAAAATCAGTTAGGAAAAAATTGGCGTTTGGAGAAAGCATTAGCGTATCACCGAAGAAGCTGAATGATTCAGAAAAAGTAAAAAGATGGAAAGAAATCTGGTTTCCAAATGTTCGGCTTACACATAGAGACGCATAACAAGTCATTCAATCGGAGGCTAAAAAGTGTGCCTGAATGGTGCTTACTTTTCGTTGGTAATATCAGTTTCAACAGGTCGGGCCAGTTAAGCTGCACCAGATATCCAAAGGCGGTCAAGAAATTCTTCGGTAATCGAAGAGCAATGCCAGGCTGACCGCCCCACCGTCTTGGTCTAGAGGGAGGCGCTTCCACACGGTGTGCATCAACTTAATCCAGTCGATCGAAAGTAGACAAAACGACAATGGATCGTTGCGGAATAGCTTCTTCCATATTCAATAAATATTGATGCTTTTTGTGATATTTTTCCTCGAAAAACATGTTTCGTTCCTTAAAGAGCACCACACCAGAGACTACCAGTAGTAAGATCGTTTGGATTATCTTGCTGTCTGGATGCGTGGTGAAGATTTCGCTGAAGACATTGGCGGAGAGATGTAATACCACTGCTACTAGGATGTTGTGGCCGGTTTTATAATAGAGCCAGTTCATCAGTAGTACGAACGGGAAGATACTTGCCAAAAAATTGATGCCGTAGATCGCACTCTCGGCTACAAGATTGGCGTGATAGTAGCCATCGATTGTAGCCAGCGGCACATGCCACATAACCCAGTACGCCGAGAAAATCGTCGAGGTTGTAAATAGCGAGTACCGTTGCCGCAGGCAATCGGTGCCGTATGAATGCCATGCAAGCTCTTCCAGTGTTGGTGCCACGACCAAGATGAATCAAACCGGCAGCACTTTTGAGGTGAACGTGGTGTGCCCGGTGATCACAAATTGGCCAGCGTCATGACCGAACAACAACGAGATCGCCATGGCTAGCATGATACTCTCTGGCATGCAACACTCCAGTAGTGTGTTCCATAGGGCGATGTACTGAGTGTGATCGTTCTCGGGAATGTTTCTGAAAAAGGTCAATTCGATCTCCTGTGAATGTGAGATCCCAAAATGCCTTTAATTCATTACAGCAGCGAATCGATGGATCGCCGAAGCTGTATCATCGCGGATTGCATCTCATCCGGGGTGTAAGCACAAAATCCCAGCACCAAACCGTTTCCTTCACCGGTTCCCGCGTAATAACTCGACAATGGAATACAAGAAACCCCGGATCGTTCGGCCTCACTGGCGATGGCCGTATCGAGTAGATGGGCTGGTAACCTGACGGCGATGTGCATGCCGGCTTGATAGTCATCGAAGGATGCACAGTCTCCCAGGTGAGTGCGTAGTAGTCCGATGAATTGCTTGCGGCGTTCAGAGTAGACCCTCCTTACGCGTCGAATGTGTCGATAGTATCCCCCGTCGCGCATCAACAACGCGAGTGGTCGCTGGGGCATGGCTGATGCCTTCACACCGAAGCGGTTTATCGTCTCTCTAAAGCGAGTGACCAGGCTGGTTGGTATGACGACGAACCCTAGGCGCAGGCCGCTTGAAAAGACTTTGGCGAAACTGCCCACATAGAGCGTTCGTTCTTGTTCGTCCAGCCCGGCTAGGGCCGGTATTGGGCGGCCGGCGTAACGAAACTCGCTGTCGTAGTCGTCTTCGACGATCCAGGCGCCCCTTGTGGCTGCCCAGGTCAGGAATGCATTACGGCGGGCCAGCGGCATAGCGCCGCCAAGCGGGAACTGTGACGAAGGTGTCAATACGGTTAGGGCGGGGTTTCTGTTGTTGCGGTTGGTAGCCGGTGGTACTGCGCCTTGTGCGTCGTGTTCGAGCCATTGAATCGGAATGCCCAGGCTTTCGGCAAAATTGCGTAGCGGCGGATAGCAAGGATTCTCCATTAGTAACGCGTCATTGGCGGGGATGAGTGATCTGGCGCAAAGTTCGAGGCCTTCCATCGCACCGGCCGTGATCAGTACTTGCGACAAGGAGGCGGATAGTCCTCGCCACTCGTACAGGTAGCGGCAGATCTCCTGGCGAAGTGACCTATCACCGAAGGGGTCATCCGTACGTACCAGCGAGTGTGGCGCCATTCTACTCACTCGTGCGACGCATCTCGCCCATTCGCGATGGGGAAACAATCGTAGGTCGGGTTGACCCGGCATAAACGGACGAGGGTGATCATTTTGAGCAAGTGTCTGCGAGCCGGCGGTCTGGGGATGCACCCTTGCCGCGATATTCTCGACTTGGCCAAGCTGGCTGACATAGATACCAGAGCCAACGCGTCCTTCCGCGAATCCCTCGGCGACGAGTTGATCGTAGGCGGTAACGACGGTAGTGCGAGAGACGCCGAGTTCCGTGGCGAGCTTTCTCGAAGGCGGAAGTCGATCCGCCGCGGCAAGCTGCCCCGATACTATGCGACTGCGCAGGGCGGCGTATATCTGCTCACTCAGTGTACCTCGATCGGGGTGGCTGAGCGTCAGGCCGAATAGGGGTGTTTCGGACATGCCAAATTGGACTTATAAAAAAATTAATAATTGGATACTACCGACAATCCGATTAAGAAGTATAGTCTTCTGCGATTGAGCTGCCGGAGGGATGTGAACGATGGGTAAGCGATTGCCTCAAACCGAGCGGACGCGATTGCGTCGGATGAGTGAGCGCGGTCACTTCGATGCCAAGACGATTCATGAAATCCTTGATGCCATGCCGATGTGCCACATCGGCTACGTCCTTGAGGGTTCGCCGGTAGTGATGCCGACGATCCAATGGCGAATCGATAACCATGTCTACTGGCATGCCTCGAGTGGCGGGCGTGGTGTGAAGGCATGGACAAGGAGCTCGGTGTGCCTAACCGTGTCGTTACTGGATGGGTTTGTATTGGCCCGTTCAGGATTGCACCACTCAGTGAACTACCGGTCCGTGATGATCTTCGGCCAGCCGAGTCTGATAGCGGATTCCTCGCAAAAGCGTGACCGGCTCAACGGCCTGATCGAAGCGATTTATCCCGGCCGGAATAAGATTTTGCGCCCGATTTCGGATTCCGAGCTCAAGCGTACCGCGGTGCTTTCACTGCCTATCCGGGAGGCATCGGCGAAGATCCGCTCTCAGGGGCCGGTGGATGATGAAGCCGATTACGATTTGCCGATCTGGGCCGGCACCGTTCCCGTTCGAATAAAGCTGATGGCCCCGCAACCTGATTCCCGGAATCTCGATGGACTGGTCGTACCTGATCATGTGCGGGATCTGCGAGTGGGTGAAATGATTCCTTGAACGTTTCGCGGGTGTCTGGTGCCAATGCGGTTTCACGCTGGATCTTGGTATACGCCTGAGGACTTTTCGTAGGCATAGAATCAATTCGTTTTTGTATCGCATTCTACGGTTAAGAGGAGGAAACCATATTCTTCACCTGTCGGCAGTTGTGCATGTTGGCAATACCATCGCCACCGCGCTCAAATCCGTAGCGGCTTTTTCGAACTAGCCATCAAGCATGATTCATGCTGTCGTTGTCGGTGTTTACGAGAGCCCGGAATCTTCTGTTTAACTCACGGTAAACGGGGCCAGGGCACGCATTCATGCGGCGACCATCGACCTCGGCCACCGGAATCATTTCCGCCCCGGTGCCTGTCAGAAAACACTCATCCGCGGTGTACAGATCATAGGGTGCGAGCGGTGTCTCGGATGCCGGGATCCCGGCTGCGCACGCCAGTTCGAGCACAGTTTCGCGGGTGATGCCAGCCAATGCCCCCTCCATCGGTGGCGGCGTCATCAGCCTGCCATCACGCACCACGAACACATTGTCGGCGGTGCCTTCCGCGACCCTACCGGCGGCATTAAGCAAAATCGCTTCGTCTGCACCTGCCCGGGTGGCTTCGATACGGGCAAGGATGTGGTTGAGATAGTTGAGGCTCTTGATGCGAGGATCGAGGCCGTCTGGGGGTAACCGCCGGGTTGCCGCAACGATCACCCGCGCGCCTTGCTCACGGGTCTCACGCGCCACCAGGCTCAGCGCGTCGGCGATGACAAACAGACTCGGCGCCGTACAGTTTCGGGGGTCGATACCGAGTGCTCCGACGCCGCGTGTTGCCACCAGCCGCAAATACCCTTCTGGGTTATCGTAGGCGGCGATGGTTTCGTTTACCGCAGAGACGAGTTCTTTACGGCTCCAGGGGAGATCGAGCGCGATTGCGCGCGCCGAATAGAACAACCGGTCGAGATGTGCCTCCAGCCTGAAGGGCCGGCGACGATAAAAGCGTATGCCCTCGAATACCCCGTCACCATACAACAGTCCGTGATCGAACACCGAGATATTGGCTTGTTCAGGCGGAACGATTTTTCCGTTCAGCCAGCAGGCGGCACGGCAGTGAAAGGCATTATTCATGGTGACTTACCAAGGCGAAAAATAAGGTCAGGAACATTGACCTATGAGTTTAAGTGCCCATGATATAAAATGTCAATATGACTGACCTAATAACGCCCTCATCGATACGCGAGCATGAACTCAACCAGGCGCTGGAGGCGCTGTTTTATGGTTTCAAAGCGGTGGTTGCGCGCCCAGATGCGATGTTGGCCGAGCAGGGATTGTCCCGCGTACACCACCGGATTCTGTACTTCGTTGGCCACAACCCCGGTCTTTCGGTGAATGAATTGCTCGGCATCCTCGGAGTGACAAAGCAGTCTCTCAATGGCCCGATGCGCCAACTGGGAAGACTCGGTTATATTCAAACCCGGCAGGACACACGGGATCGACGCATCAAGCGACTGTCTCTCACTGACTCGGGTCAGGCACTCGAGACGGCCCTGTCGGGCGACCAGCGTGCACGTTTCGCCCGTGTCTTCAAACAGCTCGGTGCCAAAGACGAACAGGCCTGGCGTCGGGTGATGAACAAGCTCGCGGACAGATAGCGCTACGCCGATGACGGGTGAACGTTTGACATCGTCAGGATTAGACTGGAACACTAAGGGCAGTCAGTCCCTATCCTCGCGCGGCAGTGCTCGCCGCGTTCACACATCGGCCCAAGGATGACCCTGTACTGATCGTCGGTTAAACAGGGATACCTCCTTTATCGGTGTGCGGGGCACAGTGGCGAATCGACAAACCCGCCGTAAATGGCTGCAGTAAAGGGGTTTACCGGTCCGGTTGCTGGGGCATTTGGGCCGACCGCTAGGCGTGGCTGCAGGCAACCGAACCCTAGCCGGGATTGCAGTGGCCATCCTAGGCAATTTGTTTCTGCACTAAAACCACAAAGGTGCCATAAGTTCGGAATGTCAGCATCTGACGTCAACGTTGTCACCGGTTTACTGCTTGCCGCAGGCGCCAGCCGGCGGTTTGGCGGCCCAAAACTCTTGGCACGGGTGAAAGGAGAGGCCCTGATTCTGCACAGTGCCAGAGCCCTGTTGGCCTGCGACCGGATCGTTGCGGTCGTGCGGGTCCAAGACCGGCAAATTCACGATCTGCTCCGGCAGGAGGGCATTGAGATGGTGTTCAATCACCAGGCTGAACAGGGCATGGGCAGGTCTATTGCGGTGGCTGTGGACGCCACCCGCCAGAGTTCTGGTTGGTGTATTTTGCCGGCGGATATGCCGGCGGTTCTGCCTGCCACCACGCGTGAGATTGTCCGGGCCCTGAAACGAGGTGCACCGGTGGTCGCGCCGGTATTCCAGGGCCAGCGGGGGCATCCCGTCGGATTCGCTGCTATCTTCAGAGAGGCATTGTTGATGTTGTCGGGGGATACGGGAGCCCAATCCATATTGGCAACCCACCGGGATCAGGTGCAGCGCTTGGCTGTTGAGGATGCGGGCATCCTACTAGATATCGACAGGCCGGTTGATTTGGGAAAATAAGTTTCATCTTTGCGAAATACTGGGATTGTTTATATAGTTTATCGCGGTTTTTGCGACTCCATCTGGAATTTCATTCGTAATCTTTCCGCGAGCTGAATGGTTGGCCACCGATGCAAAATGCCAAGCAGGAGCGGATCGAAGACGAGGGTAAGCTCCACCACTGGGAGAAGGCCAAGCAGCCAAAATGGCGCAAGATACAGTCTGTAGAGCGCAGCACTGCTGCTGGAATTGCTTGCCGATGGCGGAATTGCCTAAATTCTATTTCCAAGGCGCTCGATATCAAAGTCGGCACCTGCCATTATCTGCTCAGTACGTTGATGGATCGCGGATTTGTTGCACAGCCGGCTCGTGATCGGCGTTACCGTCTCGGCAACAAGATTCTCGAACTCAGCCGTTCACATATGCGGCAGTGCGATAGCGCGGATATAGCCATTCTCGATCATGCCGGCGCGGTGGCCGGGCCTTTCAGCTGTTCCATGCTGAGTATGCGCGTCATGACAAGCTGGACGAGGAACTGCGCAAAGATGGTATTGAGATGATCTCGCCGCACCGAGGAAATCGGAAGAAACCAAAGACACAAGATGGCCGTCGTTTGCGTCGTTATGAATGGCGGCGGATGGTTGAACGGTTCTTGGTCTGGATTCAGTGGCAACGTCGTATCCCGGTTTGCTGGGAATACTAGGTAGAGAATTTTCTCGGATTTGTGCAGCTCCCAACCAGCGGTATGTTGCTCAAGCAAACTTGATAGAGGTCCTACTGTAACAATGGATTTAATCGTTAATTGACTAAGCTATGAAGGCAAAAACGCTTTTAGTGGTATCGGACGACAAAATCGTAAACCTCTTATTTTCAAATTTTGTAAGCGATGACAATATCATCTTAGTTAAGGATAAGAGTTCAAGTCTTAAACGCATCATTAAGCTGATTAGGAAAGGCTCGTTACCTATCTTGGCCGTGCTTAAGATGGCGATCGCTGAATTTATGAGGCCAAATAGTAAGCCTCAGCTTCAATTCTTGGTTATCAAGAGTAGTTCCGAGCTTTTGAGTTTATACGACAAGTATTTGCCGGAAAGAATCATACTATTTCGAGCCGGGCTAATCGTCAAAAGAGATCAGTTTCCCCAGGAGTTAGAGTTGCTCAATGTTCATTGTGCCTCATTGCCAGCCTACGGAGGTTTGGCATCGATTTATCGTGCTCTCAACAACGGGGATTACAATCAGAAAGCGACGCTACATCGAGTGACAAATGTTATCGATGGGGGAGAGGTGTTAAATGAACTCCCATATCAAATGGAGCCATCGAATAGTTATCGCCGTAACGAAGATATTGCCTATGAAACGGGGTATGAACTTCTTCTCAGCATTCTTTGAGGGGTTTGCTAATTGCTACATTTGGGAGGCATCTGTCAGGTCAGGTTCAAGCTTCGTATTTTTCCCTCCAGGGCTCCCCGATAAGCCTCAAACTTCGATAAATCAAAAATCCACGGTTGAAGAAACCTGATCGGAGATATCTTCGGATGTGGTCTATTGCACGGTATAGCAACCCACATGTCCTGCAGCTGATCCAGAAACAGGTACCCAGCGGTTGGAATGGCTCTGAAAGAAGGGGCGAAACGACAGATGAATGACCGTGACTCACCGGATCGACGAACGTATCTGCGAGGGTCATCGATAGTTCAAAGGATTCTATTCTTTCATGCCGCTGTCTATTTGTTGTCGTGTCCCAAGGCAAGAGGATTGTCTCATTTTATTTAAAACTGGTCGGTTTCAGGCCTTTTCAGTGCTCCATGTTGTTTTACACTGGTCAACGCTATAATCAGTTATATGGCACATTTAATTTATTTTTCAATGTGTTATAACCTAACAAGAGACTCTGGAACATCGACCTGTATCACATAAGGGACATCCAAAGCAGATACCTGAACAGGCCTCTGCGAAACTTTGGGTTTCCACATCCGGTATCGACACACAGAGACAGAGGGGGAGTTTTATGGACTCAGAACACGATAAATACAGTATCGAGAACACCGATTATTCGGTGGGACAGGATAATATTCAAAAGTGGGGCTTCGACATACATAACCCGGTTTTCGCGATCAGCGCCGGACTTATTCTGCTATTTTTAATTGCCACACTGGTCTCCGATCCGGCGGCTGCAAAAAAATTACTGGACGGCCTGAAATGGGACATTATCGGTTCCTTCGATGCGCTCTTTATGTGGGCCGGCAACATCTTTGTTATCTTCTGTCTGTTACTGGTGGTCTCGCCTTACGGCAAGATCCGGCTCGGTGGAAAGGACGCCAAACCGGAACACTCCACCATCTCCTGGCTGGCGATGCTGTTTGCCGCCGGTATGGGCATCGGTCTCATGTTCTGGAGCGTGGCTGAACCGGTGGCCTACCTGACGGGATGGTACAAGACCCCCCTTGGTGTAGAAGCCAACACGCCGGAAGCTGCCCGTATGGCCATGGGTGCCACCATGTATCACTGGGGGCTTCATCCCTGGGCGATCTACGGCGTGGTAGCACTTTCTCTGGCGTTCTTTACCTATAACAAGGGGCTGCCCCTCTCGATTCGTTCGATCTTCTACCCACTGCTGGGTGACCGTACCTGGGGTTGGCCCGGTCATATTGTCGATACCCTGGCGGTACTCGCTACCCTGTTTGGACTTGCCACTTCGCTGGGTCTTGGTGCGCAGCAGGCAGCGGCGGGGATCAATCACGTATTCAATATTGAGAGCGGTATCGGCCTGCAAATCCTGGTAATCATCGGAGTGACTGCGCTGGCCACGATCTCTGTGGTGCGTGGCCTGGAGGGCGGCGTCAAGCTGCTCAGTAACGTCAACATGGTGATTGCTTTCGCCCTGCTGATTCTGGTGGCCCTGCTCGGTTTCGCCGTGGCCATGGGTAACCTGCCCACCACTATCAGCGCCTACCTGGAGAATATCATCCCCCTTAGCAATCCGCACGGACGTGAAGACGAGGCCTGGTTCCAGGGTTGGACCGTCTTCTACTGGGCCTGGTGGATCTCCTGGTCGCCGTTCGTAGGCATGTTCATTGCCCGCGTCTCCTCCGGTCGTACCGTGCGTGAGTTCATCGTTGCCGTATTGTTGGTGCCTACCGCAGTTACCATCCTCTGGATGTCTATCTATGGCGGTATCGCCATTGATCAGGTGGTCAATAAAATCGGTATCCTGGGCGAAAAGGGCCTCACCGAAGTCCCGTTGGCGATGTTCCAGATGTTCGAGCAGTTACCGATGAGCACGCTGCTGTCGGTAGTCGCGATCGTGCTGGTGCTGGTGTTCTTTATCACCTCCTCGGATTCCGGCTCGCTGGTCATCGACAGCATCACTGCCGGCGGCAAGATCGACGCTCCGGTACCGCAGCGAGTCTTCTGGGCCACCATGGAGGGCGCCATTGCCGCGGCACTGTTGTGGATAGGTGGGACGGAAGCGATTCAGGCCTTGCAGGCCGGCGCTATTTCCACCGGTCTGCCGTTCACCATTGTGCTGCTGTTGATGTGCGTCAGCCTGCTCATGGGGTTTAGAACGGAACCCCGCAGCAGTAGTAGCACCGCTACAGCATCGGCTAATTCACGTTAATACAAACCCGAACCTTAGCATGAAAAATCCGGCCCAGGGGCCGGATTTTTTCGTTTATAGCCAAAGTTCACTCAGCGGGGTATTTTCGCTGAAATGGTAGGCGATCTGCGCCTGCAACAGCTCTGCTGTTGCCAGTGCATCGGTTGGCGCGTGGTGCGCGTGATAGTTGGGTAAGCCGTACCGTTCCCGGCAATCACCCAGTCGCAGTCCTCCGGGCGAACGTTTCAACAGACGGTCCACCAGTCCCTGCCGGCACCTGAGCACATTATATTCGATCGCCATGGTATCGATGACCGGAAACGTAATGGGCTCACCCAGGCGGTCTAGTAGGGCTTGGGCGAGAAACTCCCGCTCGATATGTCGATAGTGCACCACCGGTATTCGGCCGGCAATGGCGGTCAGTAGTGCCTCCAGTATCGCTTCAAGGTCGGGCGCGGCGTTGATGTCGGAATGGGTAATCCCGTGGATCACCACCGATCCCTCGGTCAACGCCTGTTTGGGCTTTACCAGCCAATGGGCCGATTCGCGACAAAAGATGTGGTGCAGCGAGAAAGGCACAAGACCGATGCTGACAATTTCATCCGTATCGGCGTTCATGCCCGTGGTTTCAAAATCCATTGCCACCATCGGTGTGTTGACTATCGCCGTATCGCCACTGACCAAACCTCCGGTGTAATAACGGTGCAGCCGATGGTCCTGACTTTTGATTGCCAGTTGATCGAAATACGCTGGCCAATCCTGGTTGCGCGCCTTCATTGGTGATGGTGTGTTCCGGGAGTCCGTCATGAATCGAATTACTTCATCGGGATATTGGAATTGTAACGATACTTGAGAAAATTTTGAGCGCTGCTGACTACCTGAAAGGCCTCCTTCAAATTTCGCCGGTCAAAACTGGTCAAGTGCCTTGGACGTACATTGTTGTCGACCACTTCCCCGGCTTCGATCTGCTTGGCTTGATGGCGTATACGAACGATGGAAATATACTCCAGCGCGTCGCTCATGTCGGTCCCTTTACCCTCCGGCAGCAGGTCTGCCGCAATCACATCCTCGAGTCGCTCGAACGAATTGACCGCCACGGAACCGACAGCCAGTGCATGGACACGGATTATGTCAGTCAACGGTGCCGTTCCACGTCGCTTCAGATTCATGGAATCTTTATGCTGACCATCTTTTTCCAGAACGAACTCCTTGAAAAAGCCAAGCGGAGGCGTTCGATTCAGTGCGTTGCGGGCCATGCTGGCGAGAAACTTGCGGTTCTTTTTCGATTTGTGTGTGATAAAGCGTCGCAGATCTGTAGCCCAGCCGGTACGTCCCCAAACGCCGTCCAGATCGAAGAATATGTTGCTGTTGAGCAGTGCCTGGGGGCTGGCTTCATCGATCCAATTCGAGAAGTGCTGCTTCCAGCCGCTCAGGGTCATACGCCACTTCGGGTTGGTGGCCATCACCTCCCCATCGCAATAGGCGTAGCCGCAGGCGGCCAAGCCGTCACTCACAAACTTCGCTACCTGTGAAAAATAGGCTCCGTGGTCGGCCTCCCGATAGTTGTCGTCCAGTACCATGGCGTTATCCTGATCGGTATAGATCAGCTGCTCATCACGTGCCATGGAACCCAGTGCCAGAAAGCAGTAGTCCACCGGAGGCGGACCGAACTGCTCCTCGGCCAGTTCCAGCAGACGCTGTTTGAAACTGCGCCCGATCACTGCCATGGCGCTGCCGATCATGTGTGAGTTGGCATCCTCTTTCACCATGCGTACGAACACCGCCGGCAACTGCCCCGCATGAATCTTCAGCTCCTCGATGCTGGACATCTTGAAAATGCTGCGTACCAGGAGGATGCTGCTCTTTGATTCATGCCGCATCAGATCCGACAGCGCTAGTACACCTACCGGTTTCTGCCGTTGGACAATCGGGAGATGGTGAATATTGTGTCTGAGCATCAACAACGTGGCTTCAAACACGTAGGCATTGTCATCCAGCGTGATGATCTGGTTTGACATCACCCGATCCACACTGGTGGCTGGATCAATGCCACGGGCCAACACCCGCTCCCGTAGATCCCGGTCAGTGATGATGCCGACCAGCTCCGCGCTATTCCCCGCGCTTTGATCCTGGTTCACGACCAGTAAGGAGGAGATGTGATTGGCTGTCATTACCTCGGCCGCTTCGCGGATCGAGGCCCGGTTGGGGATCATAATCGGCTCCCTGAGCATGAGGCCCTTCACCTGTACGGTCGTCAGGTCATTGTTATCGTGCTGCGCGGAGACTGCCTTGCGTAGCACGGAACTGCTTTCGCTCTCGGATTCGAAGAAGTCTGCAAAGGTCTCATAACGATCACAGTAGTCGCGAAACTGTTCGAACGGAATGCAGTAAACCAGCGTATCTTCGATCGCCTTTACCGGAAAGCGAACCCGCTGATTCATAAGTAGGCCCATCTGCCCGAAAACGTCCCCGTCCGAAAGTCGGTTGTAAAGTTCTCCAGATCGTCGGTAGGTCTCTACCGCCCCGCGCCTGATAACATAAAGGTTCTGCAACGGCTCAGCGAAGTTGAGTATGTTACTGCCAGCTCGGTAATAGGCCACTTCCACCTGCTGCGCCAATTCTTTAAGCGCCTCCTGGGAGAGCTCGTCAAAGGGAGGATTTTTTTCGAGAAATCCGGAGATTTCAAGCTGTTCAGCATGCACGATATCTATTCCAGTCTGAGAGCTGTTAATGAAGGTTAATGTTAGATTAGCGGCAAATTCGCCCGCCTGAGTCAACTGTGACCAATCCTCGCCATGGTTGTGCGCGAAAGGTTATCGACGATTGTCACCAGAGCGGCGGATGATTTCAATCACCTGCCGCGATGCACAAGGTGAAAAATCGTTTGGGGAACGATAGACAGCGGCCGTTACGCCTGTTGTTCGGGCGTGGGTTTGTCTTTAGTTTACAAACACCAGCACCAACCCGGGGAGGGACCCCGAGCAATTGCGCGCCCAAGTCGCCGCCGCCAAGCAACTGGTCGCATTCAAGCTGTCACCCTACGGAATTATCCCGTTACCATCAAGGCCATCCAGGTACCGGACGTCGATCCCCGGTTGGCGTACGGGCTAGGTCACAGGTCCTACTGTGGCATCGCTACACAGAGGCGGAAGACAACATGCCCCGGGTCTATATTGGTGTCGGCAGTAACACTCATCGCGCAGCCAACATTCGGGCCGCCGTGCGTGAGCTGAGCGCCTGCTTTGGCATACTCACCCTCTCCTCGGTGTATGAAAGTCGAGCCGTGGGCAGTGCGCAGGGTGTTTTTTATAATCTGGTTATCGGCTTGGATACCGTGCTGCCGTTACCCCTGTTGTGGCGGTATCTGCATCAAATCGAGCAGGCTTACGGACGTGTACGCGACGGGGTGTCAGGGGAACGCTTCCCCCTGGATCTCGATCTTTTGCTGTACGGTGACTATGTCGGACCGGTGAATGACCGGTTTGTCCCGCGATCCGACATCGAGCAGTTTGCCTTTGTACTTTGTCCGTTGGCAGAGGTAGCGGGTGAAGCGCGCCATCCGCAGCATGGTGAATGCTACCGTACCCTGTGGCAGCGTTTCGACAAGCAGCGGCAGCCGTTACGGCGGGTACCGCTAGCGCTGAATGGCGCGCCACTATCACCGCAGGAGGCCCGTCCACGGCAGGCTGTATGGCGATTGGCGGGTGATGTCGGTTAACGGCTCAACCGCAGGCACATCATGGTTCCTCGAGTTTTAAAACAGCTAAACAGTTCCCCCATTTTTGCTGGCTACGGCTGCCCTGTCATGTCGTAAATAGATAGGCCAAAGTCGCCCCACAGACGTTTTTGTTCACCTCTTTGTTTCACCATCTCCCCACACGCCAATGGTTATTATTTTTTGCTGAGGACTTTCGATAATGCCTGCATCCCAGCACACGAATCCGAAAGAAGATATCCAAATCGCCCGCGAATTTCAGATGCGACCTATCAAAGAGATCGCGGCGAAACTCGGTATCGAAGAGCAGGATCTGTTACCCCACGGTCACTACAAGGCGAAGGTTTCGTTGGACTATATCGAAAGCCTGAGGAGTCGTCCCAATGGCAAGCTGATACTGGTTGCCGGCATCAGCCCCACCCGAGCGGGTGAGGGCAAGACTACCACCACAGTCGGCCTGGGTGATGCATTGACCCGTATCGGCAAGAAGACCTCGATCTGCCTACGTGAGCCCTCGCTCGGTCCCTGTTTCGGAATAAAAGGCGGTGCGGCAGGTGGCGGGTATGCGCAGGTGGTGCCGATGGAGGATATCAATCTGCATTTTACGGGTGATTTCCATGCCATCAGCGCGGCGCACAACCTGCTATCTGCGATGCTCGACAACCACATCTACTGGGGTAACGAACTGGGTATCGACGCACGTCGCATCACCTGGCGGCGGGTCGTGGATATGAACGATCGCGCGTTGCGTGAGATCACCAATAGTCTGGGCGATGTGATTAACGGCTTCCCGCGTACCGACGGTTTCGACATCACCGTCGCCTCCGAGGTGATGGCTATCTTCTGTCTGGCGCGAGACTTGGACGATCTGCAGGAGCGCCTGGGCAATATCATCGTCGGTCACACTCGGGAGCAGAAACCGATCTTCGCACGCGATCTGAATGCCCAGGGTGCGATGACTGCGTTGTTGAAGGATGCCATTCAGCCAAACATGGTGCAGACCCTGGAGGGGACGCCGGCGTTCGTGCACGGTGGACCTTTCGCCAATATCGCCCACGGTTGCAACTCGGTGCTGGCCACTACCACCGCACTCAAACTCTCCGACTATGTGGTTACGGAAGCGGGCTTTGGTGCCGACCTCGGTGCTGAGAAGTTCTTCAATATAAAGATGCGCAAGGCGGGACTGACACCGGATGCTGCGGTGGTGGTGGGTACCATTCGCGCACTCAAGATGCACGGCGGTTGCCCCCTGGGGGAGCTGAAGAATGAAAACCTCGCGGCATTGAAGAAAGGCTTTAAGAATATTGCGCGTCATATCAGCAATGTGCAGAAGTTCGGTGTGCCGGTGGTGGTCGCCATCAACCGCTTCAGCGCCGACACCGACGCTGAGATAGAGCTGCTGCAGACGAAGTGTGCCGAGATCGGTGTGCGGGCGATCATGTGCGATCATTGGGCGATGGGCAGCGCGGGTACCGAGGAACTGGCGCAAGAAGTGGTTGCCATGATCGATCGTCAGCCTGCTGAATTCAGGTATCTTTACGAGGACGGGATGCCGCTGTGGGATAAAGTCTGGACCGTGGCGACTGAGCTTTATGGCGCGGACGACATCATTGCTGATCAGAAAGTGAGGGATCAGTTTGCCAAGCTGCAGGGAGCATTCGGTACGCTACCGGTGTGTATTGCCAAGACGCCCATGTCGTTCAGTACAGACCCGGATTTGCTCGGCGCCCCCACCGGCCATGTGGTGCCAATACGTGAAGTACGGTTATCCGCGGGTGCCGGTTTCGTGGTGGTGATCTGCGGCACCATCATGACCATGCCGGGACTGCCCCGGGTGCCGACGGCAGAGAAAATATTCGTCAACAAGGCCGGATATATCGAAGGTCTCTTCTAACCAGTCAGTCCGAGTGCACTGATGCTGTTTCACTTCCAGCGCTAGGCGGTTGACACCGCCTGCGGTTCTCCTCGGTCGACACCACGTTGGCCGCTTTTTTGCGGTGGGGCGTGTGCCGAGAGATTCATGGAATGGTGCAAACGAAGCGTCTTGAGCGTAGTCTGCCAGGCCGTCGCCTAAAGGTAATAGGGGGTCGTGAAAAGGCATGAGCGGTTGCCGGTTTTCGTTAAGCTGAAATCAGAAGGGTAGATCTACGTGGAGCAAGTCGGTGACTAGCCATGATGAACCGGGAGCGACGACGCGGACTTTGATGGGTAGCTGTCTGTGCGGTTGTGTGGCGTACGAGGCACGTGGGCCATGGCGTGATGTGGTGAACTGCTACTGTGAGCAATGCCGCAAGAGCAGCGGTAACTTTGTCTCAGCCACTGCGGTGTTCGAGTCGCGGTTGAAACTGCTGCGTGGCGACGGCCTGGCCTGGTACGGCAACGATCTGGCGAAACGTGGGTTTTGCCGGGAATGCGGCTCCAGTCTGTTCTGGGTCCCGCTTCCCTCGGATGGTCTGATCCGAATCATGGCCGGTTGCCTGCAGCCTGATAACGGCCTGCGGGTGGCGGCTCATATCTTTGTGAATGAACGCAGTGATTTTCATGAGCTTGCAAGTAGTGCTGCACAGTATACCGACGGCAGCCACCCGGTGACGCTGCCGGAAAAGGAGCAGCGGTTGAGCAGATGAACGGTTTCAATCTTTCGCAATCGATAGACACATTATCAATGGCAACAGATTCAACTCGAGTAGTTATTGGCAGGTCCTAAGATGAGCAGCCAACAGGTTATGCGCGGTCATCGCCTTACCGAGATACCCTATCACCCCGACAGCAGCCGCCTGTTTGAGGTGGTGGCGGATCTGCCGTGGGCAATGTTTTTGGACAGCGGCCGGCCCTGCACTCAGCAGGGTCGCTACGATATCCTGGTGGCCGATCCCCGATTGACCTTGGTTACCCGGGGCGAGGAGACGGTGATCTGTGGTGAGGGCGCTTCCCGTCGCTCATATCGTTCGGCGCTAGAACTGCTGAGGGAGGTGCTGGGTGAGCCGTATGGCGATCATTCCCCTCTGCCGTTCCGTGGTGGAGCGGTGGGACTGTTCGGCTACGAGCTGCGCTGTGATCCGGCCAATCCCCATGCCGCCGACAATACCGCCGGACGCTTTCCCGATATGGCGATCGGAATTTACGACTGGGCGCTGGTAAGTGATCACCAGACCCGGCGTAGTTGGCTAGCAAGCAACCATTTGACCCCGGCGTTGGCGCGCCGCTGGTCGCGATTGGTGGCACGCTTCAGCCATCTCCCGGCGAAGCGTATCCGTACTCCTTACCGGGCCCACGGGCCGGTGG
>JAGRGP010000121.1 GCA_020445415.1 Gammaproteobacteria bacterium | reverse complement strand
CAATTCGAAGATCTCACCTGTGCTACCGGTGGTACGCAGTAGCGTAGGGTCGTGAAACAGTACCAAGGTACCATCCGCGAGCGATTGCACATCGAGCTCGACATAGGCGGCACCCGCTTGTAACGCTGCTGTAATTCCCTCCAGAGAATTCTCGGGAAAACGGGCAGGGTAACCACGGTGAGCTACCAGCAGGGGTGTCTTCGTAACCATCTTGGAATGGATTACAAACCTTGCCGAGATATTTCTCAAGAAGTTAGCGAATGCAAAATCGACAGTGGCTGGTTGCGCTCGCGTGTTCCCCATGAAGTAGGCGGGGTAAGTTCATAAATTGCTGTTCATAATGGATTGGTGGGCGCCCATTTTTTCCGGCCAAGAGCGTGATTATCCGAGTGCTTGGCTGGATGCAGGACAAGGTGGCATTGAGAACCTGGTTCTTGCCTTTGTTCGGGGAACCAATAATAATCGGATCTATTGGTCTTCTCGGGGAAACAGGCTGTATGCACAAAATAATGGTGCTTAACGCCAAGGGCGGTTGTGGCAAAACGACGATTGCCACCACCCTTGCCTGCTTTTTTGCAGGGCAGGGCTACAGTACCGCGTTGATGGATTTTGATCCACAACATTCAAGTTATCAATGGCTTAAGATCCGTTCGCCGGAAGAACCGCCAATCAAGGCGATCGATGGAGTCCGAACCGCGACCGGGGTTACGCGATCTTGGCAATTATATAGCGGGGCGGAAACCGATGTGGTTATCATCGATACCCCTGCGGGTATCACCGGCGGCAAGTTGACCGATCTGTTCCACAAGGCGGATACCATCCTCGTTCCGGTGATGCCGTCAATTATCGATCTGTTGGCGATGCGGGGTTTTCTCGACGAGCTAGGGCGGTTGCGGAATCGCGGCCATCAGAAAAAACGGGTGGGAATTATCGCCAATCGCGTAACGGCGGGGAATCAGTCAAAAGACGCCATCAAGCGTCTGAGTGATGGTGCGGATTTGCCGTTGATCGCTGTCCTGCGGGATACCCAAAACTACTCCACCGCCATGGCGTCCGGGCTCGGGATCAGCGAACTCAATCCGGGCATGACCACTATGGATCGCGAACACTGGGGGCCAATCCTGGATTGGCTAAAGCAGGAGATACCTGGTACGCCGGGTAAACCCGCGTCCTCATCCCGGGCACGTTGGCCTTTCGCGGTGGCGTAAAGCTAACCACCACTCGATTCACATGTGGCGTCTAAGATTTTGCCTCAAATGGTTTTTTCTTATTTGAGTGATCGTTTGTCAGGCATCACTCAGGGTCGATTGTGGGATTTAGGCCACCTACCGGCAGTCGATTATTGCAGCTGGGATACCACGGGTGTTGCCCTATTTTCTATTGGCGGTATAAATAAATGTATTGCCGTAGGAATCCCCGATTGTGTTAGGGTTACCGGCTGTGAACGCCTACCGGCCAACCCGGCGAGTCCATTCCACCGGTAGACCTCCAAGACATTGATTGTGAAAGCAAGTCAACATGAGTTGGATTAGTAAGGAGAAGAGGTAACGATGATCAAGCCCGTCGGATCGGATGTACTCCAGCCACTGTTTGTATATGACACGGATGAGCATCATGAGTTGTTGCACGAAGCCGAAGCAATGCCGTCTGTAATCGTCAGCTCACAGGCTGCCGGCAATGCGGTGATGATGGGGGGTGGGTATTTTACCCCACTAAAGGGTTTCATGACCGTCGGCGACGCCATGGGATGCGCGGAAAACATGAAGATGTCCGATGGCAGCTTCTTCCCAGTGCCGGTTCTGTGTCTGCTGGAGGATGTAGATGATATCAGGGGGGCTAAGCGGATCGCCCTTCGCGACCCTAATGTGGAGGGAAACCCCATACTAGCAGTCATGGATGTCAATACGATAGAGGAGATCAACGACACCCAGATGCAGGTTATGACGGAGCGGGTCTACGGCACCCTCGATATGGAGCACCCGGGGGTAAATACCTTCAACTCGCAGGGTCGCTTTGCCGTCTCCGGCCCCATCAAGGTGTTGAGTTTCAGCTATTTTCAGAATGATTTCCCGGATACTTTCCGGACTGCCGTGGAGATTCGCAACGAAATCCAGGAACGGGGCTGGAAGACCATTGTTTCGTTTCAGACCCGTAATCCCATGCACCGTGCCCATGAAGAGCTGTGTAAGATGGCCATGGATTCGGTCGACGCCGATGGGGTTGTGGTGCATATGCTGCTCGGTAAACTGAAACCTGGTGATATCCCCGCGCCGGTGCGAGACGCGGCGATCCGCAAGATGGCCGAGCTCTATTTTCCTCCCAACACCGTGATGATTACGGGATACGGCTTCGACATGCTCTACGCAGGTCCCCGGGAGGCGGTATTGCATGCTTACTTCCGCCAGAATATGGGTAGTACCCACTTTATCATCGGCAGGGACCATGCGGGTGTGGGGGATTACTACGGTGCATTTGACGCACAGACTATCTTCAAAAGCGAGGTGCCGGAAAATGCGCTAGAGATAGCCATCTTCGAGGCGGACCATACGGCGTACTCGAAGAAGCTAAACCGGGTTGTGATGATGCGTGATGCCCCGGATCACACGAAGGAGGACTTTGTGCTGCTTTCCGGAACCAAGGTCCGCGAGATGCTGGGTCAAGGTATTGCTCCGCCTCCGGAGTTCTCACGGCCGGAGGTTGCTGAAATCCTGATGAATTACTATCAATCCCTCGGCAAATAGGCGGTTTCGCTGGTGTAAGGAAAAAGGCCTGTACCCACATGGGGCAGGCCTTTTTTTTACCTGGCGACACAAAATCCAGCCCGCAGGGTCTCGTTCGATTACCGCAGATTGACCTTGTAAGAGGGAATCTTTGCATTGAGTGCCTGCGAGAAATTGGCAAATTCCATGGTAACCGTTGCCAGCTCGACACCGGAAAAATTCGCCCCGGCCACGTTTGCGCTTCTCAGGATAGCGCCACCCATGACCGCGTTACTCAGGTCGGTGCCACGGAGTGTGGCATGTCGTAGGTTGGTATCCTCAGCCGATATGTTTCGCATTTTCGCACCGGACAGATCGGCACCTTCCAGGTTAGCGAGATTTATAACCGTAAAGCCGCTTTCCGTACAGCTCTCCATCCGCGCGTTCTTTAAACGCGCCTTGATCAAGTTTGCTTCGTTGAGATGGCTGTCACACAGGTTGGCCTCACTAAGATCGGCCTCTCTCAGGTTCGTCTTGATAAACAACGCTCGATGGGCGACCACACCCGTCATATTAGCGAGGTAGAAATCAGCATCTCTGGCGTCGGCGTGGTTCAATGTGGCTCCGCTTAGATCGGCATTTCTCAGTTCTACAAAACGTAAATCCGCCCGATCAAGACAGGCATTCGACAGGTTACAGTCGTTCATCATGGCCGCCAACGCACGCTTTTCCGCCCCCAGTTTCCCCTCGCTGAGATTAGCGTTTGTCAGGGTGGCATGATTGAGGTGGGCGCCGGAGAAGAAAGCGCCTTGTAGATTGGACCCGCTGAAATTCGCCCCAACCAGATCTGCGTACTGGAATCGCGTACCACTCAAGTCCAATCCGGCCAGGTCTGCTCCCGCCAGGCGCATATCCCGAAGGTCAGCACCTTTCAGCGTTTCAGCATCAACGGTTTCCAGAATCTCTCTGGTTTCTTTGTGTTTGATCTCGATCATCTAGCCACCCCTCGTGTTTCGTCCGATTGGACTTAATCCCCGGCTATCCCCCAATAATCAGAATACCAGTAGCCGGATTCTCCAGGAATACCAAGGGGGGATAGCGGTTGACGGAGAGCAATCACCTACCCTGAATTTCACGGGTGAGTTGATCTGGCGCATGGAAATACCTCATTGTCCTGAGGGTTTCATTCTGAGTGGGTAAATATGTACTAAGTGTAAATGAGGGCAACAATCAAACCTGAGGAGTTGGTCGAAGGTAGTGCAACGTCCTCCCAAATACCGATCCAGGAGGCCCGCGCTTTCCCACCCTGCGATGGTGCGTGAAGAGGTGCCCGCATTGGGTATGGCCGGTAGTATGGCCAGGCTATTCATCGAGTCCCCACTTTCCCCTCTGCTGTTGTTGGCCACGCTCTTTGTCGGGTTGTTAGGGCTGTTATTCACGCCTCGGCAGGAAGATCCCGAAATCTCCGTTCCCATGGTTGATATCTTTGTGCAATTTCCGGGCGTCGCAGCGCCACAGGTAGCCACCCTGGCGATCGATCCTCTGGAACGGATGATGAGCGAGCTTCCCGGCGTCAAGCATGTGTACTCCGCGGCGCGCCGTGAGGAAGGGATGGTTACCGTTCGTTTCGAGGTGGGAGAATTGCTCGGTCCCTCCATCGTTAAGGTTCACGACAAACTCCAGTCCAATCTTGACAAGATGCCACCCGGTGTCTCAATGCCTCTGGTTAAGCCAAAAGGTATAGACGACGTTCCGGTGGTGACCGTCACCCTTTGGTCCCAGCGCATTGATGACAGCGAGTTGCGGCGGCTGGCTCTCGATCTTCTGCAGCGATTAAAAGAGGTTCGGGATACGGGTCCGGGATTTGTTGTGGGAGGTAGACCTCGCGAGATCAGGATTGAGATAGAGCCCGAGCGCCTTGCCGGATTTGATATCAGCCTCGATACCGTGGCAAACACCATCCGAGGAGCTAACGGAGAACAGGGAATTGGCACGCTAGAAAGGGATAACACGGCGTTTCAAGTCTCGTCCGGTGCGTTTCTGCAGACCGCTAAAGACGTTGGGGATCTGGTAGTGGGATCGAGTGGCGGCAGCCCTGTTTACCTTAGCGATCTGGCGCGGATTGTGGATGGGCCGGGAGAGACCGAGCAGCTGGTCACCTATCATTCCGGGCCGGCGGTCGGGAAAGAGATGGCTGTTACGGATGGGGCTCCGGCGGTCACTATCGCCATCGCCAAGAAGCAGGGGACGAATGGAGTCACCGTGGCCCGGGATATCCTGGACCGTCTTGCTGCCTTGAAGGGGCGGCTGATACCCGAAACCGTCAATGTCAGCATCACCCGCAACTATGGGAAAACCGCCAACGATAAGGTAAATGAGCTGTTAGCGTCACTACTAGGTGCGGCGATAGCGGTTAGCTTGCTCTGTTGGATCACAATCGGAACCCGCCCCGCTGTTGTCGTGATCGTGGTCATACCGGTGGTCATTCTGATCACAATCTGGTCTGCTTGGGTGTTGGATTACACCATCAATCGGGTGAGCCTGTTCGCCTTGATCTTCGCTATCGGTATCCTGGTCGACGACGCGACGGTAGTAGTGGAAAACATCTTCCGGCGGTGGCTGCACGAGGGGGAGACCAGCGCCGCGATCGCCATTGATGCCGTCCGGGAGGTTGGTAATCCGACGATTATCGCGACCTTGACGGTACTGGCGGCATTGCTCCCCATGGGGTTCGTCAGTGGCATGATGGGCCCCTACATGTTTCCCATACCCTTGTTGGCATCGGTGGCAATGACCTTTTCACTTTTTGCCGCGTTTGTCTTCACTCCCTGGTTTGCCATGCAGTTACGTCCAAAGCTCGCAGCTCTGCGTCGGGCGGAGCAACGGGAGCACCGTATCCAGGAGGGAATAGGGCGGGTCTACCGGCCCTTCATCGAGCCACTGATCAAGAGCCGTCGAAAAGGGCAGGTTTTTTTATGGGTTACCGTGGCGGCGTTTTTTTTGGCATGCGCGATGTTTTATACCCAGGCGGTAACCGTGAAGATGTTGCCGTTCGACAATAAGCCGGAGTTCGATGTAGTTATCAACATGCCGGAAGGTACATCACTCCCCGTCACAGCCAATCTCTCCTGGCAGCTAGTGGACAAACTGCGGGAACTGGATGAAGTAACGGAGATGCAGTCATACATTGGTACCGTCTCTCCATTCAACTTCAATGGCATGGTGCGCCACTACTATCTTAGAGGGCAACCCTGGGAGGCAAACATTCAAGTTATGCTCCAAGACAAGAGTGAGCGCAAACGCAGTAGCCACGAGCTTGCCGAGGCGGCGCGGGCACTATTGACGCCGCTGGCCCGGGAGTCGGGAGCTAGGATCGCGGTGGTGGAGATGCCACCGGGACCACCGGTACTGCAGACCATGGTAGTCGAGATCTACGGGCCGGACGCCGATACTCGCCGCCAGGTTGCCGCGGATCTGATGCGGTTTTTCGAACAGGTTCCCAACCTAGTAGATGTAGACAGTTACATGACGGAGTCTCATGATCGCTGGCATTTTGCGGTTGATACGGAAAAAGCGGTACGCCGGGGTGTAACCGTGGCGACCATCAACCGGAATCTGGACATGGCCATGGGAGGGTATCAGCTGGGAGATATCAAACGCGGCAAGGAACGAGAACCCACCTACATAGTCATCCAACTATCCTTTGCCGCGCGTTCCGAACTCGGAAGGCTGTCCAATCTCCCTATCCCCTCCGGTGACGGTACCAAGGTTTCGTTGTCAGAGCTGGGGCAGTTTCGTCGGGTTGCCGAGGACCCGGTTATCTACCACAAAGATTTGCGTCCTATGGAGTACGTCACGGGGGAGATGGAAGGGCGTCTCGGGGCACCTATTTACGGGATGCTGGCGGTCGAGGAGCTGATCAAGAATTATCAGGCGCCCGATGGCGTGTTCCTCTCCGGGACGTTGACCGGGCCGCCTGTTGATGATGCCGAATCCGGGTTCGAATGGAGTGGGGAGTGGGTGGTGACGTACGAAACGTTCAGGGACATGGGGTTGGCTTTCGCGGCCGCATTGGTGTTGATTTATGTGCTGCTGGTTTGGGAATTCGGAAACTTTATCCAACCGGCGATCATCATGGCGCCAATACCGCTAACGCTAATCGGCATTATCCCCGGGCACTGGTTATTGAATGCGGAGTTTACCGCCACCTCGATGATCGGGTTTATCGCCCTGGCTGGAATTGAGGTGAGAAACTCCATTCTGTTGGTGGATTTTGCCAAGAACGAGGTGCACCGGGGAATCGGTGTGCATGAGGCGGTAGTTCAAGCAGGGCAGATTCGCATGCGTCCCATCTGGGTAACCGATCTCACTATGATGGCGGGGGCCTTTGCGATCTTGTTCGACCCGATTTTCCAAGGAATGGCCATCTCACTGCTGTTCGGCCCGATTGTAGCTACGTCCCTTACCCTGATTGTGGTCCCGTTGGGGTGCATATCCGCCGGTGGGGCATTCTGTGCCGAGGAGGCGGGCAAGGCGCTGCTTCCGGAATCCTGAGGTCTGCCGGTGTTTATCGACAGGTAGAACGAGGGCGCGTAACATGCCCGAACCATGGCGAATAATAAATGAGGGGAGTGCAGAGCATGAAAATCGAGACAATCGCGATTCATGGAGGTTTTTCTCCGGATCCCACTACCAAAGCGGTCGCGGTTCCCATCTACCAGACGACATCGTACGCGTTTGATGATACCCAGCACGGGGCTGACCTATTCGATCTCAAGGTGCAGGGCAATATTTATACCCGAATCATGAATCCCACGAGTGATGTGTTGGAAAAGCGGGTGGCGGAGATGGAAGGTGGGGTTGGAGCACTCGCATTGGCGTCGGGTATGGCGGCAATCACAAACGCCCTCTTCACCATCTGCGGGTCGGGAGACAATATTGTCACCACATCTACACTCTACGGTGGGACCTATAACCTCTTCGCGCACACTTTGCCTCAATTGGGAATAGAGGCGCGGTTTGTCGATGCCAAGGATATTTCGGGAATGGCGGCCCGTATCGACAGCCATACCAAGGCGGTATTTTGTGAATCAATCGGAAATCCCGCCGGAAATGTCGTGGATATTGGTGCGATGGCGGATATGGCCCATAGTCACGGAGTCCCGCTTATCGTTGATAATACCGTACCAACCCCGTATTTATGCCGGCCGTTCGAACATGGTGCGGATATCGTAGTACACGCGCTAACCAAGTACATGGGAGGGCACGGCACTACGATTGGTGGAGTCCTGGTCGATTCCGGCAATTTCCCCTGGGCCGATCACGCCCAGCGCTTCCGGCGCCTAAATGAACCCGACGTCTCTTATCACGGCGTGGTGTACACCGAGGCGTTGGGGGCCGCAGCCTACATCGGTAGGGCGCGGGTCGTTCCGCTGCGTAACATGGGCGCTGCAATCTCTCCGTTCAATAGCTTCTTGGTGCTGCAAGGTATAGAGACCCTGCCGGTGCGGATGGACCGACACTGCGAGAACGCCATGGCGGTGGCGGAGTTTCTGCGGGGGCATTCGCAGGTGGAGTGGGTGCGCTATGCGGGCCTGGCGGACCATCCCGACCGGCCTCTGGTGGATAAGTATATGGGGGGGCGTGCATCGAGTATTCTTTCTTTTGGCATCAAGGGCGGTCGCGAGGGCGGGGCGCGTTTTATCGATGCCCTGCAATTGGCGGTGCGTTTAGTGAATATTGGCGACGCCAAAACACTGGCCTGCCATCCGGCAACAACTACCCACCGTCAGTTGGGTCCCGAGGAGGCGGCACGGGCAGGGGTAAGCGAGGATATGGTTCGTCTGTCCATCGGTATCGAACATATCGATGATATCATCCAGGACCTGGATCAGGCCCTAACATCGTCGATGTAGGGGGGAATCCTGTTGGATAACATCGTGGCGCTGCGCTATGAATACCAGCCCAGCTCCCCCGCTAGCCTAGCGGACTTGATCGAGTTGGGCGAAACGGGGCGAGCGAAGGGCTGCGAGCGTCATGACGGCGGTGTTGATGGCATCGTCCAGGTGCTCCGTATAGCTATCCGGTCCGTTAAAGCCGACGATAGGTTCGGTAAGCGGATGGCCTTGGTAATCGACTAGCACCACAGTCGGGGTGGCATAGATCTCGTACCGTTTGACGAATATCCGGCTGCGGATAGGCTCGCCGTCGAAATCGATGATCTTACCGCCGCTGTCGATATTGAATTCTTTTAGGATAACCCGCTGTTTCAGCCTCCCTGACTTAACCAATGGTTCCAACACCTCTTTTTTAAGTCTGGCACAGTAGGGGCAATGATCGGCGCTAAAGATAACCATGATAGGCAGACCGCTAGCGCGCGCTAAACTGGCCTCTTGAGACCAATCCAATGCCGATGTCGTTGGGTGCGAGGGGCCAGAAATGGCCAGCGTGCAGGTAGCCATCAAGAGGAGAAAGGCTACGCATTTCTGCAAGGTTTTCACGATCCTACTTCCGTACTTCTGTTGCTGCTTGACTACCAAATCCATCGGCTGAGCCGGGAAAAACTTGATAGCTTTAGAATATAAGCATTATATGATTTTTGGTCAGGAAAAGCCATGGCAATTTTAGGAGTAACCGATGAAATATGAGATAGAAGTGCTTGAAGTGAAAACCGCGTATGACGGCTTTCTGGGACTCAAGCAATTTCGTTTCCGACATAGCCTGTTTGCAGGGGGTATGAGTCCCCCTATTCTTCGTGAGCGGATCGAGAGCTACCGAGCGGCCTCGGTAATCCTCTACGATCCCATATTGGACCAAGTGGTATTGATTGAACAATTCCGAATCGCCGGCTTGGAGGACAATCAAGGGGCCTGGACACTGGAGATCGTTGGTGGGGTCATCGACAACGATGAAGCGCCGGAACAGGTGGCCCGCCGGGAGGCACGGGAAGAAGCAGACTGTGAAATCGGTGAGTTGGAATTTATCTGCGAATTTTTGGTAAGCCCGGGTTATTCGACCGAGCGGATCCATCTGTTCTGCGGGCAGGTAGATTCATCGGTAGCAGGTGGTATCCACGGGGTCAGGCAAGAAGGAGAGGACATTAGGGTAAGTGTGCTGCCTGTTCAAGAACTGATGAAGGAGCTCTATCACGGTCGGGTAAATTCTACCAGCACGATAATCGCCACCCAGTGGTTAGCGGCGAACCGTGAGCGGTTGCAAAACCAGTGGCGCCCCGACTAGCGTGTCACCCTCGGTCATTGCTGTACGGTTTCCCCGTTGGGCATCCCTCCGACCTGACAATACGGATGGCTCCACGTGCCGAGCAGAGAAATCAAACGCGGGGATATTGGAGACTGCCATGGCACTTTGTGTGCAAAAATTAGGATGTAATTATCTTTTTTAACAATCCATTACAAAATCTACTTTAGAGTAAATCTAAGTTAATAAACGTCTCTCGATCCGTAAACTGAAGGGCAAGTTATTAACTTTTAGTTGACCGTAGCTTACAGGCTTCTGCCTCGTCGATTATGACAATTTTCAAGACAACATGATATAACAATAAATATGATAAATGATTCATAACCAAATGTAATTGCAGTAATTATCTCACTAAATCGACCATGAGAGACAGGCTGTAGGCATGCGGGTCCTGGGTGCCGATACGGAAGGCGGTGCCGCGGCTGCTAAAACCCGTGAGTTGATTTACTCCACCCAGGCTAATCCATTCACCGAGACGTCCGGATAACGAGGTAATGGTCTGTCGAACGTCAAATGGCGCACTCCCGGTGCTGGTTTGCTCACTCTGCGCGGAGATCTCTATTGTTACTTGTTCGCCGTTCAGTCTCGCTAGCGCATAAAAGCCACTCGCTGTGTCTCGGTATCCCGTGCTGTTTCGATAGTAGGGGAAAGGCGCAATGCCGTAGCCCCATTCTTCCCCGGGGATCGATTGGCCGGTGGCGATGAAAACCGGCCTTCCTTCAAGTGCCTGGACACGATAAGTTTGAGATAAGTCACTCCGCGAATTGTGCCGGAATCCATGGCTGGTGATGGAAATCCCCGAGTGAGAACGCCTCGGAGCGATCTCCGAATTATCACCGGAGCGAATCTGGGCCTCAGTACTGATGCCATCGAGACGGTGTGCACCATCAGTAGATTGCCGTACATGAATAATGATCCGGCGAATAGGCCGGTCAATATTGTTCAGGATCTTACGTATCTCTTGAAGATTATCCGGTGATGTTCGAAGGAATAGCTGGTGGTTGAACCCGGTCACCGAACCACCCCCCAGTACGAAAGGCCGGATTACCGGAATCAGTTCTTCCGCTGGGCGATTACGTAGCTCGATAATCTCGATCGGATAGTCGGCAAACAAAGGTTGGCTGATACATACCAATAAGAAAAAGGTTTTGTACATTTTAGGAATTCCGCCATATTTTCACTTTTCTACCGCGAGAATATTCAAGGCCTCGCCCCTGCGCCTACATTGTTTATACCGGCATATGTTGGAAAATAAACCCGAATCACCGGTTGTCGCCCCCTATATATGGAGGTGGCGGAGATCGGAATCATTTTCACTGCATTCCCAGACGAGATTGAAAAATTCTCCCAGCCGTCGTGCCTGTCGCTTGCCAAGGCAGTCGGCAACCCCATGGTAGCGGGCTGATAGTGACGCCTTGACGTACCGGCTTCGGTCTACTACCAAAAATGTTTCTGGGTGGTCGACGAAATCAGGATGGGTTTTTCGGATCTCGATACCGCTCGGCATGCGGCGCGCCAACTCGATCAGACGGTGACCCTGCCGCTGTACCAGATCGTTATCATGGAGGAGAATCTTTACCGCAAGGCCGCGGGTATGAATCGCAAGGTGCTTGGTTGCTTCCAGGAAAGGCTGCTGGTCGTAAATTCTTGGATCCAGATCGTACGTGAAGATCTCCATTTGCCTGGTCGCGCCTTCCGCCATCGTTGCACTGATGGCACGGAACGCATCGCTTCCAACCAATTGAATTTTCGTGTTTCCGGATACCGGTGGAATCTGTTGAGTATCCTCTGCTCTATCGCTCACCAAACCGCTCCTTCCCCTCTATGGGGCTTTGTTTCCAGCGCGTGTGTTACCGAGAGGTCTATATTTCCTGTCTGGAGTCCAGCATGTTCGGCAGGACCCGCCGCCCCGGGTTCGGAAAGCGCCGATGAATTGGGCTTGCTAGATTCACAGCCCAACGTTGAGGAGCCGTCCGTCTCGCTTTCATTGCCAGACCTGACACTAACACTCGGGCGTGTTTGACTCGCCTATACACTGTATTCTAGCGTCATACCATACTGTGATGGATTGCGGCTGCGGAATGGTTTGGCAAGAATCCGTCAACTCGACCGTGAGCACCAGGACGCGGTCTCGCGCTTGGTAAATGCTATAGAATCATTTCCATAACAACCAAAATGTGCGAAACACTTCCCGGGGTGTTTGCGTAGTTTTGGGGTATGCTACCGGCCGGATACGTAGGGGCGGTGTGCCTGGGTCTTGAAATTGCAGTATAATTTATCGGTGTCTGACTTGAGTCTGGGTATGGCCTTCGACTCGTGTACGTTTTTTAGTAAAAAGTGGTGGAATTTTCGTCTATTATATGACAATCTTCGCTTAGTAGAAGAGCGGATGTCGGCTTTATTCCGTGGTCGAGATGGGGATCTCCAGAGACGCCAGGTCTACAAATACCGAATTTCAGTAATAAAACGAGAGGAAAAATGGATATGTTCAAGCAGAAAAAAATTGTGGCATTGCTCGCTTCTGTCGGCCTGGTGGCAAGTGTGGCAGTTGTGACTCAGGCAAGCGCAGCGTCCCATGAGATGAAAAATTATGCGGTTGACGGTGCGGAATCGGTGGTGGTTGATGGTGCTGGCAACTGCGTGAATACCGTCGGTGGTGTATCAGGCCCTAAGGAGGCTTGTGGAGATTCGATGCCGATGGCCGAGCCCGTAGATGGCGATTCCGATGGTGACGGTGTGCCCGATTCACAGGATAAGTGTCCTGGTACTCGCGCCGGTGCCGAGGTCGATCAGTGGGGTTGTGAGGTTGTTAGTAACTTGACCATCGACTTGGTTGAAGGCGAGTTTGCGTTTGATAGTGCGGTCTTGACCCCCGGTATGGAGTCGGCCCTCGACGAACTGGCTGCCCGCATCAAGGCTAGCGAAGGTCATGAAGTGCTTACCGTTACTGGTCACACCGATAGTGTTGGTCCAGAGGATTACAACATGGGCCTGTCGGTACGTCGTGCTCAGTCCGCAGCTGACTATCTGGAAGCACAAGGCATCGATAGCATCACCGTCAAGGGTATGGGTGAGTCCAGCCCGGTGGCTGACAACGGTACCCGCGAGGGCCGCGCCCAGAACCGTCGCATCGAGGTTAGCACGCACTAGTAACCAAGCAGCATAGCGCGAGTTACCTCGTTCTAGTTGTAACAAAGCTAAGAGCCGCCACCTTCTTGGGTGGCGGCTTTTCTTGTTGGATACGGGCTTAGCGCCACGATCTCGAGGTCGGGGGAGCTCTACCGGCGTGTTGGGGTAAAAGCGGGCAGATTTTTTCTCCCTGGGGGGCCGTTGCCGGATGCTAGCGTCAAATCCCCCGTGCTTGTTCTGCCGCGTTACCGGTGTAGTCGGCAGGAGTCAATCGTTTCAGGCGCATTTTGGCTTGGTCGGGGAGTTCGAGGCCGTCGATAAACTCTCTTAGTTGCTGCGCTGTGATGCGCTGGCCGCGGGTCAACGCTTTCAACTTTTCGTATGGCGCTTCTATGCCATGACGCCGCATTACCGTTTGAATTGGTTCCGCTAGAATCTCCCAATTATCATCGAGGTCAGCGGCCAGGCGTTGTCGGTCTACCTCCAGCTTGCTTATGCCTTTGAGTACCGAATCTAACCCGATCAGAGAGTAAGCAAATCCAACGCCCATGTTACGCAGCACCGTGGAATCGGTAAGGTCTCGTTGCCAACGGGAGATTGGTAGTTTCTGCGATAAATGCCGGAATATGGCGTTTGCCATTCCCATATTGCCTTCACTGTTCTCGAAGTCGATGGGGTTGATCTTGTGGGGCATGGTTGATGAACCCACCTCTCCAATTACCGCTTTCTGCTTAAAGTATCCCAAGGAAATGTATCCCCAGATGTCACGGCAAAGGTCGATGACAATCGTATTGAATCGGGCGATTGCGTCGTACAATTCGGCCATATAGTCGTGGGGTTCGATTTGGGTTGTATAAGGGTTCCAGTTTAGGCCTAGCGATTCCACGAACTTCTGGGAAAATTCTGGCCAATCGATCTCAGGGTACGCGACAAGATGGGCGTTGTAATTACCAACGGCACCATTAATTTTCCCAAGTAACTCGGTCCGGCTAACATGTTGTTTCTGTCGTTCCAATCGGTAGGCGGCATTGGCCATTTCCTTTCCCAAAGTGGACGGAGTAGCCGGTTGGCCATGGGTGCGGCTAAGCATTGGCTCGTCGGCGTGTTTTTTCGACAGAAGCTTGACGGCATCGATAAGTGCCTCCATGCGAGGAAGCAGTACCCGATCTCGCCCTTCCTTCAGCATCAGGGCATGAGCGAGATTATTGATGTCTTCTGAGGTGCAGGCGAAATGGATGAACTCGCTAATTGCTTCCAATTCCCCATTGCCTCGGATCTTGTCCTTTAGCAGATATTCGACTGCCTTGACATCATGATTGGTGGTGCGTTCTATTTCCTTGACCCGTTCTCCATCCATGAGATCAAAACCCTGAACCGCCTCGTTTAACAGTGAAGTGGCTTCCGGGCTTAGCGGTTTGACTTCGGGGATAGCTGGGTGAGAGGCAAGCGCTTGCAACCAGCGGACCTCTACCTCGACCCGGCGTTTGATCAAACCGAGTTCACTGAAGATCCCGCGCAGGTCCGCGCACTTACTGCTGTAGCGGCCGTCAATCGGCGTAATGGCGGTGAGTGGAGAAAGTTCCATGGGTATGCAATCCTGGATTGGTGAAGATGATAAAAGATGCCAAATTATATCATCTGGGCGGTAGTGAAGACCTTTTCGCGAAATTAGGATATAAAAGAAAAATTCCTGGATATAACGTATCCTAAATAGCATATCTTTCGGTGCATTTTATTCGGCGCGCCAGCTTCGGCGCTTTTGCAGGAGGGACACTCAATTGTTAGAGAGCTATCGTGAACATGTCGAAAATCGCGCAGCGGAGGGGATACCACCGTTGCCGCTGAGCGCTGAGCAGGTGGCCGGTTTGGTTGAGTTGCTTAAAGATCCTCCAGCGGGAGAGAGTGAGTTCCTGCTTGACCTCATCACCAACCGAGTACCGGCGGGTGTCGATCAGGCAGCCTACGTGAAGGCGGCGTTTCTCGCAGACGTGGTAAAAGGCAATTGTTCGTCGCCTTTAATCGATCGGAAACATGCGGTTGAGCTGTTGGGCACCATGCTAGGCGGCTACAACATCGAGCCATTGGTGCAGGCACTGGATGATGACGAGTTGGCTCCAACGGCAAAGCAGGCGCTATCTCACACGTTGTTGGTATTCGACGCGTTTCACGACATCAAAGAGAAGGCCGACCAGGGAAACCGCTTCGCTCGGGATGTTCTGCAGTCCTGGGCTGATGGTGACTGGTTCACGAGCAAGGATGTGGTACCGGAGAAGATTACCGTTACCGTATTCAAGGTCCCCGGGGAGACCAATACCGATGATCTGTCACCCGCACCGGATGCGTGGTCACGACCTGACATTCCCTTGCATGCAAATGCGATGTTAAAGAATCCCCGTCCGGGGCTGGACGGCGATCCCTTGGCGATTATCGCCGAGCTCAAGACCAAAGGGCACCCTGTGGCCTATGTGGGCGACGTGGTGGGCACCGGCTCATCGCGAAAATCGGCAACCAATTCGGTACTTTGGCATACGGGCAAGGATATCCCCTATATCCCGAATAAGCGGGCGGGCGGCTATTGTATCGGCGGGAATATCGCTCCCATCTTTTTTAATACCATGGAAGATGCCGGCGCACTGCCTATCGAATGCGATGTATCCAGCTTGTCCAGTGGTGACGTAGTCGACGTCTTTCCTTACGAAGGGGTGATCCGGTCACACGATTCGGGCCAGGAAATCTGTCGTTTCAAGTTAAAGACCAGCGTCTTGCTTGATGAGGTGAGAGCCGGTGGGCGTATTCCATTGATTATCGGCCGGGGGCTGACCAATCGTGCCCGGGAAGCATTGGAACTGGGTCCTTCCGATTTGTTTCAGTCACCCCAGGCGCCTGCCGAAAGTACTAAAGGATATACATTGGCCCAGAAGACGGTCGGTCGTGCCTGCGGGGTAGAAGGCGTGCGTCCGGGGACCTATTGTGAGCCGGTCATGACAACCGTAGGTTCACAGGACACTACAGGTCCCATGACGCGCGACGAGCTGAAAGATTTGGCGTGTCTGGGGTTCTCCGCGGATCTCGTCATGCAGTCGTTTTGCCATACTGCGGCCTACCCCAAGCCGGTGGATATCAAAACCCACCATTCGTTGCCGGATTTCATCTCGTCCCGTGGCGGGGTATCGTTGCGGCCTGGGGATGGCATCATCCATTCTTGGCTCAACCGCATGTTGTTGCCGGATACCGTTGGTACCGGCGGGGATTCTCACACCCGTTTCCCGCTGGGCATCTCCTTTCCCGCAGGCTCGGGACTAGTCGCTTTTGCGGCAGCCACTGGCGTTATGCCGTTGGACATGCCCGAATCTGTGCTTGTGAGGTTTCGCGGCGAGCTTCAGCCCGGTGTTACCCTTCGGGATTTGGTCAATGCCATTCCCTATCAAGCCATTCAGGACGGTTTGTTGACGGTTGCGAAAGAGGGTAAGAAAAATATCTTTTCCGGGCGCATCATCGAGATTGAAGGTTTACCCGACCTGAAGGTTGAGCAGGCTTTCGAGCTGTCCGATGCAACCGCCGAGCGCTCCGCAGCCGGCTGTAGTATTGCGTTGAGTGAGGAGCCGATAACCGAATACTTGCAATCCAACGTAACTCTGTTGAAGTGGATGATAGCAAACGGGTATCAGGATGCCCGGACCTTGGAACGCCGGATTCAGAACATGGAGAAGTGGCTGGCCAACCCACAGTTGTTGAAGGCGGATGCGGATGCCGAATACGCGGCGGTAATAGAGATTGATTTGAACGATATCAAGGAGCCGCTACTGGCCTGTCCCAACGATCCCGATGATGTCAAGACACTCACCGCCGTTGCCGGGGACCGGATAGATGAAGTCTTCATTGGCTCCTGCATGACAAATATCGGACATTACCGAGCCGCGGGAAAGGTGCTCGAGGCGGTATCTAGCATCCCAACCAGATTATGGATTTGTCCACCTACGCGCATGGACGAACATCAATTGGTGGAAGAGGGTTACTACAGCATATTTGGCCGTGCCGGAGCCCGTACTGAGATGCCAGGCTGCTCACTTTGCATGGGTAATCAAGCCCGGGTGAAAGATGGTGCTACGGTGATATCCACGTCGACCCGCAATTTTCCCAACCGTCTGGGTAAGGGAGCAAATGTCTATCTTGGGTCTGCCGAACTGGCAGTGGTTTGTGCCATCCTTGGTAGGATTCCGACCATCGATGAGTATCTGCAGCAAGTGGCCGGTATCAACACCATGGCGGACGAGATATACCGTTATCTGAATTTCGATCAGATAGAAGAATTTCAGAAAGTTGCAGCGGGGGTATCCGTCGCGTTTGGATAATCTGAAGAAGCGGTTCAGCGGTGGGGCCAGGTATTGAGCGGCCCCCCGCTGAATTAAAGGTTTTCTCCCCAGTACGAATTAAGTTTCCATTGACCCTGCCGCTAACGGGAATAGTCCCGGGGTTCACACAACAACGCAGGGGAGTCAAAAAACCAGTGGCGGCAACATCGATCCCGAATATCAAGAATCGTCTGACCATCGGCTTACGCAGAGATCTCGAGAACGATTGCCTCGAACTGCCCAGCCTACCCGACGTAGCAGTAGCGGTCACCAAGGCACTCGGCGACAAGGCCAGCGATGCGTCGGATATTGCGGATATCATCCAGACAGATCCGGCCATAACGGCGAAACTCGTCAAAGCGGCGAATAGTGCAATGTATGGACATTGCCGGCCGGTTACTACCTGCACGGCGGCGGTGATCAGGTTAGGTAGCGCACTGACCCATAAGCTGGTGATGTCGTTGTCTGTACGAGAGCTGTTTACCTCGAGTTCACCAATTCTCCTAAACCGAATGCGCGAGCTTTGGCGGCATAGCACCGAAATTGCGGCAATCTGCTATGTACTGGCTAGATACGATACTCGATTCAGTCCTGATCAGGCATTGCTGGTGGGATTGTTGCACGACATTGGTGTGGTGGCGATTCTCCAATATATCGAGAAGCTGCCCGTCGACGTGGCTCAATCAAGCATTGTGGACGAGGCAATTAGAGAGCTTCGCGCAGAGACCAGTGGGGCAATTCTCCAAAAATGGCGGTTTCCTCCCGAGTATGTGGTGGCGGCCTATGAGTCTGAGGATTGGATGCGCGATAAAGGCATCATGCCTGACTACTGCGACCTGGTCATCGCCGCGCAACTGCATAGTTTCGCCGGCACCGACAAAGCAGGGATGGCGCCGAACATTGACAAGACCCCTGCCTATTTCCATTTGGCGCTGGGTGAACTGACATCACTCTCGCGGCTTAAGATTTTGGAAGAAGAACGTGAGAAGATCCACCAGGCGGAGTTATTGCTTAATGTTTGAGCAATCTGGCGATTGCCGAGTATTTTCGTCAGTTTAATTTACAGCCATTGGGTAGTGATCATTTCAGTCAGTTCATAATAAATTGAATTATATACAAAATATTTAATTGGTCTGGTTATTGCTTAAAACTAGTCGGACGGTGCATGAAGGATGAATGTGCCATGGCTTTGGATAGGAAAACCAGGATTCAAGATGTTGATTTTCATCGGACATTTGCCCGCATCGACCAGCGAGAAGGATATTCAGGGATTTATCAACGGTGCGGGCCGTCCACTGTGGCGCCGCTTCATCGCACCCAGAGCCCGCATCGGCGAGATTGAGATCATCCGGATTACAGACCCTCAGACACAGTCAGTAGAATATCATGGCATAGTTGATGTTGATCCCGAGCCCGCCGCTTTTTCGGCACTGCGTAGTTTGGCCGGAAAGCGATTGGGTTTGGCTGCGGTAGAGGTTCGCCATTACCAGGCTCGCTCCAGTTACCGGGACCAGCGAAGTGTCCGAGACCCGCTAGAGCAACTCGCTATTTCCGATCGCCGCACACGCGACCGGCGGCGCTCCAATCTTGTGATAGAGCGCGTCAATATTACCGGTGCTCCCCAGTCGGGGATACCCTCCGGGTTATGCTTGTCGGCCAACGCCGGATCCGATTCCCTGTAGAACTGACGCGTCAAATACGGCGGGCCTGTTATCCTTGAGCGAGTAGTGAACGGGAGAGTTCGAGCAGCCGCCGTCTCTTCATCAGGATTTGTAGCTTGCTGCCCCCGCACTGGCGCCACAGCATTGCGGAACGAATTCCGGCTAATAGCAGGGTGCGGATCTTGTTGATATTTTCTGGGTTCTGCAAGTGCAGGGGTTCACCATGCACCATGATTCTCGGCCGCAGGGTGCTGATCGTCTCGGTGTAAATCTCGGCCAGTCCGGCGACGATATTGGCGTGCAGCATAGGAAAGTGTTCAGTCCTTTCGGATGTGGCGCGGATACCGGTGGCGATCTTGTCCAACATTCTCGTATGCCGCTTGAGCTTTCCCTCAAGATGGATGAGCGCGATGACGTATCGGGTAACCTCGGCATCTCTCCCGGCGCCTTCCTGAAGCTGTTGTACAAGTGCCTTTAAGCCAAGGGTGACACCGCTTAGGCCACCATACACCGCGTCGACGCTATCGGCATTGACCATAAACAGGCTGTGAATACTGGCTTCCATGGCGGACATGTCCGCCATGCCACGATGGGCTATCTGAGAGGCGAGTGCCGCCGCCTGAAAGATTCCGGCGAAGGCGATGCATCTGTCTCGTTCGTTTCTCATTTTATCTGATAGGGGCTGTGGGTCTTCGTTGAGTCATTAGCGTTCGGGGGCTCCGGAACCTGCAATCTTACCTGTTTGGTGAGCGCTGCCTAGCGGGTATGTTCCATGATACCACCGCCCAGACAGGCTTCTCCTCGGTAGAAAACAGCAGATTGTCCGGGTGTTAACGCACGTTGCGGATGGTCAAACTCCACTTCACACCGGTCGTCGGCAAGGGTGATGATCCTACATTGCTGGAGTGGTTGGCGGTGGCGGACCCGGGCAAGACACGCCATGGGAATTCCGGGAGGGGAGCCGGCTATCCAATGCAGTTGAGATATGGACACTTGCCTTTTCATGAGCAAGGGATGTTCATGGCCTTGGGCGACAACCAGGGTATTTCGGTTCAGATCCTTGGCAACCACAAACCAGGGGGCGTCGTCGGCCTCCTGAAGTCCCCCCACCCGCAGCCCTTTTCGCTGGCCCAGTGTGTAATACATCAGCCCCTGGTGCTCGCCGATAAGCCTACCACCGGGGGTTTCGATCGGACCCGGCTGGGCGGGCAAGAATCGGCTGAGGAATTCTTGAAACCGACGTTCCCCGATAAAGCAGATGCCGGTGCTGTCTTTTTTGTCGTGTACCTTGAATCCCGCCTGTCTGGCGAGTTCTCTGACCTGCTGCTTGGTTGTCGTGCCTAACGGAAAGCGACTATGGGCCAGTTGAACCTGATTCAGCATGTACAGAAAGTAAGTTTGATCCTTGCCCTCATCGGCGGCTCGGCACAGTTGGAATGCCCGGCTAACACCAACGATCCGGGCGTAGTGGCCAGTGGCGATGGAGCGGCCGCCGAGATGGGCCAACGCATAGTCAAGAAATGCCTTGAACTTGATTTCCCGATTACATAAAACGTCCGGGTTTGGGGTTCGCCCAGCACGATACTCGGCAAGAAAGTGCTCGAATACCCGGTCCCAATAGTCACTTGAGAAATTCACGGTATGCAGGGGAATTTCAAGTCTCTCGGCAATGTCTTGGGCGTCGGCAAGATCTTTCGCCGCCGAGCAGTATTCCGCGCTATCGTCTTCCTCCCAGTTCTTCATAAACAGGCCTTCTACCCGATATCCCTGTTCTTTGAGTAACAGTGCGGCAACCGCGGAATCCACCCCGCCGGATAGCCCAACGATGACCTTCTCGGTGATCGGCATTAGTTGTCCGGTGCTTCGAAATCCTGTCTCTCCACCATTTGGCGAGAGACTGTATCAGCGCTGATTTGCCGTTCACCGGGTATCCCGAATCGCCGAGGAATCGCGCCGTGACCAGACAACGTCAGGCCTGGGCCTGCTAACGGGCAAGGAGAATGGCGGCTTGGGTCCCAGGGGAGGAGCATTGGAAAGCTGACTGCAATCATCCCAAATCGCGCAGGAGTTCCAGGGAATGGCGGCAGCCGCTCAGATAGTCATTGATACATATGAGTACCATGGGGCTGCGCAGCTGTGAGGTCCCGCCAGCCAGCTCATCCCGTGTCATCCACTTTGTGCCAAGAATCTCCGGGTCGAGCGGTTGCTCCGGTCGATGATCATCGCCGTCGCCAAAAAAGCAGAATCTTATGTAGGTTTTGCCCCCCGGTGAGACCTGCCAGCGGTAGACGCCTACCAATCCCCGGGGGTGAAATCTCCAGGCGGTTTCTTCCCGAGTCTCGCGGACAACGGCATCCAGCAGGCTTTCTCCTTCATTCAGGTGACCGGCAGGTTGGTTGATCACCACCGCGCCAGTGTCGCTTTTTTCTTCCACCAATAGGAAGCGACCGGCGGATTCGATGATAGCGGCGACAGTGGTGTAGGCGGTCCAAGGCATTAGCCGATTCTACCTGAAATGCCAGATATCGCGAGGGTCGAATCCCGCAACTCCGCGGAATTCGCTTCAGCTTACCTCCACCCGGTTTCGTCCGTTGTTCTTGGCCAGATAAAGTGCTTTGTCTACCCGGTCGAATAGCGAGGCTGTGTCGTCAGTTTGTTGTAATTGGGTGACGCCCAGGCTGACCGATAGCTGTGGCCCACCGCCCGGATAGATATCCAGCTTTTCGATTTCCTGCCGGATACGTTCCGCTAGCATTCTTGTACCTTCCAGATCGGTACCGGAGAGGACGATCAGAAACTCCTCCCCTCCGTAACGAAACAACATGTCGCTATTGCGGATTGTATTCTCGGCTTGCTGAGCCACCGCCCGCAATGCCTGGTCGCCACAAAGATGTCCCAGTTCATCGTTGATCCGCTTGAAATGGTCGATATCAAGCAAGATCAGGGAGAGTGATCGTGCTTGGCGTTTTGACAGTTCGATCTCCCGTTGGACGGCGCTCTCCATGGTGCGGCGGTTTTTCACACCAGTCAGTGGATCTATGAGCGCGGATTGTACCGCGCGATAATAGAGTAGGGCATTGCGTAGTGGGTAGAGTAGGCCGGACAGCAGATTCTCGGTCAATTCCAATTCCGCTCGTTTAAAAGGCTGCCGGCGGTACAGCTTGAGCTTTCCCAGTTCCTCCCCGGACACAAACAGCTGGTAGCTGCAGGAATGCTTGTGCCGACGGCCGAGGTTAACGGCGATTGGCAGCGTTTCGAAATGGTAGTCTATGCCGTCGAATTCAACGAACAGGGACAGTTCTCTCGCGAACAGGGCGATGAGTTCGTTAGTTTCCAATGTGGTCTGCAGCACGCCGGTCATTGCCAGCACTCTGGAGGCGATTAGATCCTGTGCATCCTGTGTCTGTTTTGATTTTAAGGATTGGGCTTCCATCGATCTCAGGCCCCCTGCAATACTGTGGAGCTGTCTGCTCATGTCAAAAAAACCGGAACGCTAAAACACACAGTATTCCTAGCTATTTTTGTGCCAATATTTATTTTACCTTTTATTCAATTAGTTAGATTATTAGATCGTATGAGTGACAAAAAATTGCCGGAAGTAGCGGCAAGAAATGTCGTCATCGTGGACGCCTGTAGCATCGCCGGAATCCCCGAGTTTCCCGTTCAGCTCCCACCGATAGGGGTCCGCTGGTCAATGGCCTGCCCTGTCGTGCCAATGCTGTCTGGTCCCATCAGCCAGAGATAGTAGGGAATCAGGCACTCCGGTGCCTGTACGGTCTGTGGATCCTCTCCCGGGTAAGCATGAGCGCGAAGGTTGGTACGGGTAGGATCAGGTGCGAAACTGTTGACACGAATGGGACTGCTATCCCTGGTTTCCTCCGCCAGTACGTGCATCAGGCCTTCCAGTGCATATTTGGATACCGCATAGGCACCCCA
>JAGRGP010000120.1 GCA_020445415.1 Gammaproteobacteria bacterium | reverse complement strand
GGAATCGAATCCATGTAGGCGGTGGCAATACCGGTTACCGCGTTGGTAGCACCCGGCCCAGACGTCACCAGTGCCACACCGGGCTTACCCGTGGAGCGGGCATAGCCGTCGGCCGCATGGGTTGCACCCTGCTCGTGACGCACCAGGATATGTTGCAGATCCTGCTGTTTGAATATCGCGTCGTATATATGGAGCACCGCGCCACCCGGGTACCCAAATACATACTCCACGCCCTCGTCTCTCAGACACTGAACGACGATCTCGGCACCACTCAGTTCCACGCCAACAACCTCCCACCGACCGGCCAGTTATACCTGCCGTTATAAACCAAAGATAATGGACCCGGGAATCAACACAGGGGCCGCCCAAAGTACCCATATTAAAACAGCAGGTCAAGCATGCGGACAAAGAATCCTTGGGGACCCTGCCCTCCCGGAAATGAAAACCCCGTCACCCCTGATCCGATGGCATCGCCGCGCCGAACATAGACCCGGACTGCCGAGTTGTCGCATAATCACCGAAGACTTCATTAGAAACCCCTCAGGACCATGCGTACATCAGCCAAGTTTGCGATCTTACTGGCCGCCACCGCCCTTGCCTCTGCCGCCCTGGCGGGAACCTACCGCTGGGTAGACAAAGACGGGGTTACCGTATACTCCCAGACTCCTCCCCCTCCTGGGGTGGAAGCTACCACGGTCAAAGCACCGCCGGCACCCCCCAAAAACTCCGGAGAGGATTCTCTCGACAGCCTGAAACAGCAGTACCAGTCGTTTCAGGACCGAGAGGACATCCGCAAGGAGCGTATGATTGAGCAGCAAGAGGACCAGGAGTTACAGCAAAAACGTGAGCACAATTGCCAAGCGGCGAAACACAACCTCGCGATATTGCAGGGACCGGCCCGGAGCCTGATTCAGACTCCCGACGGTGAGTATCAAAGGATCGACGAAGAAACGCGCAGCCAGCAAATCGAGGAAGCGAACAAGATGATCGATCAGTATTGCGATTGACGGGCCGAGGCGTTGAAATGCCATTGTTGAGGATACAAACCAACGTCACTCTCGACCAGGCCAGCCGCTCGACGCTAGCGGCGCTAGCTTCTCAACGGGCGGCGGAGTTGCTGGGGAAAAATGAAAGCTATGTTATGGTCAGTGTGGAGACCGGCCTAACCATGCTGTTCTCGGGGAACCACAGGCCCCTCGCCTATCTGGAACTCAAGAGCGCAGAACTACCAGCCGGGAAGACCCGCGAGCTATCCGCGGGGCTGTGCAATCTTATCCACGCCGAGCTTGGAATAGCCGCGGACCGGGTATTTATCGAGTTTGCGGATGTAGCTAGAGGCATGTGGGGCTGGAACAATACGACGTTAGAACGCTGATTAGCACCTGACCGGGCCCGCCCGGAAGCAAAGGCTGCGTGCAGCATTCTTGGTAACCCGAGCATTCTCAAATCTACCAAATCGACAACCATCCCGGCCTTGCAGTGGCAGCCATCTCGCTGTGCCGCCTCTTTATCTTACTAGAACCTATCTCAAAATTGCTGCACGCCACCGATAGGGCGTTAAAACCTGCCTCAACTACTCATTCACTCCGTGTAAGCTGCACGTTTTCGGACGGTTATGCCTGGTCTGGAAGTCGTTCGCTAATTTTGAGATAGGTTCTAGATAATTTTCCAGCGCTTCTCGGTATCCACTCACGGGGGATGAGGGTTTCTGCGTTGCCTGATACAATGCCGGACTGGTTTGTCATGTCTGGGCCTGTAAATGAGAACATCTCAGTTCCCTTTGCAAACACTTAAAGAAACACCTGCTGATGCTGAGATCGCCAGCCATCGGCTGATGCTGCGCGCCGGGTTGATCCGAAAGCTCGCCGCGGGGCTTTACACCTGGCTGCCGCTCGGTCTAAGGGTAATGCGGAAAGTGGAGCGAATCGTTCGGGAAGAGATGGATCGTGCCGGTGCATTAGAGGTCTTGATGCCCGCGGTCCAGCCAGCCGAACTCTGGCAAGAGTCGGGCCGCTGGGAACAATACGGCCCGGAACTGCTGCGCATCAAGGACCGTCATCAACGAGAGTTTTGCTTCGGCCCCACCCACGAGGAGATCATCACGGAGCTGGTCCGCAATGAGCTGCAAAGCTACCGGCAGCTCCCCATCAACTTTTATCAGATTCAAACCAAATTCAGAGATGAAATTCGCCCGCGTTTCGGAGTGATGCGAGCCCGTGAATTTCTTATGAAGGACGCATACTCCTTCCACCTAGACCAGGCCTCCCTACAGGAGACCTACAACCTGATGCACGCAACCTATTCACGCATCTTTTCCCGTTGTGGCCTGGATTTCCGGGCGGTACAAGCGGATAGCGGAGCCATTGGCGGAAGCTCATCTCACGAATTCCATGTCATGGCGGATTCTGGGGAAGACGTTATCGTCCTTTCCGACCGCAGCGATTACGCCGCCAATATCGAAAAAGCCGAGGCAGTGGCCCCCGTCGAAGAACGGAGCCTGCCGTCCGAGGCGCTGCGCCTGGTGGACACACCTGACACCAAGACCATTCAGCAGCTGGTTGATCAATTCAACCATCCAGTTGAAAAAACGATAAAGACCCTCATCGTTGCCGGGTCGGCAGAGAGTGGCGCACCGTTCGTCGCCCTCTTGGTAAGGGGAGATCACGAGCTGAATCTAGTGAAGGCCGAGGCACAGCCTGAAGTCGCCGCCCCGCTGCGCTTTGCCTTGGAAGAGGAAATCTATCAAGCCATTGGTGCCGGCCCGGGATCGCTCGGCCCACTCCACCTGCCGTTGCCGTGCATCATTGACCGCAGCGTAGCGAATATTGCGGATTTCAGTGCAGGTGCCAATATCGACGGTAAGCATTACTTCGGCTTGAATTGGGAGCGCGATCTTCCGCTTCCCCGGATTGCCGATCTGCGCAACGTTGTCGAGGGGGACCCAAGCCCGGACGGCAAGGGAAACCTGACGATTGCCCGAGGAATCGAGGTTGGTCATATCTTTCAGCTTGGCGAAAAATACAGTGCCGCCATGCAAGCCAGCGTACTGGATATGAATGGTCAACCCAGGACGATGACCATGGGCTGCTATGGGATCGGCGTATCTCGCGTGGTGGCGGCAGCCATCGAGCAGAAACATGATGAAAAGGGTATTATTTGGCCACTTTCAATAGCACCTTTTCAGGTGGCACTGCTACCCATGAAGATGGATAAGTCCCACCGTGTTAGGGAGGCCGTGGAAAAACTGCACACGGCGATGCATGAAGCCGGAATCGAGGTCTTGCTCGACGATCGAGATGTCAGGCCAGGCTTCATGTTTGCTGACATGGAACTGATAGGTATCCCGCACCGGGTGGTCGTAGGAGAACGTGGCCTCGACCAAGGGCAGGTAGAATACCGGGGACGGGGCGAATCAGAAAACAGCATGATCAGGATCGACCAGCTAATACCCTTCCTCATGGATCGGCTGAGCGCATCAGAAGCGGTCTAAACAGGGGATGATCCGACTCGATCGGATCCCAGACCAGAAACTCACCGACGGATGACCTACAGGGTGGCAAATGGGAAAAGAACAGAGTTTTAACAGAGATGAATTGCTGGAGTGCGGCTATGGACGTATGTTCGGTCCTGGCAACGCGCAGTTACCTGTCCCGAATATGTTGATGATGGACCGCGTTATCCGGATCGCAGACGCAGGCGGCGCCTACGGCAAGGGAGAGATACACGCCGAGTTGGATATCCACCCCGATCTCTGGTTTTTCAAATGCCACTTTCCCGGCGATCCCGTAATGCCGGGTTGCCTAGGGCTAGACGCCATGTGGCAGGCTGTTGGTTTTTTCTTGGCCTGGATCGGCAACCCGGGCCATGGCCGCGCACTCGGAGTGGGTGAAGTGAAATTCAGCGGCCAAGTACTCCCGACCGCCAAGAAAATAACCTACCGCATGGATATGAAGCGCGTAATAAGCCGTAAACTCGTACTGGGGGTAGCGGATGGTGCGGTCGAAGTAAATGGAAGGGTGATCTATACAGCGAAAGATCTCCGTGTGGGGCTATTTACCAATACCGACAATTTCTGACAAACGGTAAACCAATTGCCCCAGAAGCCGTCTGTTCGCACCCGCTAATCTAATACGGACAAGCCGTTTCGCTCACTTGAACAAAGGACATAGAATACACTTGCCGTGGGTGCGGGAATCGAGCAATTCTGGTGCTAAATCGTGAATTAGCGCACAAACAGAACTGGCGACTATCTAAAAAGATTTTAAAAAGTCGAATTGTTGAGACCATACTTGGCGAGTTTGTGAGTTCGACGGCACCCGAATCAAGACATGAATTCAAGTGGCAACAGCGCATCCAATATGACCTCTCCATTTTGCGAGCCAAAAGAGCAGGGTGTGCTGCGTGTTCTCCAGATATCAGACTGCCATCTCTATGCGGCGGCCAACCGCCGCTTGGCGGGGGTAGTCACCGAAGACTCCTTCGAAGATATATTGACTCTGGCACGGTCTTCATTTCGGGATATCGACCTCATCCTGGCGACTGGTGACCTGGTCCACGATGCCAGCCAGGAAGGCTACACACGCATGTGCAAGCACTTGTCGGTAATGGGAGCGCCGGTATACTGCCTCCCGGGAAATCATGACATTCCAATGGTGATGGCCGAGGCCATAAGGGGTGTCGTGGAACAAACCAGAGTTACCACACCGCAGGTTAAACGGCACCATAACTGGGTTGTGATCATGCTGGATTCGACCATCCCCGGACGCGAGGGGGGCCATCTCGACGAGCTTCAGTTACAGATTCTGGAAGATGGGCTGACCCAACATCCAGATTGTCACGCCCTTATCTGCCTGCACCACCATCCCGTTCCGATCGGCAGTGCCTGGATGGACAAGATGGCCCTTAACAACCCAGACCCTTTCTTCCGGATACTTGACCGCCATCCGCGGGTAAGGGGAATAATCTGGGGTCATATCCATCAGGCCTTTGACGCGGAGCGCCATGGGGTGAAGTTACTGGGTTGTCCCTCCACCTGTATACAATTCACCCCAAAACAAGATCAATTCAATCTGGACCAGCTGCCTCCTGGGCTGCGCTGGTTAGAGCTATGGCCAGACGGGAAGATCGAAACCGGTATCCAGCGACTGAACATCACCCCCGGAGAACTCGACCTCAGCGTTGCCGGATACTGAGCACGGACGATCATTCTCCAACCGGCACCAGCTTTCCCGCGTTAAGGCCATCGTGAGTATGGTGAATACGTAGGGCGATTACCTCAACCCCCTGGCGAACTACCTCCCGCAACCGCTCAGCATATTGAGGATCGATCTGCTCAGCTGGCCGAAAGCAACTGCCTTCCGGACGGTTTATGGCAAAAACTACGATTCCCCGCCGCCCCTGCCGAACTGCGTCCAGCAGGAAGTCGAGATGTTTCCGGGCCCGTGCGCTCACCGCATCGGGAAAGTAGAGACAGTCTCCTTCCAGCAGGGTCACATTTTTGATCTCGACCAGCGCGTCGGGTCGCTCGCCGCCTTGCAGCAGCATGTCCAACCGGGAGCGGGGGTGGTGTGGGTGCTGGCAAACGACCTCTCGACCTAACTCTCGATAACCTCCCAGCGCTTCGATACGCCCCGCCAAAACCGCTTCGGCAACTACGTCATTCACGCGGCTGGTGTTCACGCCCACCCACCCCGCGCCCATGTCAACGCGCTCTAAGGTCCAGGGGAGTTTTCGGGCGGGATTGCTGCTATGGCTTAACTCAACGGGAGCGCCAGGCGCCCAGCAGCTGGTCATCCTCCCGGTATTCGGGCAGTGCGCCGTAACTGGGGTACCATCCTCCAGCACCACATCCGCCAGAAACCGCTGGTAGCGCCTGATTATTGTAGCGCGCGTCAAGGCGGGTAGCTTCACGGTGCGCAGACTATCGTAAAGGCAGAGCTAGTAACGAGAGGGAAAGGCCAGCAACGACTAGCGTACCGAAAAGCTCTGGTAAGTTTGGGCTTCGAGAGACTCGTAAACCACACCAGTCACACCCGCTTGCGGGGGGCCTTTGGTAAGCCATGCCTTTAGTTGCGCGACAGCCCCGCACTCCCCGCATGCCACCACTTCGACACGCCCATCCGGGAGATTGCGCACATAACCGGTTATCCCTAAAGACGACGCCTGTTGACGCGTAGACGCACGAAAGAAGACCCCTTGAACTCTGCCGGAAACCAGACATCTCACGCAGATCGTCATGGCGCGTGCTCCTTGGAAGAAGAAGAATGGAGTGTAACCTCATCTCCGGTACATCGGGAAGCCGGCTCTCCAAGAAACAGTTGCTCAAGAGGCACCTCCATGGTCTGCTTTGTCTGCTGTTTCGACACCCTCAACAATGCAAGCAAAGCTCGATCGGCCGGATCTTCGGCGCTTTCGAGCAGCGCCAGATTCGGCAGCACGAAATGCCTCGCCCGATACAGATCATAGAAGCTGGTCTTGGACAAATCCCGGGACAACGCCCATTCCTCCTGGTCGGTGTATACCACGAAACGGGCCTTTTTAAGCTGATCCAGCAGCCAGTCCAGACGCTCTTCCTCCACAAATCCCAAACGCCTGGCCAGTTGACCCGTCGAAAGCGATTGTCCGGCCCACTGCAACTGCCATAGCTCCTTCAACAACCGATAGGAGAGCAGCAAGTTTCCACCTTCACCGGATGCGCCATGCCGCGATTCGTCACGAAAGATACCGAGACAGTAGGCGAATTCTGCACCGAGCAATGTCACCACCCAACATAGGTAAATCCAGACCAGAAACAGTGGCACGACCGCCAAAGCTCCATAGATTGCCTGATAAGTTGGGAAACTGGTCACGTAAAACGCAAACCCGCGCTTGGCTAATTCAAACAGTACGGCGGCGAGCACGCCTCCGGCAATGCCATGATGGATCGGCACCTTGCGATTGGGAACCACTACGTAAATCAGGCTAAAGGCGGTAACCGCGGCCAGCAGTGGCATGGCTGATAATAGCCGGTGGCGCACACCGAGGCTATCGGCAGTATCCGAGAGAATGGGCATGGAAACCAGGTAAGAGGTAGCCGCCACGCTCAAGCCGATAAGCAACGGACCCAGCGTCAGGATGGCCCAATACATCATAAATTTGGACAGCGGACTGCGTTTTGCCCTGGCACGCCAGATGTCGTTGATGGCCCGATCAATGGTAACCATCAGCATCAATGCCACCAGGATAAGCGTACCAAAGCCGATTCCGGACAGCTTGGAGGCCTTGATACTAAACTGTCGGAGGTACTCCTGGACTACTTCCCCAGACGCCGGCATGAAATTGTAGAAAACGAAATCCTGAATCTCGTCGACTACAACTTCCGACACGGGAAAAGCCGTAAATGCCGCCAGTGCGACTGTCATCAATGGCACCACTGACAGTAACGTCGTATAACTGAGCGATGCGGCATTGGGCAAACCACCATCGGCGATGAAACGGGTGGCGAGCAGGCGTAGAAAATGTGCTATGCGGCCAATAATAAAGGTCAAGGTTTCCACAGATCCAAGGGGGCCTCCCGCCCCTCTTGCCTTGGGCGCCCATTGGCAGTCACTGAGGTTGCCCTAATGAGCTGCCAAAGGAGCCTACACAAATCCAAGAATACCCGATCGGCGCGGGCAGGAAAACTCCATGGTCTGCTGCAGCCTAAACCCTCGCCTTCCGATACAATATCTCCATTCTCGCAAATCAGGAGAGCATTGGTATGACAACAGAGATTTTTCACAACCCTCGGTGCAGCAAGTCCCGGCAAACCCTGCAAATCCTGGAGGAAAACGGGCTGCAACCCGAGATCACCGAATATCTGAAGACCCCTCCGGACAAAGCGCGGTTAGAAAAAATCCTCAATATGCTGGGTCTCGAGCCCCGGGATCTCATGCGCCGGAAAGAGGCGGAATACCGTGAGGCAGGTCTCGACAATGAGTCGCTGAGCCGCGAGCAATTGATCCAGGCAATGATCGACCACCCTAAACTGATCGAACGCCCGATCGTCATTCACAACGGCAAAGCCGTGCTGGGACGCCCTCCAGAGAAGGTGCTGGATATTATCTGATGGCTTACATCTTGGTGCTCTACTACAGCCGCTATGGATCTACGGCGGAGATGGCGCGGCAGATTGCCCGCGGGGTTGAAGAGATCCAAGGAATGGAAGCGTGCTTGCGCACCGTGCCCGCCGTTTCAGCTACTTGCGAAGCGGTGGCATCTCCCGTGCCGAGCGAAGGCCCGCCTTACGTTACGCTGGACGATCTGCGAAATTGCGCCGGTTTGGCACTGGGCAGTCCCACCCGTTTCGGCAATATGTCGGCGGCCCTCAAGCACTTCATCGACGGCACCAGTCCCTTGTGGCTCTCCGGAGCGCTGGCTGGCAAGCCTGCCGGGGTATTCACCTCTACCGCGAGCATGCACGGCGGCCAGGAGACCACGCTCACCTCAATGATGCTTCCACTGTTGCATCACGGTATGCTGCTTATGGGCCTCCCTTACGCGGAATCGGATCTATTGCACACGACCAGTGGCGGCACACCTTATGGACCGAGCCACCTTGCGGGGCCCGACAGCGACCGGCCGCTGGGAGATACTGAAAAACGCCTGTGCCGCGCCCTGGGCCGGCGCCTGGCCGTCACTGCCAGCAAGCTGCTATGAATACCCCGGTGATCCCGCAACTCCCCCTCGGCCTCAAGCTACGGGTCAGTGCGGATTTTGAAGGCTTTCACACGGGCGGGAATCTGCAAGCCGTTTCCGATATCAAGGCTTGCGCCAACGGCTTGGGAGAACGGTTTATCTTTCTTTGGGGAAAGAGCGGAAGCGGCAAAAGCCACTTGCTCCAGGCGGCCTGCCGGCTGGCTGCCGATCTGGGGCACACCAGTACCTACATTCCCCTAGGCGAGATCGATCAATTCACACCCGAGATACTTGTCGGCTTGGAGGACCTGTGCCTGATCTCCATCGATGACCTGCAACATATCGCGACCAATCATGTCTGGGAGAACGCTTTGTTCCGACTATTTAATCGGCTACAGGAATCCGGATCACGGCTACTGATTGGCGCCACCGGTGCTCCCCAGACTCTCGGGATCGGGCTTGCCGACCTGAGTTCGCGCCTGGACGGGGGTCTGAGTATTAGACTGAAACCCTTGGACGATGCCGGCAGGTGGGCATTGCTTAAAGATCAAGCGGACCGCCGCGGGCTTTCATTGCCGGACGAATGCGCGACTTACATCCTCCACCACGCATCCCGGGACACCCGACATCTGGTTTCCCTGCTCGAGCAACTGGATAACGCCTCCCTGGCGGCCCAGCGTCCGCTAACGGTCCCTTTTATAAAAATGGTACTCGAGTCTTCCCGGAATTTTACCTGAAGGCTTAATTCACTGCTCCCCGCCGGAGAACTTGGCCGCCCGCCGGCTCCATACCCACACATAGTTAGCACCGCTGGCAATCGTGGTGGCCGCAACCAACCACAACAGCAACACCCGCAAACCATCTGGCAAACCCAGCAACCCTTGGTCCAACACTACCGCCAATACCAGCACGATTTGGCTGAAGGTATTGAACTTACTGATCATGCTAGGATCCGCCTCCAGCTCCCGAACTCGGAAATTGTAGACCAACGCTCCGGTAACAATCACCAGATCCCGCAGGATCACCAGCAGCATCAGCAGCAGAGGGATCAAACCCAGAATCGCCAACGCTACATAACTGGAGACTAACAATACCTTGTCGGCTAGTGGATCCAGCATTCCTCCCAAATGGCTTTGCCAACCGTAATGCTTGGCCAAAAAACCGTCCAAGCCATCGGATACTCCAGCAATGGCAAACAGAATCAGGGCGATATCGAAACGTTGCAGCAACAGCATCCACACTACCGGCACTGACAGAAAGATCCGCAGGATGCTGATGAGATTGGGGATATCCTCCTTCTTGATCACGGTTGGGTAAGAATCAGCGTAAACGATAGTAGAGATCCATTCCGGTCGGTGTATTTCCGACGGTCGCGGGCGGCCCTGCGCCCGAGTCGGACTCAATCACTTCCCCCACATCCAAATCCTCCGCGATCGCCCCGGCACTTCCACCTCGCAATTCATAGGTGACCCGACCTCCCTCAACAGACAGCAATGCCAGCGAGTCCAGACCACCGAGCCCGCTTAGATAACTTGCTAATTCAGCATACTGGGTCAGATCGTCGACGCCGCTGACATGTAAGCGCACGGTTGCCAATCCCCGATCCTCTCGCAGCGGAGCAAACCTGGCGGCAAGGATATCGGCTACCCGGTTCACCCCATCCGCGAGGGCAGCGTCCAAGGAGCCTCCGCGGTTCTCCCAATGCTGTGGCGGCATCCCTTCCCGGTCGTAAAGACTCCAGTAACCCAACCATAATCCCCGCTCCGCGGCCACCATCCGAATCGTCAGTATTTGCTCCGGAGCATAACGCTGTGAAGCCAGCCGTATGTTCGACTCAAATGAACCCCAAAGATCTGCCACCTGCATCTGGGTTTGATCTTCCAGATCCATAATCGGGAATACCATCGCGAGACCCCGTTCGGCAGCGGCCGCCTCCACGGTCGTACGTTCGGGCTGATTGCGCTCCGGGTCGAACAGCTGCCGCTTACCTCTCGCCTCCACTCCCAACCAAACTAATACGGCCGGACGATTTTCGCTCCACACAGGTAAGCGCCGTTCCGCCAGGAAGCGGTCGACCAACGCCTTATCAAAGGACACCCAGAGGGAGCGGTGGGGTTCCTTACCCGAATCGTCAAGGGAGTCGACCCGGTAGCGAAACTGCTGCACAAAGGACGCCGCATCATCAAGCCCGCCCGTCAGCGACCCACGGGTGAGGATACTGCGGCTGCCGGTCACTTTGATCAGAACTTTTCCCAGCGCCTCCCGGAATGCCGGCTCTCGTTGCTCGGGGTCCTCGCCGGAAACCTGAGCTTCGGCCTGGTAAAGATCGGGAACTCTGGCGGCGTAAGCCGGGGACATGAGGGGCAGGAATAACACTAAGAAGATTCCTAGCGTATTAAAGAAACGACGGCGGCAGCATTGGACTGGGCAGGACATGGGAAGACCAATAAGGCATATACGCGAAAGCTTTTTACTATCTTAACGCCGCGGGACAGTTCCTGTCTAAAGTCCGGAGTGGCCACAACCGGCTCCGGTGGATTACCTGGACTCACCCTGGGTGCTACCTGAACCTCGGGAACTGGTCGAGGGTATTTGCTAAGATAGAAAACAGTTGCCATAACCCGTTTTTTGCCGCTGGCGGGTTGCTTTCTTGAAACAACCCGGGCCATCGACCAAATCCAAAAATACAGCTTTATCCATGGCGGAGACAGTGTGAACGACGAAACAAACCAACAGGGCCAGGCCCTCAGTTATCGCGATGCCGGTGTAAATATCGATGCGGGTAATGCTCTGGTTGAGCGCATCAAACCTATTGTGGGGCAGACCTTTCGGCCGGGAGTGATGACCGGTATCGGTGGTTTTGGCGCGCTCTTCGAACTACCCGTGGGGCGTTACCGGGAGCCGGTGCTGGTATCCGGTACGGATGGCGTGGGGACCAAGCTCAAACTGGCCCTGGCGCTAAAAAAACATGACACCATTGGCATCGATCTCGTCGCCATGTGCGCCAACGATATCGCCGTCTCGGGAGCCGAACCCCTCTTCTTTCTCGATTACTACGCCACCGGCAAGCTTGAGGTGGAGGTTGCGGCGGATGTGATCAAGGGCATTGCCGAGGGGTGCCGAATGGCGGGTGCCGCCTTGACCGGCGGGGAAACCGCGGAGATGCCTGGGATCTACGCCGAGGGCGATTACGATCTGGCTGGCTTCTGTGTTGGTATCGTGGAAAAGTCAAAAATCATCGAGCCGGCTCGAGTACGCCCCGGTGATACCTTGCTCGGCCTCGCATCGTCCGGACCGCATTCCAACGGCTACTCGCTGATTCGGCGCATTCTCGAGGTTAGCGGCGCGGCACTCGATCTCCCCTTGGGCGAGTCCACCCTCGGCGAAGCCTTACTTGCTCCGACGCGAATCTATGTGAAATCCCTATTGGCGTTACATGAAAATCTGGAGATTCGGGCATTGGCCCATATCACTGGCGGCGGTCTGTTGGAAAACCTGCCCCGTGTCTTGCCGCCTAAGACCAAGGCTGTCATCGAACCCGGTACCTGGCCGCGGCCGCCAGTATTCGACTGGCTACAGAAACAAGGACATGTAGAGGAGCTGGAAATGCTACGCACCTTCAACTGTGGTATCGGCATGGTCTGTTGCGTGGCCCCCGATGACGAACAGCGGGCCCTCGATTTGCTTCGGAAGCAGGGCGAGCAGGTGTTTCGTATCGGCCGAGTCGATTCCCATGAAGGCGCTCCCTGGGTTCAAGTAGTTTAGCGCATGACTATGAAACGAAGTCGCTATTCGCTAGCGGTACTCATCTCGGGCAGTGGTAGTAACCTGCAGGCGATAATCGATGCGTCCGTCGAGGGGCGCCTCCCGGCCGAGATCGGTGTGGTGATAAGCAACGAACCCACCGCATTCGGGCTAGAACGGGCGAAACGGGCAGGGATCGAAAGCCGGGTGCTTGATCACCGCTCGTACCCCGACCGGCGGTCCTATGACGCAGATCTTGGCGACCTGGTAGAATCCTTCACCCCAGATCTGGTGGTACTTGCCGGTTTCATGCGGATTCTCAGCCCCGAATTCATCCAACGTTTTACGGGTCGCATGCTCAATATCCACCCGTCGCTGCTGCCCAAGTACCGGGGTCTCCATACCCATAGGCGCGTCTTGGAGGCGGGCGACAGCGAGCACGGGGCCAGTGTGCATTTTGTCACCGAGGAACTTGATGGCGGCCCATTGATCCTGCAAGCCAGGGTTCCGGTAAAACCCGGAGACGACGCTGAGACCCTGGCGGCTAGGGTATTGTCCCGGGAACATATCATCTACCCGCAAGTCATCCGCTGGATGGCGGAAGGACGCTTGGTGATGGGGGATAAGGGAGCGTTTCTGGATGGCCGGTTGCTGGAAGATCCCGTCGATCTGGCGGATCTGGAGTTGGCGGGAAGATGAATGGGGCACGCTGGGCTCTGCACTGGTTCCTGCCCTGGGCACTGCTCCTGCCCAGTCCTGCCCCCGGGGCCCAGGAAACTAGTCTCAGGCCTTTTCGTGCCGAGTACAGCCTCAGCCGTGGGTATCTGGAATTTGCCCGGGTCGAGGTGGAGCTGCGTTTACCAGCCAACGGCGGTTATTCCTACCGAGCCCATACCATCCCCATCGGCCTGACCGCTGTACTGCATAGTGACGAGGTTACCGAGACCAGTCAGGGCAGGATCGTAGACGGGCAAATCCAGCCACTGAAATACCGGTACCTCCATGCAAAATCCACCAACCCAAGGCAGGTAGAGCTTAGCTTTGATTGGCCCGACTTGCGGGTCACAAACACCACGCAAGGCACCCGCTGGCTGATGAAAATCAAACCGGGCACCCAGGACAAATTCAGTCAGCAACTCAGTTTGATCGTGGCATTGGCCAATGGAAAACGAAACATACAGTTTCCGGTTGCCGATGGGGGGCTCACCAAACAATACAGCTTTTATATCCAGAAGGAGGAGATCGTGAGCACCGGAATCGGTCCGCTGCATACCGCCAAGGTAATCAGGAGCAAGAACGGCAGACCATCCCGGGCCAGTCTGTGGCTCGCCCCCGAGCTCCACTATCTGCCGGTCAAGGTGGAAAGGCGTGAGAACGACGGGGAATACACAATGAATCTATTACAGGTTCACTGGGATTGAATACCCCCGCAGCACCCGGCTCGGTCAGGCGGTTACGCCAACAAGCGGCGCAATACCGCTCGAAAAAACCCACCCGGGGCGATCGTTATCTTGGCATTCGCGATATTCAGGTCCTGTAACTCGTAGGCTGTCACTTCCACGCCGGCTTCGCGGTACATCTCCCGGGAGAGCGCCAGATCATCTGCCCAGCGCGATAAAAAGTCTTCACTGGGAACGATATGGACCACGCGGCGTATCTCTTCCTGGATGAGCTTGGAGGCACAACGCGGGCAAGGTGGATGAGTGACAAATACCGTACAGCCCCGGAGATCGCGCTTGGCGAAGATCATGGCATTCTCCTCGGCGTGTATGGTGAGATTCAATTTGCACTGCCTATCGGTCAAGCGCTCATCAGAGTCTTCCACACGGGCGGCAAACCCGTTGTAACCCAATGAGATAATGCGATTGCCGTCGGTGATCACCGCCCCGACCTGGGAGGATGGGTCCTTGCTCCAACCCGAGATATGGGCGGCAAGGCTCAGAAAACGTGTATCCCATTTGGTACGCATGTCGAGGAATCTCCCTTCGCGGTAACAACCGCACCCGCCGCGCCACGCTCGGGCGCGGTAAACCCGGCTTATTCTAATCGCTATCCCAGACCAGCCGCCACGGTACATTGTCACGGGTTGCGCGATCAGGGGAATCCGCGCCATTCACCAGTTTCATGTTTTTCCGCCAATGGCCGAGAAAAAGATAATTGGAGTGCTGGGTTACTAAATCGTGGATTCACTCATGATGTGGGTGTTACTTGTCGCGGGGCCGCCGCTGGTCCTCGGCGTCATTCTCTACAACCGCTTAATCGCCGACAAAAACCGGGTCCTGCAGGCCTGGAGCGACATCGCGGTGCAATTGAAACGGCGACACGACCTGATACCGAAACTGGTTGACGCGGTACGTGGTTATGCTAATTACGAAAGCAGGCTACTACAAGATATCACCCGCCAACGGAGGATGGCCGAACAGACAGAAAACCCCGAGCAGCGCGCCACCTTAGAACGCCGTTTGAGCAGCTTGTTCCAACGTATGCGAGCGGTCGCAGAAGCCTACCCCCAGCTCAAGGCAGACGCCCAGTACCTCGATCTAATGCGGCAACTTAGCGAGGTGGAAGAACAAATCCAGTATGCCCGCCGCTTCTACAATGGTGCGGTGCGTAATCTCAATGTCCGTATCGAATCATTTCCGGATCTGTTGATCGCCCGTTGGTTCGGCTTCCATCAGGCACCAT
>JAGRGP010000119.1 GCA_020445415.1 Gammaproteobacteria bacterium | reverse complement strand
GTCGATGCGACTATGGCCATCCTCCTGCAGATGCTGCGCTTGACCGCGAGTTCCCCTGTGTCTCCAACCCAGGCCTGGTTTGAACACACAGCCCCCGATTGCCACCAACGATTCGACGACTTCTTCGGCTGTCGGGTGAAGTTTTGTCAGGAGCAAAATCTAATGATCTTTGACCGGGCAACCCTCGACCGTGAATTGCCAAGTTTTCATCCGGAGTTAGCACGTGCCAATGATCGTGTGGTGATAGATTATCTTGATAGTTTTGAGCGTCAGTCGTTAGAGATGCGGGTTCGCCAACAGATCATCGACGACCTACCGAACGGTACTCCCAGTGAATGTGACGTCGCCGCCCAGCTGTGTATGAGCCTGAGAAATCTGCAACGGCAGCTCAAAGCGAAGGGGAGTTCCTACCAGCGGATCCTGGATGAAACCCGCAAGGCCCTGGCCATCCGTTATTTAGAAGACAACAAACGGCAACTTGTTGAAATCAGTTATTTATTGGGGTACAGCGAGCAAAGCAACTTTAACCGAGCCTTCAAGCGTTGGACCGGGACATCACCCCACCGTCACCGCCAGCAAGTTCAACAACCGGCCGCCCCAGGTTTATCTTGATCCCCGGTGCTGGCCGGGCTTTAAGACAGCCAGCCGGTCGACCGGCTGGCGTTCAGGGCGGTAGCGCCGATAGGATTCCTGCAATCGGAACTGTTGACGAATGAACTCGCGATCAATAAATTCGATCACCAACAAGCGATCAGCTTCCATAGGAGCGCCCATGTTAAAACCTGGAGATCTGGCCCCCGAGTTCGAACTCCCGAGTGCCGACCTCGATATGGTTCAATCATCAGACTTCACGGGGAAATCGAATCTGGTCATCTATTTCTACCCCAAGGACGACACGCCGGGCTGCACGCTCGAGGCCATTGAATTCTCCGATCTGCTGGATGAGTTTATTGCACTGGAAACCGAAGTATTGGGGGTCAGCAGAGATAACTGCCTATCCCATGGCGATTTCCGGGACAAGCACGGACTCACCATCCGGCTCCTCGCAGATATCGACGGAGTGCTCTGTGAGGCCTATGACGTCTGGCGGGAAAAGGAGGCTCATGGAGAGAAAAGGATGGGAATTCTGCGCTCTACCTTCATTGTCGATAAGTTGGGAGTCATCCGGCATGCGCTGTACGACATCAAACCCAAGGCACACGCCGCCCATATCCTGGAGCTGGTAAGAGCACTGTAAGCGCGGCCCCCGGTGAAACTGCGCACTCAGATCCTGCTCTTTTTTCTCATCTTCGCCTTAACACCGCTGATCACCGTGGTGTTGCTCAATCTGCCCATGGTGCTCGAGCGCATGGAGCTGTTTTATCACAAGGCCCATTTACAAAATCTGCGGGCCGATTTCCGCGACTTAGACCAGCACCTAGCCTCCCGGGACGAGATGGTGCAACTACTGGCTAAGCTACCCGAGCCAGGGAGTATCCTCGGCAGCGACAACAGCACGGACGAGGCAACCATCGATGAGGCGCGGGCCCGTTACACCCAGTGGATAAACCAAATCCTGCGGGACCAACTCGACATTATCCAGATTATCTTTCTCGATCCCCAGGGGTACGAACGTTTCTGGCTGGAGCGCGACCAGGTAACCCAGACGTGGCAGCCCACCCTGATACCGCCGGAACAACCGGAAAGGGAGTTTCTTCAGGCGGGCATCAAAGGCACCGCCGGCAACGTGCTGGTGAGCCCCATCAGTTTGAATGCCCGAGCCGGAGCCGAAGATCCCCGCCGGTTTATGACACTGCGGCTGCTCAGCACAATTGGCAGCCGGGATGAAAACAAACCGCTTGGCGCGGTCATGATCACTATCGACGTGGGCGGTATTGCCCGCTACTACCGTAATACGCTCTGGGTTCATAACGATGGCCGCTTTCTGGAATACTCGGGTAAGGACGCGCCGTCGGGAAGTGCCTTTGAGCGCTTCCCGGGACTACAGGAGATCTTCGCGAGTGAAAAGGCGGCGCTGTGGAAGGGCGACGCTACTCAGATCATGTGGGTACCCATGTTCCGTACCGAGCAATCGGGGGCGCTGTGGGTGGGCAGATGGGTAGATCCCTCGCCGATCTCTCAGTTTCGAAATGCCTTAACCCTGCGGGTACTCACCATAGTGCTGGCCCTGGCACTGGCAGTGTGGTTAGCGGCCAGGTGGGTGGCAAGGCGGATCGAGCGTATCAGCAATGACCTGCTCGAGGGGGTCCAACAGGTGCTACAAGGTGCCGAAACCCTCCATCTCGATTGGCATGGCCCCCAGGAACTTAAAAAACTGGCGGCGGATATGTCCCTTCTGGCCGCTGAACATGGCAAGAATATCCGCAAGTTACAGCTTCACACCAAGAAGCTGGAAGAGTCCAACCGCTACAAATCTGAGTTTTTGGCAAACGTCAGCCATGAGCTGCGGACCCCGCTCAACTCCATTTTGCTGCTCTCCAAAATGCTGGCCGAAAGCGATAGTGGACTGACCCCGGAACAGAGCCAACAAGCGGAAGTCATCCATAAAGCGGGCTCCGATCTGCAGACATTGATAGATAATATCCTCGATCTCTCCCGAATCGAAGCGCGCCGCGCCACTATCAACCTAGAGCGAGTGGACCTTCCGACACTGGTCGAGTCGGTCATCGAACTGGTGGGCCCTCAGTTCGACGCCAAGGCTCTCCCTCTGAGTTTCGAGATTGACAGCGGGGCGCCCCTGCATATCTCCACCGATCCAGACAAGGTTCGCCAAGTGCTCAAGAACTTTCTGTCGAACGCCCTCAAGTTCACTGGGCAAGGCCGTGTCCTGGTGCAGTTAGCGGCCGCGGATCCAGTCCGGCATGGAGGGTGCGAAGTGCGGCTCAGCGTAACCGATAGCGGAATCGGGATACCTAAAAACCAGCAAGCCCACATCTTCGATGCCTTTCAACAGGCTGACGGTTCAACCAGCAGGCGATATGGCGGAACCGGCCTTGGCCTCACTATCAGCCAACAACTTTCCCGGCTGCTTGGGGGAAACATTGAACTGCAGAGCAGCGAGGGTCAGGGTTCCACCTTCTCGCTGCTGCTGCCTCTTGAGTTCAAACCCAGAGAGGATGAAACGATCAAAATCGAAACGCAGTCTCACAGCGATCCAGTTGCCGACGAAAGGGGCTCGGAGGACTCCACCCGGCTGCCTGCCGCCTCTCGAGAGATCGTTGGTCACAAGATCCTGCTGGTGGACGACGATATTGATACCCTGTTGGTCTTGACCCCGATGTTGGAAGCATGGGGGCTTGAAGTCACCGCGGCAGGAGACGGTTTGGAGGCACTCGAAGTACTTGAAGAAGACGATGAATTCTCGTTCATTCTCATGGATACAAAGATGCCGAAGCTGAACGGCTATGATACGATCAGGCATATTCGCGCGCAGGAAAGATTCCAGAAACTTGTCATCATTGCGCTGATCTCCCAAGCGGACGGCGACGATCACAAAGTCTGTCTCGAGGCCGGCGCAAACGATACCGTCATCGTACCCATCGCCGCAGACGCGCTGTGGCAGGTCATGAAGAAACATCTGCCTCAGCCGTGCGTGGCAACCGATCGTATATGAACCGCTATTCAGGCTTTAAACTGCTGATCGTTGACGATCACGAACACAATCTCTTCACGCTGCGCACCCTGCTGCGCCAATACATGGATGTGGAGATCCTCGAGGCAACCTCGGGAAAGCAAGCGCTTGAGACGGCCCTCAAGGAGACCGGTATCGATCTCATCATCCTCGATATTCAGATGCCGGAAATGGACGGTTTTCAGACCGCCTCGATGCTCAAGGTGAGAAAGCGCACCCGTAACATCCCCATTATCTTCCTTACCGCCGCCTTCAAGTCCGAGGAATTTCAACACAAAGGATACGAGGTTGGTGCCGTTGATTACCTACTAAAGCCGATTGACGACAACCTCCTGATAAACAAGATCAGCACCTACTTCCGGCTGATCGAGAAAGAGCGCCAGCTAAATGTTGAGCTGGAACAAAAGGTAGCCGAGCGCACCAGGGAACTGGCGTTAGCAAAGAATCACCTGGAGAACATCATCAACTATATGGGCGAGGCACTGCTGGTGCTCAATCCCGAGGGCAAGATTACCCGTGCCAATCCTGCTGCCTGCCAGATGCTGAACTATACCGAAGAGGCTCTCAAGGACCTTTCCATCGGCGATGTCTTCGAGGAAGAAGAGGACGAGCAGGCTGGTGCCTTCATGGGTATCTGGCTTGAGGCTTTGATAAGGGTGGGCGCACTGAGTAAAATCGAGGCAAGCTTTATTGCAAGGAATGGACGGCGGGTCCCGATTCTCTTTTCCCGTACCGCTGTGAAAGACCAGGGAGAGAGAATCACCGATATTATCTGTATCGCCAAAGACATGACGGGTTATGCTAAATTGAGCGATGGGGATGAAGAAGGCACCAACAGCAATATGACGCCCTCCGCTGATCAAGGAGCAATCGATGAGTGATCGCAGCAAACCCCTCTCCAACGAAGATACCGCCCTTACCGCCAATGCCCTCAAGGCGATGGCGCACCCACTACGATGGAAGATACTCTGCTCGCTGGGCGACGCCGAACTCTCTGTTGGAGAAATCGTGGAAAAAACCGGAACCTCCCAGAGCAACATCTCCCAGCATCTGGAGCAACTGCGTAACAAGAATATCGTCGTTTCGCGCAAAGAAGCGAACCGAATCTACTACCGGATCCGCAACAGTCAACTGCTTACCCTCATAGGCACGATGCGCACCGTGCTCTGCCCGGCTAATTTGGACGACCGATATCCTCGATGATTCGAGGAGCCCTGTAGCTTAGGCGTGCCCGGTAGATGACGCTCTCGGCCCACTACCAAGTCCTGCTTGATGCCGGCGATCTCGAGCCAGATCCGGCACAAGCCGAAGTGGTATCGAAACTGCAAACTGTATATGACCAGTTACTGCAACCCGCTCCCAGGCGCGGGTTTCTACAAAGGCTACCTGCCCTTAAGCGCCCCCCTCCGCCGCTGGTTAAAGGGCTCTATATCTGGGGCAGCGTAGGTCGCGGTAAAACCTGGCTGGTTGACCTGTTCTATAATCACCTGCCGCTGACGAACAAGCGCCGGGTCCATTTTCACCGCTTGATGCAGGAGATTCACGAGCAGCTGGCCCAGCTAAAGGGGCAGACTGCGCCGCTGGAGTTGGTGGCGGAAAATCTGGCAAACCAAGCCAAGGTATTATGCCTGGACGAGTTCATTGTGATCGACATCGGCGATGCGATGATTCTCTCACAACTTTTAAAGGCACTGTTTGCGCGCGGGGTTACATTGATAACCACTTCCAATACCCACCCGGATCTGCTGTATCTAGACGGCATCCAACGCGCTAGCTTTCTCCCTGCCATTGGGCTGATCAAACACCACACGCAGGTTATCGAGTTAGCTGGGGCTTTGGACTACCGGCTGCGATACCTTCAGCATGCCAAGGTCTACCACACACCGCTAAATACGGAAACGCTGCGTACTCTCGAACTCGAGTTCGAACGTCTGTCCCCCGAGCAGGGGCATGTCGGTGGGGTAGTACAAATCTTTCACCGGGATATTCCGGTGGTAAAAATCGCTGACGACCTGGTCTGGTTCGATTTCAAGGTAATCTGCGGCCCGCCCCGGAGTCAGGCCGACTATCTGGAGCTAGCCCGCTGTTTTCATACCGTCATCATCTCCGAGATTCCGTTCCTAAATCCCGATCAAGATGATTTCGCCCGGCGCTTTCTCTATCTCCTAGACGAGTTTTATGATCGCCGGGTAAAACTGATCATCAGTGCCGAAGGACAGCCGGATACGCTGTACCGGGGCACGAGGTTGGCATTCGATTTTAAGCGGGCGGTAAGCAGGCTTCAGGAAATGCAGTCGACAGCGTATCTGGCCACCGCCCACCGTGCCTGATCCACTTTCCGAGGGCAGAGGAACCCACGTTCGACCCAACCAACAACCCTATGAGTACCGGGGATTGCCCGCGCAAGTAATTAGGTTAACATTAACACTCCGACACAATCCGTGATTGCGCGACATGTCCCTCCTGCTTCCACTCTCCCTGGCCTTCATTATGTTTTCCATGGGCTTGGCCCTGGTCGTTTCCGACTTTCTGCGGGTCTTTACCCAGCCGCGCGCTATGTTATTTGGGCTCTGCAGCCAAATGTTGGTATTGCCGTCAGTCGCCTTTATATTGGCCTATCTATGGTCACTGCCTCCCGCCCTGGCGGTTGGACTGATCGTTCTCGCGGCTTCACCGGGAGGCATCACTTCCAACTTGTTGACCCAGGTGGCGGGAGGTGACAGCGCCCTATCGGTTTCGCTGACCGCCGTTACTAGCTTAGCCGGGGTTATCACACTTCCGGTACTGGTTAATCTTGGTCTGCACTGGTTCTCCGGTACCTCGGAACTGGTAGTTCTCTCCGTCGGCAATATGGTGGTTGGGTTAGTCTTGATTTCGACCTTACCGTTGGTCTTGGGAATGGGGCTGCGCTACTACCGGCCAACTTGGGCGGCAAAGATACAATCCGGCGCAAGGAAGCTGGCATTGCTGCTGTTTGTCCTGATCGTGGTAGCCACCTTCATGGGGCAGTGGGGCAGTATCGATGCCCACTTTGCCAGCGCCGGACCGGCAGTGATTCTCTTGAATCTGACTACCATGGGATTGGCGTTTTTCGGATCTTGGGTACTCCGGCTGGGACGCCGCCAAGGTATCGCCATTGGCTTAGAGTGCGGTTTACAAAACGCCGCCATGGGGATCTTCGTTGCCGGTACCCTCCTCGCCGATAGTGAGATGGTTATCCCCAGCATCATCTATGCGCTAGTAATGAACATCAGCGCCGCAGCCGTGATACTGGTAAACAAGGAACCGGCCCAGGACTTTCTGCTCTCACGATGAAACCACGCCACCAATGAATGACGACATTATAGAATTGCAGACCAGGCTGGCCTTTCAGGAAGATACTATCACCGAACTTTCGGATATTCTCGCCCGGCAGCAGGTAGAACTGGAGCGTATGCAATCCAATATTGATCTGCTGCAACAGCAGATTCAGCATATGATACAAGGCACGCTCGCGGAGGAGTCATCGCCCCCGCACTACTGAAGCGCCAGCGCCGTGCTCCCCCGCCGGATACAGATTCAGCAATGGTATTGGCGACTCAGCGAGTGCACTGCCTCGACCAACACAGCCGCATTTTCCGGATCCACGTCCGGGTGAATGCCATGCCCCAAATTGAATATATGCCCACTGCCCTCTCCAAAGCTGGCGAGCACCTGGGCTACACCCGCGCGCACCCTATCTGGCGGGGCATGTAGAATACAGGGATCCAAATTCCCCTGAAGCGATACCTTATCACCCACCCTGCTCCGGGCATCGGACAAATCCGTGGTCCAATCCACTCCCAGCGCATCACAGCCGGTATCGGCCATGGCCTCCAGCCATTGCCCGCCACCTTTGGTAAAGAGTATGACCGGAATCTTGCTGCCTTGCTCCTCTCTATGCAGGCCACGAATGATTCGTTCCATGTAAGCCAGTGAGAAAGAACGGTAGTCAGCCGGACTCAACACCCCGCCCCAGGTATCGAAAATCATCACCGCCTGGGCGCCAGCCCGGATCTGCCCATTAAGGTAGGCGGTCACTGACTCCGCTGTAACTGCGAGCATACGGTGTAACAAATCTGGCCGTCCGAACAGCATTCCCTTGATCAAAGAAAAGTTCTTGCTGCTGCCACCCTCTACCATGTAGGTAGCCAGGGTCCATGGGCTACCTGAGAAACCGATTAGAGGAACCTGCCCATCCAGTTCTCGGTAAATGGTTCGCACCGCCTCCATCACATAACCCAGATCGGTTTCGATGTCCGGAACCCCAAGGGCATTGACCGCGCGCTCATCCCGCACCGGTCGATGAAACCCCGGACCCTCTCCCTCACTAAAAAACAGGCCTAATCCCATGGCGTCGGGTACGGTCAGAATATCCGAGAAAAGGATGGCCGCATCCAGCGGAAACCGCCGCAAGGGCTGCAAGGTTACCTCGCAGGCTAATTCTGGATTTCTGCACAGGTCCATAAAACTGCCGGCCCGGGCTCGCGTAGCGCGGTACTCCGGGAGATAACGCCCTGCCTGACGCATCATCCAGACGGGAGTTACGTCTACCGGCTGTCGAAAGAGAGCCCGTAAAAACCGATCGTTTTTCAAGGTTATCACAGTCCTCGCTCTCCTTCGCCCGTTGGGGATGCCAGATCCAATTACCTGGGCAGCTCGGAGGTTCCCATCAAGTAGATATCTACCGCCCGGGCACACTGCCGGCCTTCACGAATAGCCCAGACCACCAACGACTGGCCACGCCGCATATCACCTGCCGAGAAGACCCCCTCAATGGAGGTTTTATAGGCGTCCGGCCCCTCGGTGTGGCCCTTGACGTTACCGCGCCCGTCCAGCCCTACCCCCAGCTCATCCAGCATACCTTGGTGAACCGGATGCACAAAGCCCATTGCCAATGTAACCAGATCCGCCTTGAGTTCGAACTCCGAACCCTGGACTTCCGACATCCGCCAGTTTCCCTGTTCATCTTTCTGCCAATCCACTTTGACGCACTTGATTGCGCGGACATGGCCACGCCCATCGTCGACAAATTCCTTAGTTGCCACGCTCCACATACGCTCGCAGCCCTCTTCCTGGGAACTGGACGTACGCATCTTGTTGGGCCAATCTGGCCAAGTCAGGCCCTTATTCTCTTTCTCCGGGGGCTTTGGCAAAATTTCCAGCTGCGTGATCGAGCTGGCACCGTGCCGCGTCGAAGTGCCAATACAATCCGAGCCCGTATCACCACCGCCGATCACTACGACATGCTTTCCGGTAGCCGAAATAAACTCGTGATCGGGGACGTGCTCGTCCTGTATCCGACGAGTATTGCTGCGCAAGAAATCCATGGCAAAATAGACACCTTGCAACTCCCGGCCAGGTATCGGCAGGTCACGCGGCTGCTCAGATCCTCCAGCCAAAACCAAGGCATCAAATTCCCTCAGCAGTCTCCGCGCCTTGANNCTCCCACAAAGGTATTAGAGTGGAAATCCACCCCTTCTGCCTTCATTTGCCCCATACGTCGGTCGATTACTTTCTTGTTTAGTTTGAAATCGGGGATACCGTAGCGCAATAACCCTCCGATCCGCGGCTGCTTTTCGTAAACCGAAACCGTGTGCCCAGCCCGGGCCAGCTGCTGCGCCGCGGCCAATCCTGCCGGACCGGAACCAACGATGGCAACCCGCTTGCCAGTCTTGTGCCGGGGAATCTTGGGTTGAATCCACCCCTCTTCCCATGCCTTCTCGACAATGCTGTACTCGATGGTCTTGATGGTAACTGGCGCATCATCCAGGTTAAGCGTGCAAGACGCCTCACAGGGTGCTGGGCAGATGCGCCCGGTAAACTCCGGGAAGTTATTGGTGGAGTGGAGCATATCACTAGCCGCGCGCCAATCTTCCCGATAGACCAGATCATTCCAGTCAGGGATCAAATTGTTAACCGGACAGCCTTGATGGCAATAGGGAATACCGCAGTCCATGCAGCGCGCACCCTGAATACTCAGCTCCGACTCACTCAGGGGAATAACAAACTCGTTATAATGGGTAATACGGTCGGAAGCCGGCATATACATCCGGTCTTTTCGTGCGTATTCCATAAAACCCGTTGGCTTGCCCATCATCAACCTCTCTTACTGAGTTCACTACACGGAGACTGCTGTGCTTGAAGCTCCGCCAGCGCACGGCGATAGTCCACGGGCATGACTTTGACGAACTTCGGCAAATAGGTATCCCAGTGGTCAAGAATATTGCGGGCCACCGCACTGCCCGTATAGTGCAGGTGCCTCTCTATCAACTGACGGAGACGAATGGCATCGTAGCGGGTCATGTCGTGGCTCACATCCACCCGCCCATGGGTTTCCAGGTCGCCCCCCTGATGATCCACTGATTCGAGGATGTCATCCTCGTTCGTAACCGGCTCCAGCTCCACCATGGCAAGGTTGCAAGACTGTTCAAAGGTTCCCTGTTGATCTAGAACATAAGCAATTCCCCCAGACATCCCCGCAGCAAAATTGCGGCCGGTCGAGCCTAGGCAAACCACCACTCCACCGGTCATGTACTCGCAACCATGATCACCGACCCCTTCGACAACCGCCGACGCACCAGAGTTGCGCACACAAAACCGTTCTCCAGCGACACCTCGGAAGTAGCATTCACCCGCAATAGCCCCATACAACACGGTATTGCCTACGATAATGTTCTCTTCCGCTTTTTCGATACCCGCGCCCGGAGGCGGATAAACCACAAGGCGCCCACCGGACAAGCCCTTGCCCACGTAATCGTTGCCCTCACCGGCAAGCTCGATCGTTACCCCTTTCGCCAACCAGGCACCAAAAGACTGGCCTGCGGTACCCATCGCCTTGATATAAATGGTGTCATCCGGCAACCCTTCATAACCGTATTTCTCGGCTACTCGTCCAGAGAGCATGGCGCCCAATGTCCGATTATAGTTGTGAACATCAATCTCGATTCTGACCGGTTTCCCATGCTCCAAAGCTGGCTTAGCGAGGGAGATCAACCGGTGGTCGATCGCCTTGTCTAGGCCATGATCTTGCTGCTCGCAGTTAAAAATCGCTACCTCGGGGCCAACCTTCGGCTTGGTCAATATCTTGGAAAAATCCAGCCCCTGGGCCTTCGAATGCGCGATAGCCGACCGCATATCAAGACACTGAGCTTGTCCGATCATGTCGTTAAAGCGGCGAAAACCGAGTTTTGACATCAGTTGCCTGACTTCTTCGGCGACGAAGAAGAAATAGTTAATGACGTGCTCTGGCTTTCCCGTAAAGCGCTTTCGTAGTTCCGGATCTTGAGTGGCCACGCCCACCGGGCAAGTGTTCAAATGACACTTGCGCATCATGATGCAGCCCGCAGCCATCAGCGGCGCGGTGGAGAAACCGTATTCGTCTGCACCCAGCAGCGCGCCGACAATCACGTCGCGGCCGGTGCGCAGGCCGCCATCGACGTGAAGCGCCACG
>JAGRGP010000118.1 GCA_020445415.1 Gammaproteobacteria bacterium | reverse complement strand
TCCTGCTCCTGCTCCATCCAGTCCATGGTCGCGGCACCATCGTGCACTTCGCCCAGCTTGTGCGACACACCAGTATAATAGAGGATACGCTCGGTTGTGGTGGTCTTGCCCGCATCGATATGCGCCATGATCCCGAGGTTACGATAACGCCCAATAGGTGTGCTGCGTGCCACGTCTAATTCCCATCCAACAATGTTAAAGAGCTAAGGTACGAGTGCCAGTTGTATGACTATAGCGGCGACCACTACCAACGAAAATGGGAGAACGCCTTATTAGCTTCCGCCATACGGTGCGTGTCTTCGCGTTTCTTTACCGCCGATCCACGTGACTCGGAGGCATCTGCCAGTTCACCGGCGAGCCGATGCGCCATGGACTTTTCACTGCGTTTCCGGGCCGAATCAATTAACCAGCGCATTGCAAGTGTGTTGCGGCGCTGAGGACGTACTTCAACCGGCACTTGATAGGTTGCACCCCCCACTCGCCGGGATTTCACTTCCACCATGGGACGTACATTATCCAACGCCTTTTCCAGCACCTCCATGGGCTCTCCCTTGGTGCGCTCACTCATGCGCTCGAGCGCATCATAGAGAATCTTTTCAGCCACCGCCTTTTTGCCGTCAACCATTACCATGTTGATGAACTTGGCAAGTAGCTGACTGCCGAACTTAGGATCCGGTAGAACCTCGCGCTTCGCTACAACTCGTCTTCTAGACATGTTTAGACCCTTGATTCGATCTACTTAATCCAATCTGCTCTTTCAGCTCTTAGGCCGTTTAGCACCATACTTCGACCGCCCTTGACGCCGCTTATCTACGCCCGAAGTATCCAGACTCCCGCGTACCACGTGATAACGCACCCCAGGAAGGTCCTTAACACGACCACCACGGATAAGCACCACTGAGTGTTCCTGCAAGTTATGCCCTTCGCCACCGATATAAGTAGTAACTTCGTAGCTATTGGTCAGCCGTACCCGGGCGACTTTACGCAAAGCGGAATTCGGTTTTTTCGGGGTCGTGGTATACACGCGCGTGCACACTCCCCGCTTCTGCGGACACGCATCCAACGCCGGCACATTGGTTTTCTCGACCTTTCTTATGCGCGGCTTGCGCACCAGTTGATTAATCGTTGCCATTTACATCCGTCTCCGGGGAGCTGTTCCGCGCCGCTCCCGCGCCAGAATAAAGCGAGCAACCACCCTCCCCGGATCGATAACCGCACGCCGGGAACAATCGATTGCCTGCACAAAACCTTACCCTGAAGGCCGATGTAGCCTCCATGGGCATATAAGGAACAACCAGAACTCAATAACTCTGCCCTGATTGAGAGCGCGAATTCTACGCACCCAACCGGATAGTGTCAATACTTGCCGGGCACCCAGCTACCGCAGCAATTATTCGATAACCCAATGAAACACCGCCGGCCACAGGACCGGCGGCAACACCGAGACGTGTCTCAGCTTTCCGCAGTCTTCAGCGCTTGCTTAATCGCCTCGGCGACTTCGTCGGCATCCATGTCCACCTTCTCGTTTGATTCCGCATCCAGTTCTTCATCCCGGCGCCTGCGGCGGTCGTTGTGGTAAGACAAGCCGGTCCCCGCGGGAATCAGCCGCCCGACGATCACGTTTTCCTTCAAGCCAACCAACCCATCGTTGGAGCCTCTAACCGCCGCTTCGGTGAGAACCCGGGTGGTCTCTTGGAAGGACGCCGCGGAAATAAACGACTCAGTGGCAAGCGAGGCCTTAGTAATACCCAACAGCACCGGATTCCAAAACGCCGGCTGCTTGCCCTCCGCCTCAAGTAGTTCATTAACCTCGATGACCTTGGAGCGCTCCACCTGCTCGCCTCGTAATAACTTTGAGTCTCCCGGCGAAACAATCTCTGCCTTCCGCAACATCTGGCGAATAATTACTTCGATGTGCTTGTCATTGATCTTCACGCCTTGCAGCCGATATACATCCTGAATTTCCTTCACGAGATAGGAAGAAAGCTCGGTCACGCCCTTAAGCCGCAAAATATCATGGGGGTTCAGCTCTCCATCAGAAATTATTTCCCCCCGCTCCACCTGTTCACCTTCAAATACATTTACATGACGCCACTTGGGAATCAGTTCTTCGTGCTGCTCACCATCTGCATCGGTGATGATCAGCCGCTGCTTTCCTTTGGTGTCCTTACCGAAGCCCACGGTCCCGGTTGCCTCCGCGAGAATCGCAGGATCCTTAGGCTTGCGGGCTTCGAACAGGTCAGCCACCCTCGGCAAGCCACCGGTGATGTCTCGTGTTTTCGAAGATTCCTGGCGAATACGCGCTAGCACGTCTCCTACCTTCACCTCGGCTCCGTCCTCAAAACTCACCACCGCTCCCGGCGGCAAAAAGTAATGTGCCGGGATATCGGTGCCAGCGATATTGAGATCCTTGCCCTTGCTATCCACCAACTTCACCATGGGCCGCACATCCTTACCCGCCGAGGGGCGCTGCTTGGGATCCATGACCACAATGGAGGATATGCCTGTTACGCTGTCGACCTCCTTCTCCACGGTAACCTGTTCGTGGATATCCACATACTTTAGGATGCCCGCCACTTCGGTAATCACCGGATGGGTATGGGGATCCCAGTTGGCCACCATCTGACCACCACTAACCAATTCACCATCTTGCACGCGGATCTCCGCGCCATAGGGAACTTTATAGCGTTCCCTTTCACGGCCCACGTCATCCAGTACCGTGAGTTCCCCGGAGCGGGACACCGCCACCAAGTTACCGGTATGGTGTTTTACCGTCTTGAGATTGTGGAGCTGCACCGTGCCGCTGGACTTGACATCGATACTGTTAACCGCTGCCGAGCGGGATGCCGCGCCACCAATATGGAAGGTACGCATCGTTAACTGAGTGCCGGGCTCTCCGATCGATTGTGCCGCGATGACACCAACCGCTTCGCCGATGTTTACCTTATGGCCGCGTGCGAGATCGCGACCATAGCACATGGCACAGACACCCACCGCCGATTTGCAGGTAATTGCCGAACGTATGGTGACATGGTCGATTCCGACTTCTTCTAGCTGGTCTACCAGTGACTCATCAAGTAAGGTACCGGCCGGGAAAGCAACTTCGTCGGTTCCCGGCTTGCAGTGATCAATCGCCAACACTCTTCCGAGTATGCGTTCACGCAGGGGCTCCACCACGTCCCCGCCCTCAATAATGGGATTCATGGTCAGGCCATCGGTAGTACCACAATTATCCTCCAGCACAACCATGTCTTGGGCCACATCCACCAACCGCCGCGTGAGATATCCGGAATTGGCGGTCTTCAAGGCCGTATCGGCCAATCCCTTACGTGCCCCATGTGTAGATATGAAGTACTGCAATACATCCAATCCTTCACGAAAGTTAGCCGTGATAGGTGTTTCAATAATCGAGCCATCCGGCTTGGCCATCAACCCACGCATACCGGCCAACTGCCTGATTTGGGCGGCAGAACCCCGCGCCCCGGAATCGGCCATCATGTAGATCGAGTTGAAGGAATCCTGCTCGACGGTATTGCCCTCCCGATCCACCACAGGTTCCTTAGCAAGCTTGGCCATCATCGCCTTGGCGACCTGCTCGTTGGTATGCGACCAAATGTCAACGACCTTATTGTAGCGCTCGCCATTGGTCACCAGGCCAGAGGCGTACTGATGCTCTATCTCCTTGACCTCGCTCTCGGCCCGGGTAAGGATCCCGATCTTCTCTTCGGGAATGGTCATGTCGTTCATCCCGATCGAGACACCGGCACGCGTGGCGAGACGAAAACCCATGTACATCACTTGGTCCGCGAAGATAACCGTCTCCTTTAAACCCACCTTTCGGTAACAAGCGTTGATCAGCGACGATATCGCACGCTTGTCCATGGTTCGGTTTACAAGGTCGAACGAGAGATCTTTGGGGAGAATCTCGGACAACAATGCCCGCCCTACCGTTGTCTCGACGATTCTTCTCCGGCTGGTTCTCTCGCCGTCATGCCCCAATATAGATTCGACGATACGGACCTTGACCTTGGCTTGCAGATGCGCCTGCCGCGATTCGTAAGCTCGATGAACCTCAGCGATATTTGCAAACACCATCCCCTCGCCGGGAGCATTGATTCGTTCACGGGTCATATAGTACAGGCCCAGCACAACATCCTGAGAGGGGACGATAATGGGCTCACCGTTGGCCGGCGAAAGGATATTGTTGGTGGACATCATCAGGCTTCGGGCTTCCAACTGCGCCTCGATGGAGAGTGGCAGATGAACGGCCATCTGGTCACCATCGAA
>JAGRGP010000117.1 GCA_020445415.1 Gammaproteobacteria bacterium | reverse complement strand
CTGCCCCATACCCTGAATAAGTTTTCCATTCTACTCCCGAAAGAAAAAAAAGCCCCGAAAAATCGAGGCTGGGAATTCTGGAGCGGAAAACGAGACTCAAACTCGCGACCCCAACCTTGGCAAGGTTGTGCTCTACCAACTGAGCTATTCCCGCATCACCGGATGAGCGCGCTATTGTAGACAACCTGTGTATTCTGTCAAGCTCGGCGGGGTAAATCGCGCCGGCTGCTCATTTATCCCGAGACCGGACCGGATAAGACACGCCACCGGTGAGAGCGGGCCAAGCAGCCTTGATATACACCAACATCGACCACAGGGTCAGTATCGCCGCCACATAGAGTAATACATAGCCGATGGTATAGATGGGCAACCCAAATAGATCTCGCCGATATATCAGCATGACTATCGCAACGATCTGCACAGCCGTCTTTATTTTTCCAATTACCGAAACCGCTACCTTCGCCCGTGCGCCCAACTCAGCCATCCATTCCCGCAGTGCCGAGATCGTGATCTCACGCCCGATGATAATTAATGCGGGTACCGCCAGCGCTGGCTTTGGGTCTGCCTGCACCAACAATATGAGCGCTGTCGAAACCATCAATTTATCCGCCACCGGATCCAGAAACGCCCCCATTGATGAGACCTGATTAAGCCGTCTCGCCAAGTACCCATCGAGCCAGTCCGTCATCCCTGCCAACGTAAATACAAAGGCACACGCTTGGTGCGCCCATTCCCAAGGCAGATAGAACACAACCACGAACACGGGAATGAGCAAAATGCGAAGCAGCGTCAAGTAATTGGGGATATTAAACATTGTCAAGCGAAACTTACTCGTTTCCGTGAAAGGTCTGGTATATTTGTTTGGCCAAGAGGACACTTATACCCTCAACCTGTGAGAGATCCTCGATTCCTGCCCGGACCACTCCCTGAAGACCTCCAAACTGCTTGAGCAAGCGCTGCCGGCGCTTGGGCCCGATACCGGGGATGGACTCCAACGTTGACGTCCTACGGTCGCGATCGCGCCGTTGGCGGTGGCCGGTAATGGCGAATCGATGTGCCTCGTCCCGAATCTGTTGGATCAACAGCAGCGCAGGAGAGTTGACCGGCAGTATAGTTGCAGCCTCTTCCCCGGGCAAGAACAGTTGCTCCATCCCCGGCTTGCGGGTGACTCCCTTGGCGATCCCAATCAGCACAATCCCGGATACCGCGAGATCCTCCAGGACTTTTTCCGCCGCGCTCACCTGCCCCTTGCCGCCGTCGACGAACAGAATATCGGGAGGTCTGCCCTCATCGGCTTGCAGCCGGGTAAATCGTCGCCTCAAGACCTGCTCCATGGCTCCGTAGTCATCCCCTGGTTCGATTCCCGTGATATTGTAGCGCCGATAGTCGGACTTTACCGGCCCTTCCCGATCGAATACAACACAGGCGGCCATGGTCTGCTCGCCGGCGGTATGACTGATATCGAAACATTCCATGCGGGCCGGAGCCTCGATAAGGCCGCAAACATCCCGCAGTGCCGCTACCCGCTCCTGCATTCCCGAGCGGCTCGCTAACCGGGCATTTACCGCGATCTGCGCGTTTTGTACCGCCATGCTCAGCCAACGGGCCCGATCGCGGCGCACTGAACTGCGGATTTTTACTCCGGAACCCGATTGCTCGCTCAATACTTGCTCCAACAAAACCTTATCCTGTGGCTCGGTGCTAACCACGATTTCACGCGGGATCTGTTTACCCAGATAGTACTGAGACAAAAAGGCATTGAGGATCTCTTGATCACTTCCCCACTCGGGCACCTTGGGATAGAAGATCTTGTTTCCAAGGTTACGTCCGCGGCGAATAAAAAATAGTTGGATACAACACACCCCGCCATGGGTTGCGATCGCCAAGATATCCAGGTCTCCACGTTCACCACTCACGTACTGGCGTTCCTGTACCCGTCGAAGATTGATGATTTGATCACGAAACCGAGCGGCTCGTTCAAACGCCAAGTTGGAAGAAGCCTCCTCCATGCGTGCCGACAAATCGTCTATTACCTCGGCGGCTCTGCCCTCCAAAAATCCGACGGCATCATCCACATCCAGTTGGTAGGCTGACTCATCCACCAACCCCACACATGGCGCCGTACAACGCTTGATCTGGTATTGCAGGCAGGGCCTGGAACGGGTCCGGTAGAAACTATCCTCGCACTGGCGCACCGGAAACAGTTTCTGCATGAGACGCAAGGTTTCCCGTACCGCCCCGGTGTTTGGATAAGGTCCGAAGTAACGACCTTTGGCCTTTCTGGCGCCGCGATGAAATGCCAGCCGCGGAAACGGCTCGCCGGACACATAGATATAGGGATAGCTCTTGTCGTCTCTGAAAAGTACGTTGTACTGGGGCTTAAGCGATTTGATCAGCGTATTTTCCAGGATCAACGCTTCGGCCTCGGTATGGGTAACGGTCACCTCGATGGCCCGTATCCGGGAGACCATTGACTGCAGTCTGAGATTCAATGAGCGTGTAAAATAACTGCTTACCCGGCGCTTTAGATTGCGAGCTTTGCCAACATACAGCACTGCACCCTTGTCATCGAGCATCCGATAAACACCCGGGCGACGGGTCAGCGTCGGTAAAAAAGCTTGATAATCGAACCTTGTCACTTCCATGAGGTGATTATAATCCGATCCCCGCAGCAACCAACCGGCCCGCCATCGCCGGTAATGTTCGGATCAAATCCGCGGACGCTTCTCCAGCAGTTCCCGTGCGCGACCGAAGACCTCATGGAACATCTCAGTAGTGAGTCTTCCGGTCTGGGTGTTGTAGCGACTGCAGTGGTAACAATCGAGCAACAGCATACCGCTGCTTAAGCGATGGAGCACATTATGTCCAAACTGGTAGGCGGATTGCTTGAGTCCGCTCGCCCGCAGCACCGCCTGGTGGGCTACCCGGCCCAAGGCAATGACCAGCGAATCATCTGGTAGCGCTTGCAACTCCTCGCGCAGAAAGACGTTGCAACAGGCTATCTCTTCGCCAATGGGCTTGTTGCCAGGCGGCAGACATTTCACCGCGTTGCTGATCCGGCAATCAATCAAACGCAACCCATCATCCAAGGAACGGGACTCCGGCCGGTTACTAAACCCATACCGATATAATGTTTGGTACAGCAGAATACCGGCGAAATCTCCCGTAAAAGGACGCCCCGTAGCATTCGCACCGTGCATGCCGGGGGCTAACCCCAAGATCAACAGCCGTCCGTCAGCCGCACCAAACGGCGCCACTGGTCGGCAGTGGTACGTCGGGTGGCGCTCCCGCACCTCATCCAAAAACGTCGAAAGACGCGGACAACGCCGGCAAGCGGGATCAAACGGCACTATCCGTTGTTTCCGATGACGCCATAACGTAGTGCCAGATGCGTAAGATCGACATCCGTCTCGACGTTCAATTTCCCAAACAAACGGTGACGGTAGGTACTGACGGTCTTCGGACTCAGGCACAAAGAATCTGATATCTCTTGGGTCTTGCGACCCTGAGTTATCATCAGCAACACCTGCATCTCGCGCCTCGACAGGGTACTGAAGGGGCTGTCCGGATCGATACCGGAAAGTCTGGCTAAGGTCATCTTGCGAGACACTTCGTTAGATACGAATGGCTTTCCCTGCGCCACCGTCCGGATTGCCTCGAACAGCTCATTGGCGGGACAACCCTTGGTGACATAGCCGAGCGCCCCCGCCTCGTGCAACTGTTCGGGGAACGGAGCATCCGCGTGGACGGTCACCGCAATCACCTGGGTATCCGGAAACTTTTGCTTTATCTTGCGGGTCGCCTCAATGCCTCCGATACCCGGCATGTTGACATCCATCAAGACCAAATTGGGGTTGTGAACGCGCACCTGGGAGAGGGCATCTTCTCCACTGCCGGCCTCGCCAACAACCTGGATCTCGGGATTATCGGCAAGGATCAAGCGAAAGCCGGTTCGTACCAATTCATGATCATCTACCAGCAGAACCCTGATCATGCACCCTCCACCAAGGTTTCTGAAACAGTGACTTAATGAGAATACCAAACCCGGCTAAAACAGGCTAGGTGACAATTCACGTAGTGAGACGCCGGTATATATCTGACACCTTTAGCGGCAGTAGGCGGACTTCGTCGATAACCGTGTAGGCGGCCGGTCCGTATAGATGTGGCAAATAATCCCTGGCCTGCTGGTCTATGGTGATGCAGTACGGATGGATTCCTTCACGGCGTGCCTCGATCAACGCCCGGCGCGTATCTTCGATACCGTAGCTGCCCCGATACTCATCGTAGTCATCGGGTTTACCATCCGACAGGGTAATCAAGATGCGTGTGCGTGCATCCAACTCGCTCAGCATCCGGCTCAAGTGGCGGATCGCAAAGCCCATTCTTGTGTAGTCCTTGGGTTGGATCCCACTGATTCGGCCCTTGACGTCGTCGGTGTACGCTTCTTCGAATCGCTTGATGTGGTAAATTTCGCAGCGTTTGCGGGTAATGCTGGAGAATCCGAAGATTGCGTAGCGGTCTCCCAGCGTCTCCAACGCCTCGCAAAGCAGCACCAATGATTCCCGCTCCGCATCGTTTATCCACCCCTTGGTTGAGCCACTCATATCCACCATGAACATCACGGCGATGTTGCGCTCGGTGCGATGCTGGCGGGTAAACAACCGCTCGGACATCTCGCGCCCATCTCGGGTATCAGCCAGTGCCTCAACCAGAGCATCCAGATCGACATCGTCCCCCTGGGGCTGTCGTTTCAAACGCCGGTTTTCGTCCCTCAAGGCCTCGAAAGTCTTGCGCAACTGTTTTACCAGACCCTGATATTTCTCAAGTGTTCGTACAACAAATCCGTTGTCGACCGGCTCCACACTCTGTTCCCGAGCAGCACACCAATTCTTTCGGTAATGCTGGCGCCGAAAGTCCCACTCTTGATACAGTAGGGCCCCTTTTTCATGGTAAACGCCGCTCCACACGTCCTCTGTCTCGGAGGACGAATCCTGGAAGAACTTGGGATCGTAGTCTCCCGGCCCCGCCGGCTCCAGGTACTCATCGGGGATATCTCCAAGATCCATCAGGATGGAACTTACCAGATCCTGCATATCATCAGGCAACGGCAATGGCTTGCCATCGATCAGGATGTCGACACCCGCCCCTTCCGGTAACTCGGATGCCTCGTGCAGGCGCTTCGTTAACCGAGGTTCCCTATCGCGCGACCAGTGCTCTTGTACCCCCAGTTCATCTTTGAGCTGCTCCATCCTAACCTTAAACAGGGTCTTTTCCCGCGACACCCGTGCCGCCACACAGGCGGCCACCGCCGGCAAGTCCAAGATACCCTGATGCGCAAATACGGGCAGCGGCTCTGTGTCATTGGACAGCGAGCGAACCCGCTCCACAACATCCCAGGCCGTACAGCCCTCCGCAGACACCGACCAGCGGAGTGCATCCCAAGGAGCAGGCAACCGATCTTCTCCCAAATCCTGCTTGATGGTGACCAGCTCCCGGTGGAGCCCCGGCAATTCCCGGGCGATGATCGCCTCTAAACGCAGCGTATCCAGAGAGTGAAACAGTGCAAGTCGACGCCCGGAATCCTCCGCGTCGAGGAACCCTGCCTCAAGAAGTGTTCGAAGGGTGCCAAACCGAGTCTGCGCCCACAGCATGGCAATGGTAACCTTGTACAATTGAAAATTCCGTTCCGGTGTGGCTAACCGAGCCAACAGGGAGGGCAAAAAAAGTGTCTCGGAATCGGTGTACGCCTGTGTCGATTCCTGAATACGGAGTCTGCGTCCGGCCAGTCCATTCAGAAAACCGAGCAATATTCCTTGCTGATTGGACAACAGGCAACCATCTGCTTGCTCTCGGGTCAGACGGACAAATTCATCGAGTCCAAGAATGATCTGGCGAGCAGGCCGCAGCCCTTCTCGGTCATAGGCATCCATCGCCGACAGCGCCCAGGACTCCACCGTCTCAACATCCATCAGCCCAAGTGCCCGCTCGACGTGGCAAGCATACTGATAAGCGAGTTCGATGTTGGTGCTGGCTACACGCTTGATCCAGGTTATGACGTAATCCTGCAGGCGCGGTTCCATGGCGGCTATGGCGGCGGCAGGGACGGTAGTATCCCGAAACGAGAACTCCACCTCCAAGATCTCGTCTAGAAGTATTACCAACTGTCCAGCATCGCGCGCGGCTTGCATCAGTTGCCGAGAGGTTCCGGGATGCTCACACCCACGCTTTCCCACTCCCTGTGCTGCGGTGGCGGCTGTAAACGGTGGTTACCCCTGTCTCAGAATAGCGACGACGAGAGTTCATTAATGGAAGCCAGCATTTCGGCATCATCGGTTAGCGCCTGGGCAATGGCGCTGCGGCAAGCTGATACCGGCGCCACCCCCGAAACAATCAGCTTTGCCGCATGTACCAGCAGGCGAGTACTCGCGCCCTCTTCCAACCCGCTCCCTTTCAGGTTGCGGGTCATTCCCGCAAATCGAACCAATAGCTCCGCGATAGCAGGTTCCAGCCCCGACTCTTTGATTACAATAGCAGTCTCCAGTTCAGGGCTAGGATATCCAAACTCCAGTGCCACGAATCGCTGACGGGTGCTTTGTTTGAGGTCCTTGAGTACGCTCTGGTAGCCTGGATTATAGGAGACAGCAAGACCAAACCCTTCATCCGCTTGGATCAAGGTCCCCAGTTTTTCGATGGGCAGCACCCTCCGATCATCCGCGAGGGGATGAATCACAACCATGGTATCCTTGCGCGCCTCTACGACCTCGTCAAGATAACAGATACCACCACCCCGCACCGCCTGAGCCAAAGGGCCATCGATCCAGGTCGTCTCCCCACCCTTGACCAGGTAGCGGCCGACCAGATCGGAGGCAGTGAGATCATCGTGGCAAGAGACGGTAATCAAAGGGCGCCGCAACCGCCAGGCCATATATTCCATGAACCGGGTCTTGCCGCAGCCGGTTGGTCCTTTCAACAAGACCGGCAGGCCCTTTTGGTAACTGGCTTCGAAGATCGTTATTTCATCCCCGATAGCTTGGTAAAAAGGTTCCGCCTTCACCAGATAATTATCGAGCTGTGGGATATCGGGGTGCATCTGGATCTCCGCGATCCGGGTTTTCATACCGGTCAGTCGTCGAACGGGTGCCTCAGAATCAGCGTTTCATCCCGATCCGGCCCGGTGGAGACAACGTCCACCGGAACTCCACAGATCTCTGCGATTCGGTCGAGATAGTCCCGCGCTTGAGGAGGCAATTCGTTCAGCCCGCGGGCACCGTGAGTAGAAACCTGCCACCCCGGCAGGTCCACATATACCGGCGTACAGCGTTCGAAGTTCTCAGCCCCCACCGGGGGTACATCAACCAACTCGCCATCCAGACGATAAGCGGTACACACGCGAATAGTTTCCAGACCATCAAGCACGTCCAGCTTGGTGATGCACATCCCGGAGACACTGTTTATCTCCAGTGAACGGCGCAGCGCCACGGTGTCGAGCCAGCCACAGCGCCGGGCGCGGCCCGTAGTGGCTCCAAATTCGTGCCCCTTATCGCCAAGGTGGTTGCCGACCGCATCGAACAGCTCCGTTGGAAAGGGTCCGGCCCCGACCCGCGTGGTATAGGCCTTGACAATACCGAGCACATAGTCGATATCCCGTGGCCCCACACCGGTGCCTGTGCAAGCCCCACCCGCAGTGGTGTTGGAAGAGGTGACGAAGGGATAGGTACCGTGATCGATATCCAACAAGGCTCCTTGGGCACCTTCGAACATAATACTGGCGCCTTGGGAGGAAAGACTATGCAAGGTACCCGTGACATCCTCCATCAACGGTACCAAGCGCTCAGCCTGCGCAAGCGTGTCATCCAATACTTGCAGAAAATCGAGTGGCTGGAAATGGTAATAGTGCTCAAGAGCAAAGTTATGGTAGTCCATCACCTCGCGAAGGCGTTCCCGGAAGCGGCTCTCGTCAGAAAGCTCCCCAAACCGGATACCTCGCCGAGAGACCTTATCCTCGTATGCAGGACCAATACCCCTGCCGGTAGTGCCAATGGCATTCTTACCCCGAGCTTGTTCCCGAGCCTGGTCGAGTGCGATGTGATACGGAAGGATGAGAGGGCAAGATTCGCTAATGCCGAGCCGACCGATGGCCGACACACCGCCCTGCTCGAGCATCTCGAGTTCCTCCAGCAACGCCGCTGGTGAAAGTACCACACCATTGCCAATCAGGCAGCGTACCCCGTCTCGCAACACGCCGGAAGGAATCAGATGCAATATCGTCTTTTTCCCCTCGATAACCAGAGTATGACCCGCATTGTGGCCCCCCTGAAACCGAACCACAGCTTGAGCACGATCAGTCAGCAGATCGACAATCTTGCCTTTCCCCTCATCTCCCCACTGGGTACCGATTACTACGACATTTTTACCCATTTTTTCCGCTCTCGTTGATTATTAACGCGATTGCCTATCAGATGGAACACCGGTTATCACCCACTGCCCACCCAGTTTCCGAAGCTCTTCACCGCACCCCATCCGGGCGGCATCGCCTTGCTGCTCCGGTAGCCCTTCTATCACTGTCCTCCCGGCGGCCCGGAGATTTACGATCTGTTGGCGGAGCAGCGGGTCATCGTCGTAACCGGCAAATATAGCCGGGGGGGACGGGTGAAGATCGATACGTCCAAGCTTCAATAACTTGGTGAGATCGGCACTGAAACCACAGGCCGGGCGGGCCCGGCCAAAGACGTGCCCGATATCGTCATACCGTCCTCCCCTTGCCACCTCCTGGCCTATACCCGGCACAAAGGCGGCAAACACCACGCCCGTGTGGTAGTGATATCCCCTCAATTCTGCGAGATCATAATGAACCGGCAGGTCTGGATGGCGCTGCCGCAGCCGTTCCGCCAACCGACCCAACTCGTCGAGCGCCTCCCGCACCGGAGTTCCCGCGTTCGCCAAACTGACGGCAGCGGCCTCGAGCGCCCCCTCGCCACTCAACTCGGCAAGTCGAACCGTCATCTCAGACAGCGACTCACTGAGCGAGAATTCCCCAACAAGACTCTCCAATTCGGGCACCGCCTTTCGCTGCAAAGCGTCGAAGAGCGCCAATTCCTGACGCTTATCAAGGCCCGCCTGGCGAACTAGGCCACGGAATATCCCCACATGCCCCAAATCCAGATAGAGCTCGTCAATTCCCGCCCTCGTGAGGGTTTCGATCATTAGGGAGAGTATTTCAAGCTCCGCCTCCACCCCCGAATATCCGTAGAGTTCAGCGCCGATCTGCAACGGTGAGCGGGATTCGGAAAGTGCGACGGCGCGACTGTTGAGGACAGTACCCAGATAACAGAGCCGGGTCGGGCAGTCACGACGCAGCTGGTGCGCGTCGATGCGGGCTGCCTGGGGCGTGATATCCGCTCTGATGCCCAATGTGCGGCCGGTAATCTGGTCCGTTAATTTGAACGTCTGAAGATCCAGATCCCCACCGGTGCCGGTAAGCAGCGAATCCAGATATTCCACGAATGGGGGAAATATCAGTTCGTATCCCCAACTGCGATACAAATCCAACAGTTCCCGGCGCAGCTGCTCCAGCAGTTGGGCCTGGGGAGGCAATGTCTCACCTATACCCTCTGGCAGCAGCCAGTGCCTGTTCTCAGACATAGTCACTATGAATCAGTTGACGATATAGAGTGTGAGCACACCCAATATCATGCTGACTAGCCCACTGAAACGGATTGAACGACTATCCATCTCCGCTACCGCCCGCATCATTCTGCGTGTGCCCTCGGGACTGAGAAATGGCAAGATACCCTCGATCACCATTAGGAGGGCCAGGGCAACCAACAGATCATGCCACATTCAGACTCTCGCCCCGGAGCACCGCTCAGGGCTTGCCCCCGGAATCCAGGAAATACCGAAAAATTTCAGAGTCTGGTTCCAACACCATCATATCGCCGCCACTGCTGAACATCGCCCGATAGGCATCCAGACTACGGTAGAAAGTAAAGAACTCCTGGTTCTTACTGTAGGCCTCGGCAAAAATGGCGGCTGAACGGCCATCACCCTCACCACGTAATTGCTCGGCTTCCCGAAAGGCATCGGCAAGAATAACGGTATGCTGACGGTCCGCATCCGCCCGAATCCGCTCTGCTGCTTCGGCACCCTGGGCACGCAGATCCCTCGCGACACGTTCCCGCTCAGCCCGCATGCGCCCATACACCGACTCGCTAACCTCGGGCGGAAGATCGATCTGTTTGACCCTGACGTCGACGATTTCCACCCCCAGCTGGGCCGCCTTGGCGTCTGCGTCCTTGGTTAAAAGATCCATGATCTCCGTACGTTCGCCAGATACAACCTCAAGAATCGTGCGCTTGCCAAACTCATCACGCAGACTGGTGTTTATCCGCTCCAGCAGCAGCCGCGCGGTCTTGGCATTATCGCCGCCCGTGGAACGGTAGAACTGTGCCACGTTGCTGATTCGCCATTTTGCGAAGGCATCGACGATCACATCTTTCTTTTCGATGGTCAAGAAACGCTCCGGCTTCGCATCCATGGTCTGAATTCGCCGATCGAACTTCTTCACCTCGTTGATAATGGGTACGCGCCAATGCAAACCGGGGTCGTAATCCGAAGCAATGATCTCGCCCAACCGTAACTTGAGCGCCAACTCCCATTGGTTAACGGTAAACGCCGATGCGTACACGATGCCAAGCAGAACAATGCCAACCACCGCCAATGCGCCAAATCTACCGGTATTCATCAGCGAATCCTCCTGCCCCGGCTCGAGGGAACCGGATCGGGTTCTACGGGAGCCTGAGCCGAATCCGGCATCGGCACCGGGTAGTTCTCATCTACCCCCGCGCTCGGCATCTGCCTGATTAGTTTGTCGAGGGGTAGATACATAAGGGCATTGCCATCCGGAACCTTCATAATCACCTTGTTGGTATTCCCCAAAACCTCTTCCAAGGCACCGATATACAACCGCTGCCTAGTCACTTCCGGAGCCTTCTCATATTCTGCCAGTACTGCCAAGAACCGTGACGCCACACCCTCCGATTCGGCGATGACCCGATCGCGATAGGCTTTGGCTGCCTCGACTTTACGCGCCGCAGCACCCCGCGCCTTGGGAACCACTTCATTGGCGTAGGCTTCGGCCTGATTCTCCTGACGCACCTTGTCTTCCCTGGCCTTGATGGCATCATCAAAGGCGCTCTTCACCTGTTCCGGCGGTTTTGCCGGTTGCATGTTGACACTGGTAATCTCGAGGCCGGTCCGGTAGGTATCGATCATATCCTGGGTTGCCTGCCTGATACTCTCCGCCACCGAGCTGCGGCCCTCGGTCAGAATGAAATCAAGCCGGCTTTTGCCAATGGTTTCGCGTACCGCGGTCTCGGTGGCATCCCTGATCGTCTTCTCCGGATTCTGGTCCTGAAAGAGATAGTCCACGGGATCCTGAATCTTGGACTGAACGGTGAGCTCCACGTCGACGATATTCTCGTCTTTGGTCAGCATCGTATTCTTTAACCGAAACGACGAGATCTGATCAACATTCACCTTCATCACCTGATCGATAAAAGGCATCATCAAATGGGGCCCAGGTTCGGTCACGTCCTTGTAGGCACCAAACCGCAAAACGACACCCCGTTCCGCAGGGTCCACCGTATAGAATGCCTTGACGAGTAACAGCACCACGATAACCAACAACACGATGCCGGCTATCCCTTTGGCACCCGGACCTCCCGGCATGGTAATCGTACCGCGCGGACCACTACCGCCATTACCACCTCTGCCACTCCGGCCCTTGCCACCGAAAAGACCGCCAAGCTTCTCTTGCATCTTCTTTACGACTTCATCCAGGTCGGGAGGACCTTGATCGCCGCCCTTGCCACTCCAGGGGTCTTTGTTGTCACCACCCGGTTCATTCCAGGCCATCGGCTACTCCAAGTTTTGTGTGATTACGGATCCTGCCCCAGCATCCGCGGAAAAAATTCAGGGACGAAAGAGCAATTTTAGGTGGGTTAGAAAGAGGGAGCAAGTGTATCTGCAACACCTCAGGCTACCAGATGATCCTCCAGATCCGGTTCTTGCTGGATCAACTGCTCATATACTTTCCTAGGCAGCACGACTTTTAGTTCCCACCCGCCTTCGGCAGTTACCGTTTCCTGCACTACCCGTCCCAGCTCAAATAATCGTGCCCGCAGCCGCCCATCGGCCGCATTGAGATGCACCGACCGCTGAACTCGCTCCTGTTGAAAAACTTCCCCCAATGCCTGCAGCAACAAGTCGATACCCTCCCCGGTGGCAGCGGAGATCCATACCCTATGGACCATCCCATCCCGATCCCGTTCGATTTTTGGCCCGCAATCCTCCAGCAGATCGATCTTATTGAACACCTGAAGCTGGGGAATCTGGCTCGCACCGATCTGCCGAAGCACATCATTGACCTCGGTGATACAGGCCTCCCGGTTGTGGCTGTCGGCATCGATCACGTGCAGCAACAACGCCGCTTCGGAGGTTTCTTGCAAGGTTGAGCGAAATGCCGCCACCAACTCGTGAGGAAGATTCGCAATGAATCCCACGGTATCGGCGAGTACAACGTTCTGGACCTCGTCAAGGGACAGGCGCCGAAGCGTGGGATCCAAGGTGGCGAACAATTTGTCGGCCGCATAAACACTGGAATCTGTGATGCGGTTAAATAGCGTGGACTTACCGGCGTTGGTGTATCCGACCAGCGAGATAGTGGGCACCTCAGCCTTGTGCCTCGACTTTCTTCCCAGGTTACGCTGGCCCTCCACTTTTTCCAATCGCCGGCCGATTTGGGATATCCGCCGGTTGATCAGTCTGCGGTCTGTCTCCAGCTGTGTCTCGCCGGGCCCACGCAGTCCGATACCTCCCTTCTGCCGCTCAAGGTGGGTCCAGCCTCTGACCAAGCGCGTTGAAAGATGGCGCAGCTGAGCCAGTTCGACTTGCAGTTTCCCTTCGAATGACCTCGCGCGCTGAGCGAATATATCCAGAATCAGGCCGGTGCGATCTACCACCCGGCACTGAAACTCTCGTTCCAAATTGCGTTCCTGGGCGGGGGAAAGCGCCTGATTAAATATCACCAACTCCGCGCCTACCCGATCGACGAGTTCCTTGATCTCCGCAGTTTTACCCCGGCCCACATAGAACTTGGGCTCAGGCACCTGGCGGCTGCCCATTACGATTTCTAGTGGTACAGCCCCTGCCGACACCGCTAACTCGCGGAATTCAGACATCTCGTCCGGATCTGATCTTGCTCCGACATCGATGTGCACCAGCACCGCTTTCTCGCCGCTTTGGGGGCGTTCAAACATCTCTCATCGCGCTGCCGGATACCTGCCGAGTGGTTGAATCCGCCTATGACCGATCAATAGTTCCCGGGCTCCGGCTGGTTGTCGGGCGGGTTGATCGGCAACTTGACGTTGCGCGACGGCACCACGGTTGAAATGGCGTGTTTGTACACCATCTGGCTCACGGTATTCTTCAAGAGTACGACAAACTGATCAAACGACTCGATCTGTCCCTGCAGTTTGATTCCATTGACCAAAAATATCGAAACCGGTATGTGCTCCTTACGCAGGGCATTTAGAAAAGGGTCTTGTAAGCTTTGCCCCTTGGACATGTCGTTCTCCTTGTTGCGAGCGTTAATTTATTTGTTAGTTTTCAGACAGTAAGACCAAGATTCCGTTCTGAGATCATGCCTTAAATATGGGAAGTCTAGCACACCCCATACAGATGTTCGGTTACGTCTGCTGATAACTTGGGACGACTTCCACAATTTTCAAGACCTGGTCAATCAGACTACCCTGTCCCGCGTCCAACCAGTGTATCCCAGGATAAGACCGCAGCCACGTCATTTGCCGTTTTGCCAACTGTCTGGTTGCCGAAATCCCTTTTTCAATCATTGTCTTGCGATCATACTCCCCATTCAGATACGCGACCATCTGGCGGTATCCAACACTACGCATAGCAGGCAATCCTGGCTGCAGCCGATCATCTGCGAGTAGCCCTCTGACCTCGCATTCCAGCCCTTGTTCCAGCATAGCGTGAAATCGCGTCGCGATGCGCTGATGCAGCAGGCTACGATCGCCAGGCGCCAATGCCATTTTGATAAGGCGGTATGGCAATTGGGGCAGGTGACTACGTTGCTGTAAACGGGTCAACGGAATACCACTCGTCATAAATACCTCCAGCGCCCGTTGGATACGTTGCGGATCGTTTGGGTGGATGCGAGCGGCAGCTGATGGGTCGATCCTTTGCAACCATCTGTGCAGCGCCTGCCAGCCACGCCGGCGGGCCAGGCCCTCGATCCGAGAGCGTAACCTGGGATCGGCTTGTGGCAGTTCGGATAGCCCGAATTCGAGGGCTTTGAAATAGAGCATGGTGCCTCCCACCAACAACGGTACCCTCCCCGCTGCGGTGATTTCCTTCATCTCCCGCAGGGCATCCTCCCGGAATCGTGCCGCGGAGTACGGCTCCACCGGATCACAGATATCAATCAGCCGGTGTGGTACGCGACTTAATTGTTCCGGGCTCGGTTTAGCGGTACCCACATCCATGCCCCGATACACTAATGCGGAATCCACACTGATCAGATCGAAGGGGTAACGAGAGGCTAATTCCATGGCCAAGTCCGTCTTTCCGGAGGCGGTTGGTCCCATCAGAAACAACGCCAACGGCAAGCCCTGCGCGGACATCAGTGCGGCTTCCAGCAAACTGCTCCTGACGGAATCCATTTCAGGCTACGCACAATTTTCATCGGCCACGCAGGAACAGCCTATCCAGATCGTCCATCGCCAACTGCGACCAGGTTGGCCTGCCATGATTGCACTGGTCACTGCGCTCGGTGGCTTCCATGTCCCGCAACAAGGCGTTCATCTCCGCAACGGTCAGCCTCCGATTGGCGCGAACAGCACCATGACAGGCCATACTGGCCAACACGCCGTCGATCTCACTCTGGACACGCTCGCTCGCACCCCAGATCGCCAGGTCGGACAACAGGTCACGCAGCAACCGCTCCACATCCGTACCCCGAAGTAAACTCGGTATTGCGCGGACCACCAATTTTTCCGCTCCCAGCGGATCCACATCCATCCCCAACTCACGAAGTAGCGTCGCCTGCTCTTCCACTAACCGGACCTCTTGGCTGGTTGCGGAAACAGTTACCGGGACGAGTAGCGGCTGACTCTGTATTTCGCCTGCCGCCTTCGCTCGTTTCAACCGTTCGTAGGTAATTCGCTCGTGCGCGGCATGCATATCCACCAACACCAGTCCCGAAGCGTTCTCGGACAGGATATACACCCCTTTCAGTTGAGCCAGCGCATACCCAAGGGGAGGTATCTCACCCTCACCCTCTGCCACTTCGCCGCCCAGCTCCCCAGGCCGCTGGATTTCAAAACTCGGTTGATATGCGCCTCCCCGGTCGGAGATTCTGAGCCGCAGAGCATGCTGGAGAGATGGTGTAGGAGTCACCTTCCCGTGGGCGGGGGGCTCGGTCATGAGTAGCTCACCGGTTTCCTTGTCCACATGCGGTCCCGGCGAAGTTTCGGACACGGCCTGGTACAGGGTCCGAAACAGGAAGTCATGGATCATCCGGCCATCCCTAAACCTCACCTCATGTTTGGTCGGGTGAACATTGACATCCACCAGTAGAGGATCGATATCAAGATACAATACATACGCCGGATGCCGCCCTTGGTAGAGCACATCCCGATAGGCCTGCCGGATGCCGTGGGTAACCAGCTTGTCACGCACCATGCGGCCGTTCACATAAAAGTACTGCATATCGGCCTGGCTGCGAGAAAACGTGGGGTGAGCGATCCAACCGTGCAACGAGAGCGCCGATGCTGACCGCGCCAAGTAGAATGCGTGTTCAATGAACGCCGGGCCCAACAGGGCGGTCAGCCGATGCTCACGCTCGGGACGCTGTTCGGCCGCAGCTAGCGATAACATCTCCCGGCCATTGTGTTCAAGCAGAAAGGCGACATCGAAACGACTCAGCGCTAAACGCTTCACCAGCGTCTCGATATGACCGTATTCAGTCTTTTCGGTGCGTAAAAATTTTCTCCGGGCAGGCGTATTGTAAAATAGGTCTCGAATCTCCAGCGTGGTGCCATACTTGAGAGATACCGGTACCGGATCAGTATCCTCATCCGGAGCCACTCCCTCAACCTGCCATCCGTTAGGCTCACCGGGGCATCGGGAGCTGAGGGTAAGCCGTGACACCGAGGCGATACTGGGGAGGGCCTCGCCGCGGAAACCCATACTCCTGACCCCTTCTAACTGTTCCAAGCTCGCGATCTTACTGGTGGCATGGCGTGCCAGCGCCAGGACCAGATCATCCGCCTGGATGCCGCTGCCATCATCCCGCACTCGAATCATCTTGGTGCCGCCCTTTTCCACGGCAATTTCAATCCGCCTGGCGCCGGCATCCAGGCTGTTCTCCA
>JAGRGP010000116.1 GCA_020445415.1 Gammaproteobacteria bacterium | reverse complement strand
CCTTCATGCACATGGGCATGCAAGGGCTACTCAACATCACCTACAACCGGGGAAACGTCACCATCCTCTTGTTGGATAACCGGGCAGTCGGCATGACTGGCGGTCAGGATAACCCGGGGAGCGGACGGGACATTCATGGCGATACGGCGCCAAGAATAAACTTTCGAAAGCTGTGTGAAGCCTTAGGGGTAAAGGCGGAGCGTATTCACGAGGTGAACCCCTATGAATTGCCCAATCTGTTCAAGGCGCTCCGGGAAGAGGTCAAGATAGATGACACCTCGGTGATCATCACCAATCAGCCCTGTGTGCTGGTGGATTTTTATCGGCTGAAACCGCCGTTCACGGTAGAAGAAGACAAATGTACCGGCTGTAAAAACTGCTTGGATCTTGGCTGCCCCGCAATCCACGTGACACGCCGTGAGACGGTCGTGAAACCCAACGGCAAGGAAAAGGAGCTAGCCTTTGTGCGTATCGAAAGCGGTGCCTGCACCGGCTGTGATCTCTGCCCCAAGACCTGCGGACCGGACGCCATTGTCCCGTTGGAGAACTTTGTAAGGCATTAATCTCGCTCCGCGTGTTCCGCCGGAGCTAAACAGGGTGAAGTGAAAGTGAACGAAAGCAATATCACCAATATCCTGGTGGCGGGCATCGGCGGCCAGGGCGTCATGACGGCGGCGGAGATTCTGTCACTGACCGCCATGGCACAAGGTTACGACGTAAAAAAAACCGAGGTGGCTGGCATGGCCCAGCGGGGAGGCGTGGTCACCTCTCACGTGCGCTTTGGCAACCGCGTGCTATCTCCCGCCATACCACCCGGTGAAGCGGATATCCTGATCGGATTTGAGCCCGCCGAATCCCTACGCTGGTGTAACCACCTGAGGCCTTCCGGGGTGGCGATGGTGAACACCACCCGCCAGGAACCACCGGTGGTGAGTATTGGTTTATTCGACTACCCCGATGATCCAGTCGCCGGGATCCGTAAGGCGGGCATCAAACTGCATGCTTTCGATGCCGGCGCAATCGCCAAGGCCCTGGGAAATAAAAAATTGGTCAACACAGTGATGTTGGGGGCGATCTCGGATTATCTCCCGTTTCCCGCGGAAATCTTAAAAGACGCCATCCTTGACCGGTTTCGCACCCGCAAGCCAGATTTGGTAGCAATCAACGAGCAGGCCTTTGAGGCTGGGCGGACAGCCCAGGCGGCCGCCTGACGAACCTACCCAATCCCTTCTCCCCGTGGAAACTGACACCATGCCGGATCACGCCGTTGTGAACGACCGTTGGCATCCCGCCTCCTGGCAGGAAAAGGCCGCCGGGCAACAAGCAAGCTACCCAGATCCAGAGAAACTCCGGCAGGTATTGAATCAACTATCGGGCTTACCACCACTGGTCACCTCCTGGGAAATCGAAGCGCTGAAGGCGCAGCTGGGCGCGGCCCAGCGGGGCGAGGCGTTTCTGCTGCAAGGGGGAGACTGTGCTGAAAATTTTGAAGACTGCTCATCCCCGATTATTGCCAACAAGCTGAAGATCCTGTTGCAAATGAGCTTGGTTTTGATCCATGGGCTCAACCGCAAGGTAATCCGAGTGGGGCGAATCGCCGGACAGTATGCCAAGCCTCGGTCTGCCGATCTGGAAACCCGCAACGGGATCTCCCTGCCAAGCTATCGTGGTGACCTAGTGAACGGACCTGCCTTCGACGCGGAGTCTAGAATCCCCGACCCGGTCCGGCTATTGCGGGGATATGGTCGCGCGGCCATGACCTTGAATTTTATCCGCGCGCTCACAGATTGTGGTTTTGCCGACCTCCATCACCCCGAAAACTGGAATCTGGAATTCGTTCAACACTCGCCCCAAGCCCTGGAGTACCAACGGGTAGTCGCCGACCTGTCGAAGTCCCTGCGGTTTATGGAAACCTTGGCTGGGACCCGTAACAGCGAGTTGCACCGGGTTCAGTTTTACACCAGCCATGAAGGGCTGCATTTACATTATGAACAAGCGTTGACACGCCGCGTGCCTAATCGTCAGGGTTATTACAATCTGTCCACCCACCTTCCGTGGATCGGGTTCCGCACCGCCGAGGTACAGGGCGCTCATCTTGAATACTACAGCGGTATCACTAACCCCGTGGGGGTAAAGGTCGGTCCCGGTATGTCCGATGACTGGCTTCAAGAGCTCGTAGAACGTCTCAATCCGAGACAAGAGCCCGGTAAGCTGTTGTTCATCCACCGCTGCGGATCCGAACGCGTGAACGAGGTACTCCCGCGCATGATCGATGCGGTGAGGCGCACAGGTCGGCAGGTCCTTTGGGTTTGCGATCCCATGCACGGGAACACCGAGACTAGCCACAGCGGCTACAAAACTCGGCGCTTCGAAAAGATACTTCACGAACTGCAGCAGGCAATAGAAATTCACCAGCAGATGGGAAGTATTCTCGGTGGCGTACACTTCGAACTGACCGGCGACGACGTTACCGAGTGCACGGGGGGCGCCCGTGGTCTCGATGACAGTGGCCTGGAACGAGCTTATCTGACCCAGGTTGACCCCCGCCTCAACTACGAACAGGCCTTAGAGATGGCCCTGGCTATTGTCCGCAAAGCCGGAACCTAGAGCACTTACCTCCGGCCCCTGCCCGCTGACGTCCGCTTAGCCGTCCGTGGATTGCTGCTCAACTACCCGTTGCGGCAAAACGTCTTTGATCTTGGCGGCCATGCTCCGCAGAACCTTTGCGGTAGACTCCCAATCGATGCAAGCGTCGGTCACCGAAACTCCGTATCTGAGTTGACTGATATCACTCGGTATGGGTTGATTGCCCTCGTAGAGATTGCTTTCCAACATAATGCCAATGATGGAGCGGTTACCTGCCGCCAACTGGCTAGCCACGTTGTCTGCCACCAGTGTCTGCAACTGGGGTTGTTTGTTGGAGTTTCCGTGACTGCAGTCAATCATGATGTTTTCCTGCAAACCACTGCCACGCAGCGCTTCTTCGCAGAGCGCTACATTAACCGAGTCATAGTTGGGCTGACCATTGCCGCCCCTGAGAATGACATGACTGCACACATTTCCCCGGGTTTCGATAACCGTAACCTGCCCGTTCTGATTGATCCCCAGAAAATGGTGTGGATAAGAGACGGACTTGAGCGCATTAATGGCAATGTTGAGGCTGCCGTCGGTGCCATTTTTGAATCCAACCGGCATGGACAATCCCGAGGCCATTTCCCGATGCGTCTGCGACTCCGCTGTCCGGGCTCCGATCGCCGACCATGCGAACAGATCAGCAAGGTACTGGGGACTGATCGGATCCAACGCCTCGGTTGCCACTGGTAGCCCCAATTCAGACAACCAGAGCAGTAATTCCCTAGCCTTGTGCAATCCCTCCTCAATGTGAAAGGAATCATCCATACGGGGATCATTGATCAACCCTTTCCAGCCAACCGTGGTGCGTGGCTTCTCGAAATAGATACGCATCAAGATATACAGGGTATCGCCCAGTTCATCGTGCAAGCCCTTCAAACGTTGGGCGTAGTCCTTAGCCGCAGCAATATCGTGAATCGAACAAGGCCCGGTAACAACCAACAACCGGTGGTCACGATGCTTCAAGATATCCCTGATGGTACGCCGGGCCCGCCAGACCGTGTCTTCTCCCCGTTCGGTAACGGGAAGGTGCCGCTTTAGATCCGCGGGCGAGATAAGCACTCGCTCGGAAGCAACGTTTGTGTTGTAGAGAATGTCTTTGTTCATTTAGGATCCAAATGGCAGCCGGCTCGTCTAACCAACGGATAAGCATAGAGACTTCAGCGCTTTATTGCTAGCGGCGAAGGAATGTTATCCTCGCCCATCTGGGCAATGCTGAGCTTCGATGCGATTAACTCTGGCGCCGGCCGATCACCCATCCAGGACACCACTCCAAGCAGCGGGGATGGAAGCAACCGTTCGAGAGTATCCAGATTTCGCTCTTGGGCGAGCATGCCGGGGTCCAGACAGTTGGCAACCCAGCCAGCTAACCGACAACCGGAGTGAATAATCGCCCTGGCACTCAATAGCGCATGGTTGATACAACCGAGCCGCAGCCCTACCACGAGGATAACCGGAAGCCCCAGGGCCCGGGCCAGATCTTCCACACCGTGCTCCTGACTCAACGGCACGCACCACCCCCCAACGCCTTCCACTATCACCAGATCGGACTGGATATGCAGCCGCTCGAATATCTCAACTATTTTCGCAACCGAGATAATGCAACCCGCCTCAGCCGCTGCTAAGTGCGGTGCGATGGGCGGCTCGAATACGAACGGGTTAATGTGGTCATAGTCTGCCACTGCGGATCCCTGCCGTTGGATCTTCAGTGCATCGTCGTTGCGTAGTCCCACCGAAGTACGGAATGCCCCTGAAGCTACCGGCTTCATTCCGAGTACGGAATACCCCATTTTCTGAAACACCCGCATCAAGCCGAGCGTGATCTCGGTCTTTCCGCAGCCCGTATCGGTACCGGTGATGAAATAACCGCGCAGCATGGCAAGGCTTCCTAGAGACGGCCGATCCGATCGGCGGACACCAACGTAACACCCGCTTCTTCCTGCCGCTGGAGGGGAGCCCAGGCATGACCATACACCACCTCGTAACTGGCAGGAAGGCGCCCATCGATTCGATGGCGTTCGTAAGCCTCACGCATGGCATTCATCCGCCCCTTACCTGTCAGTCCCCGACGACGGGTCGTGGTGGCATTATGGGCGCCCAATAACTTAAGATCCCGCATCAGGCCACCGACATCCGTGTAGGTAGTGGTGATACGATCAACGTCCATTACCGGTTCGGCAAAACGGGTCCGTAACAAGGCGTCGCCAAGATCATGCATATCCAGAAAACTACTGACGTGGGCGAACCCATCCACCTCCGACCAGGCATCCCGCAGTTCCCACAGAGTATCCGGGCCGAAAGTGGAAAACATCAATAACCCACCGGGCTTGAGTACCCGCAACAGCTCGCTGAGTGTGCGGCTGAAATCGGAGCACCATTGGAGTGCGACGTTTGAGTAGATGAGGTCCACGCTTTGATTAGCGAGGGGCAACTGCTCCAGATCGGCGCACAAGCATCCGGGTTTCCGAAATAAAGGCCCCTTGCGCCTGGCTCGCAGCAGCATGGGAAAGGCGAAATCCAGAGCCAGTATTCTCGCCCGCGGGTAGCGGCGTGCCAGGTCAGCCGTCGCCTCGCCGGTACCCGCTCCCAAATCCAACACCCAAGTCGGTTGCAACTTAACCAGTTCCAACCGATCCAGCATCCGCTGACCGATCTCCCGCTGCAGAACGGCGACCTGGTCATAGCTCGGTGCCGCGCGGGAAAACGCCATTCTAACCTGCCGTTTGTCAAGTTCCGCCGTCATCCGATGGTGCCCAAAAATTCATCAATCGCCTCCAGACACTGGCTCGGATGGGAGAGGATCGGCGCATGGGCACTGCCCTCGAGAAGTCGATAGCGGGCCTGGGAAATCCCTAACTCGCTTATATCCTCCGCCACCTGAGCCGGTGTAAGCGTATCCCGACGACCGAATAACCACAGGCTTGGACAGCAAAGCCGACAAAGCTGCTCCCGCAAGTCAATCTGGAGCAGCAGCTCAAGGCCATCCTCCATGGCGCGGGAGTTGGGGATCGGTCGCCGGTCCATCTCCTGGCGCAACAGGCGCAAAGTATCACGGGCCTGCTCATCCCCTTGGACCTGTAGGGACAAAAAGCGGATCAATGTCTGCCCGTGGTTTTTCTTGAGAGTTTCGGCAAATTGGCGCAGTGTCGATACTTGTACGGCATGCGGCCAGCCTTTAGCGCTCACAAAGCGTGGACTGCTGCAGACCATCACCAGGCTTGTCACTCGGTCCGGGGCGCGCAATGCTGCCCGCTGAGCGATCTGTCCACCCAACGACCAGCCTAACCAATGGGCCTGGCCGGGTGCCGCATCCAGGCAAGCGTCCGTCCAACAATCCAAATCGGAATTCGCGGGATCATAGTCACTGGCGCCATGCCCCGGAAGGTCGAGACAGGTAACTCGAAATCTTTTAGAGAGCCCTGGCAAGAGACCCTGCCAAACCCCACTGTTCATGCCCCACCCGTGTAGCAATAACAGTTCGGGTCCGTCACTGCCAACCGAGGTGGATGCAAGCCTCACGAGCCAGCTTCCGGATTTAGTCGGGACAACGCCTCCAGCAACCGTTCGAGCTGCTGCCGTGTATGGGCGGCGGATAACGTCACCCGCAAGCGGGCACTTCCCTCGGGTACCGTGGGGGGACGAATCGCGGTGACCAGTATACCTTGCCTCTCCAACTCCCGACTCCACGCTACCGCCCGCTCCGCCGTCCCGGCCAGCAATGGTTGAATCGGTGTCAGGGAATCCAGCAACGGCAACCCCATCGCCTTTGCCTCATGCCGAAAGCTATAAATCAGTGCTTGCAGATGCTCGCGTCGCCAAGACTCTTCGGATGCCAATCTAAGGGCGACGCGAGTGGCTTCAGCCACAGCCGCTGGAATGGCCGTTGTGTAGATATAGGAGCGAGCCTGCTGTATGAGTGTCTCGATCAATGCTTCCGAGCCGGCAACAAAGGCACCGAAGGTTCCAAATGCCTTTCCCAGGGTTCCCATCAATATCGGCACCTGATCCGCCCCTAACTGGAACTGGTTCAGCGTGCCACGGCCCCGTTCGCCCAATACCCCCAAGCCATGGGCATCATCTACCATCAACCAAGCCCCTTGCCGCAGACAAATCTCCGACAACTTACCCAATGGAGCAATATCACCATCCATGCTGAATACCCCATCCACGGCCACCAGCGTCTTGCCTTTCCCCGTATCGGCAAGCAGTGATGCTAGCCGTTCGGTATCACAATGGGGGAAGCGGCGCAGACGTGCGCGGGAAAGCACCCCCCCGTCAATCAGGGAGGCGTGGTTTAAACGGTCCTCGAAAATACTGTCGCCCCGCCCCAGCAGTGCAGAGATAACCCCCAGATTGGCCATATAGCCGGTGGAGAATAGCAGCGCCCTCGGACGTCCGGTGAATGTCGCCAGCTCCTCCTCAAGTGCATGGTGGGCCGCTGAATGACCGTTAACCAAGTGGGCCGCGCCACTGCCGACTCCAAAAATCCGCACTCCCTGCACCAAGGCATCCGCCACCTGGGGGTGGCTCGCGAGCCCAAGATAATCATTGCTGCAAAACCCAAGCAGAGTCCGCCCGTCGACTATCATCTCTGGGCGCTGGGGACCTTCGGCAATACGCCGAGTACGATACAGGTGGCGTGCGCGACGACGCTCGAGTTCGGGATACAACGCCTCCATGGTCTCTAGCAGCGGCCGAACTGCTCAGGGCTGTTCCGGGGTCGTTGCCATCTGTTCCAGCCCTGGCTTCCTGCCACAGCCAGCGGCTAATTGCAGTTCATCATGCTCCTGAAATCGCAATCCAAGTCTTTGAAACAACAGCCGGTCACGTTCCGCTTCGGGATTATCGGTGGTTAATAGGCGCTCACCGTAGAACATGGAGTTGGCGCCCGCCATGAAGCAAAGCGCCTGCATTTCGTCCGACATCTCACTCCGACCAGCTGAGAGTCTGACGTAAGAACGGGGCATCAGGATACGGGCCGCGGCAACGGTACGCACGAACTCGAAAGGATCCAGATCATCGCATCCTTGTAGGGGAGTCCCCGCTACCCGAACCAACATATTGATCGGCACCGATTCGGGGTGGCTGGGCAGGTTGGCCAATTCCCGCAGCATGGAGGCCCGGTCCCGGCGGGATTCTCCCATCCCCAAGATTCCACCGCTACACACACGAATGCCCTGTTCTCGAACAAAAGCCAAGGTTTGCAAACGATCCTCGAAGGTACGAGTGGATATCACCTGCCCATAAAACTCGGGTGACGTATCCAGATTATGGTTGTAATAGTCGAGACCGGCATCCCTTAAGCGGCACGCTTGCCCCTCGGTTAACATCCCCAAGGTTACGCAAGTCTCCATCCCCAACCCGTGCACCGCCTGGATCATCTCGATGACCCTGTCGAGGTTCTTGTCCGTTGGATTCCGCCAAGCGGCTCCCATGCAGAAACGAGTCGCTCCTTTGGCACGGGCCGACTCCGCGGCGGACACCACCTGCTCCAGCGGCAGTAGCTTTTCGGTCTGAAGCTCGGTTTGATACTTGGCGCTCTGAGAGCAATATCCGCAATCCTCGGAACAAGCGCCCGTCTTAATGCTCAATAACGTGCTTACCTGCACTTCATTCGCATCAAAGTGCTGGCGATGTACCGACTGAGCCTCGAAAAGCAAGTCATTAAACGGCCGCTCCAGCAGCGCCTCTATCTCCACCTGACTCCAGTCGTGCCGGGTATCGGTATTTCTCATGATTTCGGTTTTCCTCAAGGATCAGTATGCCCCGCCACGCCTTGCAAGTTACGCCAACCAGGCCTGTTTTCCTGATCAGTCATGACGGATAATCAAGGGCGACCATAGTACGGAATGGAATCCACCTGTCAATCTAATAGGATATCTTATGGTTTACAACTGTCTTAAATATATTCGCTCCTTTGTGTATCCAACGACCTGTGTACTGTGCGGCGCGGAGGCAACCCGGGAACTGGATCTGTGTGCCCCCTGTCGGAAGGCGCTACCCCTTAATACTCCATGCTGTCGTAAATGTGCCCTTCCGCTCCCCCTAGATATTCCGGGAGGAGTATGCGGTTCATGCTTAACCACGCCCCCGGCATATGACCTCTGTATTGCCCCTCTGCGGTATCAGCCACCCATCGACTATCTGGTGCGAGGTTTCAAATTCCAGCAAAAACTGGGGCTAGGAAAGGTACTTGGAGAACTACTATGGACAGAACTGGCAAACCGTCACCTGGATCGTCCGGAGCTGATCGTGCCAGTGCCCTTGCACCCAGAGAGATTGCGGCAAAGGGGTTATAATCAGGCACTTGAACTGAGCCGCCTATTGAGCAAACGATTGCAGGTTCAACTGGATTACAGAAGCTGTGCGCGCATTCGAACCACCCCCCATCAGGCAGCACTGGGAAAAACCGGGCGAGTAGCGAACGTTCGTGGAGCATTTCGGCTACACCAGCCGCTTGGGGTGCAGCATGTGGCCCTGGTAGACGACGTGGTTACCACCGCAGCCACCGTCTCCGAATTGGCGGCGATGATGCGCCGGGCCGGGGTAGAACACATTCAGGTATGGGCGGCAGCACGCACCCCCTGATCAAAGCAAGACTCCCCCCGCAATACCGATTCGGTAAATCATTATTCCACCAAGACCCAGGGTCAAAACACCAATGACCCCTTTGATTCCATCGTGGACCCAAATGACCCCTCGGGCCGAGTATTTCAGCGGAATGCTAATCACCGCCGCCAGCAATACCATGCCGATGACCGAACCGATACCAAACAGCAGGATATAGACAACCCCCAGCCCCGGGGAGGCCACTGCCTTCAGGGTCAGAATAATCAATGCCGCAGAACCTGCCATGCCGTGCATCATGCCTACCAGTAGTGAGCGTAAAGGGACTCCCCTGAGTGGCACATACCGCTGAAGACCTGGGCTTGGCGTGCTGTCGGGCTCGTGACTGTGGCCAAGGAAAAGCATCTTATTTTTATCTCGTTGAGAATGAAGATGTACCTGCTCACGCCACATCTTCCCGATCACGTCGCAACCCAGGAAAACGAGCATCACACCCACCCCCAATTCGAGCAGTAACGCAATGCGGTCCGAAAAGGTGCGGTCCAGCAGCAGAACCAACCCACCAACAAGCAACAGGGTCAGGCTATGTCCCATCCCCCAGGCCGCCCCATGCCGGATTGCCTGGGATAACAGCGGGCTGCCACGAGCAGTTAGTGAGGCAACCGCGGCGATATGATCCACCTCCAGTGCATGTTGCAGTCCGACCAAAAATCCCAGCAGAAGGATCGACGTCATGACCGCTCCTTGATGACAGGCAGATGTCTCGCGCACCACCGGTTGGAGGCCTGAGCGAGAGCCCAAACCATCGACAGCGGCTTACGGACAATTGAATTGCTTTGAATCAACGTCTTAATCACCAGGGGGTCTCTATAATAGGGGAGGCTCCGGATAGGTAGGGTGAGGAGTCTGCCTAAAAAATGCTCGCGATCATGAGGAGGAAAGAAATGCTTGGTGAGGTGCATGATATCGTACATGAGTTTCCTAATTATGAAGAACTGGTTAAGGAACTTCATGAAAAGGATACCGAATTCGCCCAATTGATGGACGATCACGACCGCCTCGACGCGGAAATCCGGGATTTGGAAGGACTCAATCAACCCACGTCCGACGTGCATATGGAGGAGCTTAAGAAGCACCGTGCACTTTTGAAGGATAGAATCTACGAGATTCTACGCCATTACCGCAGCTGATCCTGTCATCAATCGAACGGTCCGTAAACCAGGGAAGGTAGAGCACTAGCCATCCCTTGACTGGCTTGTATACATTTAGGAAAACCATGCAACACCTGAAACTCGGGATACCCAAAGGCAGTCTGGAGGACGCCACCATTTCATTGTTCAAACAGGCAGGGTGGACGATATCCTCAAACTCGCGAAACTACTTTCCCTCCATAAATGACGCCGATATCAAATGTGCTCTGGTACGGTCTCAGGAGATGGCGCCCTATGTGGCAAACGGAATTCTAGATCTTGGCCTGACCGGGCACGACTGGATTCTCGAGACCCAATCGGAGGTGGTAGAGATTTGCGAACTGGTCTACTCGAAAAGTTCTGATCAACCTTGCCGTTGGGTATTGGTCGTGCCAAAGGACTCACCGATCCAATCACCTCAGGATTTAAATGGAAGACGCGTTGCCACCGAATTAGTCGGCTTTACCCGGCGCTATCTGGAGGAGCAGGGAATAAACGCGCAAGTGGAATTCTCTTGGGGCGCAACCGAGGCCAAGGTCGTTGAAGGACTGGTTGATGCGGTGGTGGAAATCACCGAAACCGGCAGCACGATTCGCGCCCATGGCCTACGTATTGTTTGCGATTTGCTGCATACCGAAACCCGTCTCATCAGTAATGCGGTTGCCATGGCCGATCCCTGGAAGCGGCAAAAGATAGAACAGGTTGCCATGTTACTCCAGGCCGCATTGAAGGCACGCCAGAAAGTCGCTCTGAAGATGAATGTAGCGGTAACCAATCTCGACGAAATAATCGGGATCCTGCCGAGTTTGCACGCACCGACCGTGAATCACCTGTTCGATGAAGACTGGCTGGCGGTAGAGACGGTAGTCGACGCCAACGATGTGCGGGACCTTATTCCCCGCCTCAGACAAGCAGGTGCCGAAGGAATTCTCGAGTATGAGCTGCGAAAGATGGTCTGATAAGCCCCCTTTCCTCTGTTAGGAACCCGGCCATTACCTAGACAACAAGACCCGCTGACTTGGCAATCAGCTAGTTGCTTCGCTTGCCTAACCAGTCAGCAATGGCCGGGGGAATCGTTTTTTGGGCCTTTCCACTGACATAAATCCCGATGTGCCCCCCGGGAAAGGAAAGTTCGGAATAGTCTCGGGTACCCGTTAGGCCTCGCATGGCCCGGGAAGCATCCGGGGGAACCAGGTGATCCTGCTCCGCAAATACATTAAGTACGGGGCAACTGATGTTTTTCAGCGACACCGGCTGTCCTCCAATCTCCACGCTGTCGTTGATCAGCCCATTTTTCTGAAAGAATTCCTTGGCAAACTGTCGGAATGCCTCCCCGGCCTGGTCTGGACTATCGAAGATCCATTTCTCCATTCGCAAGAAATTCTTCAGCTTGTCTTTATCTTCCAGGATATCAACCATGTTTACGTATTTCTGCCCAGTCAGGCTAAACGGTTTCAGCGAGAGAAACGTCCAGTTGAGAATCTCACCAGGTACGTTACCCAGAGTATCGACCAAGAGATCGACATCAATGGTCCTGACCCAGGCACTGAGAATGTTGTCCGGCGTCTGAAAATCGACCGGGGTCACCATGGTGACTAGATTGCGCACCTTGTCCTGATGCAGCGAGGTGTAGCACAGGCTGAACACCCCACCCTGGCAAATACCCAGGATATTGATCCTCTCCTGTCCGCTGAATTTTCTGACGTAGTCCACGCAGTGGTCCACGTAACCATTGAGATAATCATCAAGCGTCAAACTACAATCGGCACCATCCGGGTAACCCCAGTCGATTAGGTAGACATCCTGGCCCGCCGCCAGCAGATTCCGTACAATCGACCTGTCCTCCTGGATATCGGTCATGTAGGGCCGGTTGACCAATGCGTAAATGATCAGGAGTGGTACCGGACATGGTTCCAGGTCTTCGGGCCTCTGATAGCGATAGAGGGTGAGCTTGTCCTCACGGTAGACCGCCTCCCGGGGCGTGACACCGGTGTCTATCTCACCAGCGCCAAGGAGATTTTCCAACCCCTTTCCCAGTTTGCGACTGTAATCCGACATCTCCAAAGATAGCTTCTCAGGCTTGATGTTAAAGGGCAGCATAGACACCAACCTCACTTGGCTTTGTTGGGCGCAACCTGTCAGCGGCCCGCCAACTTTCACCCGTATCAACGGTTATTACACGGCTTACGTTATCTGCCATTATCAAGATCTGCCCTTCTCTTTTGTTATCACGAGCATCAATCCAATTTACTCGGCAGCACCGTTTTGCGGGCACTCACGTTCTTGCGTGGCATCGCCTTTTGTCTCCCCCCTGTGACTGACTGTAACTCCTCGCGTAGCCCCTGCAGCTGCGCTTCCAGAGATCGTATCTCTAGCTTCAACCTTTTGTTTTCTCTCCGATTCTCCTGCATCCTTACCTGCAGCGTACGGATCTCAATGCGGGTGGGCATATGCAAGGCCGCCAGATTTTCATCCACCATCACGCCCTGTTGTTTTCTCACCGCCATCAGCGCATTGACTAATTCACCGTTTATCTTGGCGTACTCCGGTGTCATCACTTCCTCTGTATATACCTCTTCACAGGTCGCCACCCAGAGATCGTAAAATTCGCGAGCCGAGTCGATAGTCTCCTTTGTTGTTTGCTTCTGCTCGAGCAACCGCTTCATCCGCTCCACCGAGCGTAAACCAATGACGGAAAAAAACTTAGTGTACTCGTCCTGAGCCTGCTGATACTTCAGAAGTAAACGGGCCAGTTTTTGCTGCTGAGCAAGCCGTTCGCGAGAATACCCCAGGCCTGGAACCGAGAGCAGGCGGACCAGATCAGCTTGATCTCCCTCGCTGGGAAGCCGTCCTAGCGTATCCGCTGGCAACAAGGACAGAGTAGAGACCAGATGCCACCAGCTTTCCAGCGGCAACTTCCAAAACCCCAACAGGTGCTGGGCCTTACCGTTGCCCGCTCCACCACCGATAGTGGTAAACGCTTCTCCCAACCCGCGGAGAGTTTGCTGCCAATCGCGTGGACCTGGGCCGCTGGCATCCCCTGAAAACATACCGGCCAGGCGAAACAACTGCTTCCCCTGATCCATCATTTTTTCCATGAAAACCCGGGTATCCTTGGGAACGGCAGGAGAGACAGCCTGCCACCAATGATCCTGAGCTTGCTCCCATGCGCTCTTTAAATTCACCCCGGCTGCACCCGACTTGCGGCTCAATTCCAGCCACTCGGTCCAGTATTTTTGCTGGACCGCCATCCAGTCTGCGTCCCAAAATTCCTTGTTACTCATCGCTGGCGGGGCCTCCGTTTCCGATTAATTCGGCATCTTTCTAGCATCGATTTGACGGATCCCGCTGAGAATATACCTTTCCATAACCAGGCAGCTACCCGGCCGGTATCCTGGGCTCCAGAAACGATCCATGAATTTCTTGATCAACCCAGAGCGGGCCCGGGCGTCTTGTGTGGTAAGCGGCTGTACTGACAATAATAGGACAAGCTGGCGTGATATTGACCGGCCTGCACTGGCAACGCCGCGAATTGATGGGCGCGCTGGGTCCAGGCCGGCGGTTGACCATCAATCAGTACATGTGCTGACCACCGTTGATCGAGATGGTCGAACCTGTGATGAAACTGTTCTCATCCGCGACCAGATACAGCACCGATCTGGCGATATCGTCAGGGGTGCCAAGGCGCCCCACGGGAATTGTCTTGATGATTTTTTGGAGAACCTCTTGAGGAACCGCTCTCACCATGTCGGTTTCAACGTAACCGGGTGCCACGCAATTCACGGTAATCCCCTTGCTCGCGCTTTCCAGGGCTAACGCCTTGGTAAATCCCTTGATACCTGACTTGGCCGCCGCGTAGTTTACCTGCCCGTACTGACCAGCCTGGCCATTTACTGAACCGATATTAACAATGCGCCCGAATCCACGCTGGCGCATACCGTCTATAACTGCCCTGGAAGTATTGAAACAAGAGGAAAGGTTGGTCTGCAGAACATCGTTCCAGCGGCTGAAGTCCATCCGATGCATGGTTCCGTCGCGGGTGATCCCGGCGTTATTTACCAACACTTCTATGGGCCCTAAATCCGTTTCGATCTGCTTGACCGCAGTCTGCACCGCCTCGAAATCGCTGACATCAAACTTATAGGCCGGGATTCCAGTCCTTTCGGTGAAGGCCTTGGCCGCTTCGTCATTACCTCCGTAATTGGCGGCTACCGTATACCCTGCGTTTTTCAAGCCAACGGATATGGCCTCACCGATGCCGCGGGTTCCGCCTGTCACTAACGCCACTCTTCCCATCATCATCTCCTTCTGTCAAGTGTGAATATTTTTGATATAAGCCCCTGCGCGCCGGTGCAAAGGTGCTACTTCGTTACCGCCGGTCCAATATTAACTTCAGTTGGGATTGGCGAACTTGTACCATAAAGAGATTTCAAATTACCAGTCCTCCCGGTTAAACTGTAGCGAATCCGTTGTATTTGAATCTAAGGTAATTTACGCGATGTCCGGCACCCGAGTAATCAAGAAGTACCCCAACCGCCGTTTGTACGATACCGATCAGAGTCGCTACATCACCCTGAATGATATCCGGAGCCTGGTAATGAAGGGGGTGCAGTTCCAGGTTGTCGATACCAATAGCGGCGATGACCTGACCCGGGCTATTCTGTTGCAGATAATGTTGGAAGAGGAATCGGGTGGCCAACCCTTGTTTACCGCGAAGATGCTGGCGCAAATGATTCGTTTCTACGGTGGTACCATGCAAGGGATGTTTGCCAGGTATCTCGAAGAAAGTCTATCGGTATTCGCGAAACAACAGGGCCAGCTCAGCAACCCCTTGACTGGCGAGGCCATGAAACAGATGACAGATCTCGCCCGGCATAACATGAAGATCTGGTCCGGCATGCAAGAAAGCATTTTACGCGCCGCCGGGTTCCGGGGACCCAACGACCCCAAAGATTGAGCTCGGTGAGTTCCGCGAGGTCCGTGCTGCAAACCTTCTCCTGATTCGACTCGCGGAACGGGCAATTTAGGTCCTGTTGAAGATGTGGAACCCCCTTTCCATTGGGGCCTCTTTTCGAGATATCCAGAACCCTGAAGTATAAAAAAATAATCGAAAGAGTTGACACATGGTCGAACTCTGTCTATGCTGCGGCGCAACAATGGTGCATCGCACAAGATCGAGGTAACACGAGAGATCGCCGTCAAGCTCTCGGGGGGCCTTAATGTGCGGTTCAGAGATTATGTTTCCGGGTGTCTTGCGCACCGGGACCCTGGGTTACTTGGCTAGGAGCCGATAGACATCTTAATGACACAAGCCTTGTGACCATGAGTTACCAACCAGATCCTCCTCTCTCTTGTTATATAGAGAGTTTTCGCCCGGCTCCCCGCCGGGCTTTTTTTTCTTTTCCATAAAAACACAGTGTTTTTCTTGGTAATTAGCGGGATTAGTATAGTAGACGAATAAAAACTTGGCCGATCGGCCTAGCCCCGGCCAAAGTCCGCTGTTCTAGCCCGGGCGAGCTGACCCGCTTGCCCAGGAATCAGTACAACGGATATCTGATTACGATAATTAGGCAGAGCCGTTAAACGGCTCATAAGATGTTGATCATTGGGAGGGAAACAATGGCGAAACCGATGCATGACACACCCATGCTTGACCAGTTGGAGAGTGGTCCCTGGCCAAGTTTTGTGAGCGGGCTGAAGCGGCTGGCGAAAGACAATGACATGATGGTTGACC
>JAGRGP010000115.1 GCA_020445415.1 Gammaproteobacteria bacterium | reverse complement strand
GGCTTGATGAGTGTATGCCAAAAGGTCTCGTTGGGGAGCCAGGGGGGTGTCTTGTAAAAGACCAAAGGTCCCCCTACATCTTGCTCATACCAATAGATCGGATCGAGGTAATTGGAAAGCAACCGGTGATTGGCCAGCAGCCGAGTAGTAGAGGTATGAGCCTCTACATAATTTTCGAATCGGATCAGCGTCTCTCTGGCCTGTTGATCGAGCCTTGTCTGCAACTCCTCGGAAAAGATCTGCTGCAGGGCCCTGGGTTGCACCTGATCCAAGACTTCCCACACGAGCATCCCACAGATCAGTCCGACTATGATGGACAGCACTGGCATGGGTACCCGCCGGAACTGACTGAACAACCAGTTGCGCAACGGCCCATGGCCGAGCTTCAGCCAAAATTGATTGGCAGCCGGGAACAACCGCATTCTGAATCGCTTCAAGCGATGTATGCTCGGAGTCATCGAATCTCCGCCTCCCTTGAGGCCAGTATCCTCACATCTTCTCACGAACCTTGCATATCCGGACGGAGTGTAACAGCCGAGGGATACCGGGGTATAATTGGAGTTTATATCGAAAAACCCTGAGCCATGGCTTCCCCCACACCACCACCCGCCGACACCGGACATTCGCCGGGACTGATCCGACGCCTGTTATCGATTATCTACGATACCCTGCTGATTGGGGGATTGCTGTTCCTGGCGATGGCCCTGGTGGTTGTGGCGCTTGGCGTTTTTTCGGGATGGGATCATATCGATACTGAAAGCCTGAGAAACAATCCCCTCTACATCAGCTATCTGCTGATGATCCCATTGCTGTTCTTTGTCGGATTTTGGAGGGCCGGGGGACAAACCCTCGGCATGCGTGCCTGGCGATTGCGGATCGTCGCCGACGGCGGCATCCGCCCTAGCGTTTCGGCCTGTATAATCCGCTGCCTCGCTGCGCTGTTATCCTGGGCGATATGTGGGCTGGGCTTTCTGTGGATACTGGTGGACCGGAAGCATCTCGCCTGGCACGATAGGTTATCCAAGACCTATCTCGTCATGGTGCCTAAGGGCGGCTAGGGAGAGCCTACTCGAGGCGTAGCATCAGCAGGTCCAAGCGCGTGGCTCACAGGCACCGGATAGCCGCCAACATCGTCCAGCGCCCCTTTTTATCAATGGTGCTTGCGCATGAACCAAATGCCCAGGCCAAGCACCAACGCGGTGGGGAACACCGCGGCAAAGAACGGATTAAGATGAAACACAACGGCCATATTGGCAAAAGCCTTGTTGAGCATCAGAAACGCGGTCCCCAGCAACCCTCCGACAAAGATTCGCTGGCCAATTCCCACTGAACGCAGTACCCCGAATACCACCGGCACAGAGAGAAACACCATGATGAGGGTAGTCACCGGGGTAACGATCTTGCTCCAAAAAGCAACTTCGTAGCCTATTGCCTCCAATCCGTTATCCTGCATAAACCGGATATACTGATGAAGCCCCCAGATCGGCAACAACGACGGCCTGACGACGATATCCAGCAACTCGGGGTTAAGCATCGAAGCCCAAGCGGCACTCTCCAACTGCCGGCTCTCTACCTGCCCCTCGGAAAACAGGCTCTGTTTAATTCCCCTCAGCAGCCATTCGTTCGCTTTCTGATAATTGGCATTCTCGGCATAGGTGGCAACCTTCAGTTCCTGTTGGTTGTCGAACTCGTAAATATAGATGTCCTTCAGATGCGAACTGGAAATAATGTAACGAATGTTGATGATTGCGTTACGGTCGCGCGCCCAGAAACCGTACTTGGTTTTCAGCGTTATCTGCTTGGATAACTTGGCCGCCCGCATTTGCTCACCCCATTGCTCACTCACCGGTGCCACAAACTCGCCGATCAGGATAACCGCAACCACAAAAACCAGACCCGCCTTTAACGCGGATATGACCAGCCGGTTCAATGAGATGCCGGCGGCGCGCATGGCAATGAGCTCGGAATGGGTGGCGAAACCTCCCATGCCGACCAGGCTGCCTAACAACACCGCCACGGGAAATATTTCGTAGGCAACCCGTGGTAGGATGAGCAGTACATATTGAATCGCATCCCAGGTTCGGTAATTGCCCCGTCCTACGTCCTCCATCTCCTCCAACAACGAGACGAAGGCCACCAAGGTCAACAAGATCACCAAGGATAGCAGGATGCTCAGTACGACATTCCTGCCGATGTACCTATCAAGCAGCTTCAACGTCTGATCCTGCCGATGAGTCGAAGTATCTTGCGATTCAGCCGGGGGGACCGGTAGACCATCACCAACCCGGCAAGAACCAACATCACTACATGTACCCACCAGCGCCCCATCCAAGCCGGGGTGGTACCTGCCTCCATCCAAGCTCCCGACAACGCCAGCAGGTTGATGAATAGCAGATAAAACAGGATGGCAAGAATCAAACGTCCGTAAATCCCGCTTCTCGGCAGGGAATAGCTGAGCGGCACGCTAATAAAGGTAAATACCAATACTGCGACCGGCAACATCAGCCGATACTGCAGTTCAACCCGATGGCGCAGCTCATTCGACAGTAGGAGTTCAGCGGTGGGCAGCGCATCGATGCGGAAATTGTTGCGTTGCTCCGGTTCCAATTCGATACGTAGACCATATTTCTCAAATTCGACGATGCTGAAGTCGTTCTTCCCCGGCACGCCCTCGTACCGCCGCCCGTCGGTAAGGACCACAAAATGCTCCCCCGTGACCGGATCGAGAGACTGGTACCCTTCACGCGCAACGATCAAGCCCAGCTTGCCGTGCTTCCGGTGTTGCACAAAAACTTCCTGCAAGCGCTGTCGATCCTCCGACATACCGCCCACATAGAACACCAGATCTCCCCTGCTGAACTCGTTGAATCTACCGGCAACCGCAGCGTTGAATTCCGCCTTGATATCCTGCCGTCCAAACAACAGTTTGCGCTCATCGTTTGCCCAGGGCCGCAGATCCAACGATAGCCAGGAGACAAAAAGCGCCACCGGCAGGGCGGCGAGAAACACGGCACGAAAGATCCGCACACTACCAATTCCACTGGCTGACAATGCCGTCATCTCACTGTCGCGGTACATCTGGCCCAGAATCACCAAAATGGCCAAAAAAAACGCGGGAGGCGTGATGGGTGCCAATACCCTGAGCGCCTCTATACCCACCAGTTTGAGCATCACCTCCTGACCGATACTGCCCGACGCCGCCTCTCCCAACAGCCGCAAGTAGCCGCTACCCACCAATACCAGCAACAACAATGCCGTAATGCCCAGGAAAGCCTTGGACACCTCCCAAAGAATGTAGCGGTCGATTATCGGTAGCATCGCTGGCTGTCGTTCAAGGGATCCCTGCAATCCAACCTGCAAGGATATCAGCCCGGTGGCAAACAGCGGAAGTTCTTGTAGACTAAGAGCGCCGGCAAAATCGCTGATGATAGGCTAGATCTTAATTGATCCTGCACGAGAGAGCTCGATAGGAGAGATGATGGAATACCTTTTAAAATCTGGCAGATTGGCTGCCGTCAGGACCTCCTGCTTGGTTGTCGGCATCTATGCCAAGCGTCAACTGACCGAACCCGCGACCGAGTTGAATGAGCACTGCGAAGGCGCACTCGACCGGCTGTTGGAACGGGGTGACTTTGATGGTACCGCCGAACGCTACCAGTTTGTTTACGATTTGCCGGGCTGTAGCAGTGAGCGGGTGCTGTTGATCGGCCTCGGACCGCGGGACGAATTTGATCTGCGGGCATTTCGAAAAGCGGTCGCCAAAAGCGCCGCTGTACTGAACGAAAGTTTCCCCACGGAGGCCGTCACCTGCCTCTCCGCATTGGAGCCGTCCGGTGCTACGGGTTATCAAGTACTTCGGGAAACCGTGTTGGCAAGCGCAGGGGCCTTATATCGGTTCCAGCAGTGCAAGAGTAAAACCGAACCTCAGCAGCGGCCGCTCAAGCGGCTGGGCCTACATATCGGCAAACGGAGAAAATCCGTTGCACTGCAACGTGCACTGGACCATGGTCAAGCCATTGCACAGGGTGTCTCCATCGCCAAAGACCTGGGCAATCTGCCCGGCAATATCTGCACACCAAGTTACTTGGCCGCGCAAGCCAGAGCCCTGGGACGGCGCTCCCGGAAACTCAATGTGAGAGTGCTTGGGGAAAAGCAGATGCAAGAGCTCGGGATGGGTGCGCTACTGTCGGTGAGCCGGGGAAGCCGACAGCCTCCCAAGCTGATCATCATGGAATACAAGGGTGCCGGCGCCGCCAAACCGGTGGTATTGGTGGGCAAGGGCCTCACCTTCGATGCCGGGGGCATCTCCATCAAACCCGCCGCCGGAATGGATGAGATGAAATACGATATGTGCGGCGGTGCCAGCGTACTCGGTACACTGGCCGCGTGCAGCGCAATGGAACTCCCAATTAATCTCATAGGGGTGGTTCCCAGTTCCGAAAATCTCCCCGATGGCAACGCCAACAAGCCGGGAGACATCGTCACCAGCATGTCCGGACAAACCATCGAGGTACTCAATACCGATGCCGAAGGCCGGTTGATTCTGTGTGATGCCCTCACCTACGTCGAGCGTTTTTCTCCGGCCGCGGTTATCGATATCGCCACCCTTACCGGTGCCTGCATCATTGCCCTTGGGTCTCATGCCTCCGGCTTGATGAGTAACGATGACGATCTCGCCGAAGAGGTGCTGGCAGCAGGTTCTGCAAGTGGCGACCGGGCCTGGCGATTACCGCTTTGGGACGATTACCAGAATCAACTCGACAGCAATTTCGCGGACATGGCCAATATTGGCGGCAAGGGAGCAGGTACCATTACCGCTGCCTGTTTCCTCTCCCGGTTCGCCAAACAATTCAAATGGGCGCACCTGGATATCGCGGGCAGCGCCTGGAATTCGGCCCCGGATAAATGGTCTACCGGCCGGCCGGTACCGTTACTCAGCCAACTGCTGATAAAACGTTGCGGTCTGGATAGCTGATGACCCAGATCGACTTCTACATCCTCAATGAACAGGCTGGTGGAAACCGTCACCTGCTCGCCTGCAGGCTGGCGGAAAAGGCTTGGCAGAAGGGGCACCGCGTCTATTTGCATACCGGTTCCGATGCCGAGGCCCGGCAGTTGGACACATTATTGTGGACCTACCAGGATGGAAGTTTCGTACCCCACGGAATCCTCGGTGAAGCGGAACCAGAGTCCAATCCGGTACTGATCGGCTGGAGTGGTGAAGGCGGGAACGAGCATGACGTGCTGGTCAATCTGGCCGCCGAGATACCCCCCTTCTTCAGCCGTTTCGAGCGTGTCCTCGAACCCCTTGACCAGGATCCGGCGGCACGCGAGGCCGGACGCGCCCGATACCGTTACTATCGTGACCGGGGCTACCCCCTCAACAACCATCAAATCTCAAGATGACGGAAAAAGAGAACAAACAGCGGGGCGAAACGTTTCCAGTCGACACACTGGGGATACCGATCTTGCTCGACGTAATCGAACCCGGAGACCCGGAGGCGGCCTGGAGCAAAGCTGCCCCCCCGCCGGCAACGGACTTGCCACCTGACGAGGGATTGAAGCCTGCCACTCGGGCGGAAACGGCACTTGCCGCCGAGCCGCTCCCCAGTACCGAAGCCGAACACCCGGCCGAACCCGCATCCTGGGACCAGGCGCTCGATGAACTCGCCACCCGGATCAGCACCAACCTGCTGCAGTCACTAGAACCGTTGATTCAGAAAAAGATCACCCGTACCCTGAAAAAGCACTCTGCGGAGATCGCTCGGCTATTGTCCCGCCCGCCTAGCGAAGGGGACAGCGACCCATCGGGCTAACCTGCGGAAGCATTATCAGGCATCCTCTACCTCTACGCGGTCTACCCGTTGAAACCCCCGCGGTAATTTGTTCCCCCGTCGGCCCCTCGATCCCTGATAATGTTCCAGATCCTGCCTCCTCAGTTTGAGGTATCGTTTGCCCGAGAAGATCACCAGTCGACCATCCTTGGGGATTACGCTAATTGCCATCATAAACTCTTCACGCAATTCCAAACGTTTAGGCTGTATGCTAATAATTTTATTACCTTTTCCTCTACTCAATTCAGGTAACTCAGCGAGCGGGAATACGAGCATGCGTCCCTCGTTACTTATCGCCACCACCTGATCGCTGGCGGGATCGAATACCCTTGCCGGTGGCATGACGCGGGCACCGTTGGGAAGCGAGAGCAGGGCCTTGCCAGCCTTACTCTTGGTGCACAACTCTTGGAGCCGCACCAGAAAACCGTAGCCCGCATCCGAAGCCATCAAGTAACGCTGATCCGGCTCGCCGGCCAGTACAGCCGTATAGCTGGCCCCCGCTGGCGGGGAGAAACGGCCGGTAAGAGGCTCTCCCTGGCCACGGGCCGACGGCAGGCTGTTGGCCTGGGAGGAATAGCTGCGACCCGTCGAATCCAGAAACACCACGGGCTGGTTGCTGCGCACCTTCACCGCCGCCAAAAACCTGTCTCCGGACTTGTAGGCAAGGCCGTTGGGATCAATCTCATGGCCCTTGGCCGCGCGCACCCAGCCCTTTTCGGACAGGACCACGGTCAGTGGCTCGCTGGGTGACAGGTCGGACTCCCCCAACGCTTCCGCCGCTTCCCGCATTACGATGGGTGAACGGCGATCATCGCCGTACGTCTCGGCATCCTCCATTATCTCTCTACGAATCAGGGTCTTCATACGCCTTGACGATCCCAGGGTCTTCTCCAACTGATCCCGCTCCTCGGACAACTCGTTTTGTTCACTCCGAATCTTTACTTCCTCAAGCCGGGCAAGCTGGCGCAACTTGGTATCCAGTACATACTCGGCCTGGATGTCGCTCAACGAAAACCGGGACATAAGCACGGGCTTGGGCTCATCCTCCGTGCGAATGATCCTGATCACCTCGTCGATATTCAAATAGGCTATCAGCAGACCTTCCAAGAGGTGCAGTCTTTCCTGGACCTTTCCCAACCGGAATTCCAGGCGGCGCCGCACGGTCTGGAAGCGAAAACTCAGCCATTCGACCAGCAGTTCCCGGAGGCTCTTCACCTGCGGACGGCCATTGAGGCCGATCACATTCATATTGACCCGGTAACTGCGCTCAAGATCTGTCGTGGCAAACAGATGTGACATCAGCCGCTCAGCGTTGACCCGGTTGGAGCGGGGCACAATCACTAGCCGGGTAGGATTCTCATGATCGGACTCGTCGCGCAAATCCTCCACCATTGGCAGTTTCTTGGCCTGCATCTGCGCGGCGATCTGCTCCAGCACCCGGGAGCCGGATACCTGGTGGGGCAGTGCGGTGATGATGATATCACCCATCTCCCGCTCAAAGCTGGCCCGCATGCGGATGCTACCGGTACCGGTTTGATACAGCTTCACCAGCTCTTCACGGGGCGTTGTGATTTCCGCCTCGGTAGGGAAATCCGGACCCTGTAGATGCTCACACAGTTGCTCCACCGTCGCTTGGGGATCATCCAGTAAACGGATGCAGGCTGTCGCCACCTCACGTAGATTGTGGGGGGGAACGTCCGTTGCCATTCCCACGGCGATCCCGGTCGCACCATTCAACAGGAGATTGGGAAGACGTGCCGGGAGTATCTTGGGCTCTGTCAGGGTGCCGTCGAAGTTCGGCTGCCAGTCCACAGTTCCCTGGCCCAGCTCGCTCAACAGCAAACGGGCATACGGGGCGAGCCGTGCCTCCGTGTAGCGCATGGCGGCAAACGACTTGGGGTCGTCCGCGGATCCCCAGTTGCCCTGCCCATCGATCAGCGGATAGCGATAGGAAAAGGGCTGAGCCATAAGGACCATCGCCTCGTAGCAGGCACTGTCTCCATGGGGATGATACTTACCAAGTACGTCCCCAACGGTACGGGCGGATTTCTTGTGCTTCGACAGCGCCGACAAGCCCAACTCGGACATGGCGTAAACAATCCGCCGCTGCACCGGCTTAAGCCCGTCGCCAATGTGCGGCAAGGCCCGGTCTAAAATCACATACATGGAGTAGTCCAGGTAGGACTTTTCAGAAAAGACCTTCAAGGGCATCTGCTCGATGCCTTCTAGACTCTGTTCGATTCCTTTGCTCATTGCGCGCCGCTGTGGTTGGACTTCCCGCTGGGGTACTGTGGCGCAGCATGATACGAGAACTGACAGGTATTGTCAGGTTACGAGCCACTACCGCCCCGACCCGGCTGTGCCCAAACTGACCCGGGAGAGGGTGGCGTCAGCCCCGCTGACTCACTTACTAACCTGCCCTTTGTCCCGGTAGTATCGGATTGCCGTCAGGATTTCATCCCGGGAGCGGGGACCCAGTTCGGTCTCCGGAATACACAGAAAGTGCTTCCAGAGGGCGTGCCTGTACCAGTTGTTGCCGGTGTTGGGTATCTCCCGCCATTTCGGGTTACTGAGCGATTTGAACTGCCCCTGCCGATTACCGAAGGCATAGGTTTTATAGTCATAGTCACTGCAGCGAATACCTTCATACATCACGTTCCTGGCTCCCGAAACAGAGTCCATTACCACCACGTAGCGCACTGCCCCGTCTGTGCCAATAGCCAATGATCCCGGGTCCAAATAGTAGCGGAAACGGGAATCTGGCCGTTGAAAATGGATTTCCAGTAGATCCTCATCCTTGGGATATGGCGGAAGCTCGGTCTGCTGCTCTTCCCATTCCGGTGGCTCCTCGTAATGAGGCACTGCGTCATGGGGGTCCCGGAAGGTCCATTTCTGTCCCCAACCAGGCATAGACAGCATTAGCGCCCCAAGTACCAGAAACGGAGTTATGTACTTCGTTTTCTTCACAATCAAACCTCCGCCAAGTCGCCCTTTTCCTGGAGCCAAAGCTTCCTGTCCGGAGAACGCTTCTTGGCCAGCAACATATCCATGATACCGTTGGTATCATCCCCGGCCTCGACGGTCAACTGCACCAATCTCCGGGTATCCGGGTGAATGGTAGTCTCCCTAAGCTGCGCGGGATTCATCTCTCCGAGCCCCTTGAAGCGTTGAATGCCGATCTTGCCCTTCAGTTTCTCGGCGGCGATCCGGTCCAATATGCCTTGCTGTTCCTGATCGTCCAGCGCATAGAAGACCTGCTTACCGACATCGATTCGGTATAAGGGGGGCATAGCAACATATACGTGCCCCTGCTGGACCAGCTTCGTGAAATGGCGCAGAAACAGGGCACACAGCAACGTGGCGATGTGGGCCCCGTCAGAGTCGGCATCGGCGAGTATGCAAACCTTGTTGAAACGCAACCCCGACAAGTCATCAGACCCGGGCTCAACCCCGATCGCTACCGAGATATCGTGCACTTCCTGAGAAGCCAGCACTTCTCCCGAGTGTACCTCCCAGGTATTGAGTATCTTACCCCGCAGGGGCATGATCGCCTGAAACTCCTTGTCGCGCGCCTGCTTGGCCGATCCACCCGCGGAGTCGCCCTCGACCAGGAACAGCTC